>NZ_JARVKT010000002.1:0-348395 GCF_029809455.1 Micromonospora sp. DH14 | reverse complement strand
CCAGCGGGCGGGCGGGCTCCGGCGCCCGGAGTCCCGCCCGCACGGCGGAAAGGAGTTTCCGGGCATGACAGTCCAGCTCGACGCCCGCCCACCGGTCGCACCGGCGGCCGGCACCCCCCGCCGCTCCTCGGGTCGGCTCAGCCGACTCGACACCCGGTTCTCGCCGTACCTCTACATCGCCCCGTTCTTCCTGATCTTCGCGATCTTCGGGGCCTACCCGCTGGCGTACACCTTCTGGGTCTCGCTGCACGACTGGGACCTGCTCGGTGCCGACCACCCCTTCATCGGGGCGGAGAACTACACCCGGCTGCTGGCCGACCCGGACTTTTGGCACGCGCTGGTCAACACGCTCGGAATCTTCGTCATCTCGACCGTCCCGCAGTTGCTCGCCGCCCTCTGGCTGGCCAACCTGCTCAACCGCGGCCTGCGGGCCCGCACCGGCTGGCGGATGGCGGTGCTCGTCCCCAACGTGACCTCCACGGCCGCGGTGGCGATCGTGTTCGGGGTCCTCTTCGGCCGCGAGTTCGGGATGGTCAACTGGCTGCTCGACCTGGTGGGGCTGGACGCGATCGAGTGGAAGTCCAACCGGTTCGCCTCCTGGGTGGCCATCTCCGCCATGGTCGACTGGCGGTGGACCGGCTACAACGCGCTGATTCTGCTGGCCGCGATGCAGGCCATCCCCCGCGACCTGTACGAGGCCGCGGCGATCGACGGCGCCAGCCGGGTCCGACAGTTCTGGTCGGTCACCGTTCCACTGCTCAAGCCCACGATCATCTTCTGCACCATCATCGCCACCATCGGCGGCCTGCAGCTCTTCACCGAGCCCCGGATGTTCCACTCCGGCACCAACCCGATCCGCGGCGGACCGCTGCGGGAGTCGCAGACCCTGACCATGTACATGTTCGAGAACGCCTTCGCCCCGCACTACAACTTCGGGTACGGCTCGGCGGTGGCCTGGCTGCTCTTCGCGCTCATCGCGATCGTGGCGCTGGTCAACGTGCTGATCCTGCGCCGGCTCGGCGGCCGGTCGGGGCCCGACAGACGAAAGGGAGCGGCGCGATGAGCCGGCTCTGGCGGGCCAGCCCGCTCACCTACCTGGCCCTGGTCGTCGCGGCCGGCCTGTCGATCTTTCCGATCTGGTGGATGCTCGTCGTCGCCAGCCGTTCCAACGACGCGATGGGTCAGCTGCCACCCCCGATCACCCCCGGCGACAACCTGGGCGCGAACATCGCCCGACTGTTCGACAACACCGATGCGTACTTCGCGACCGGCCTGATCAACTCGGTGATCGTCGCCACCACGGTGACCGTCTCCGTGGTGTTCTTCTCCAGCCTGGCCGGGTTCGCCTTCGCCAAGCTGCGGTTCCGGGGCCGCAACGCCCTGCTGCTGGTGATCATCGCAACCATGATGGTGCCGACCCAGCTCGGTTTGATCCCGCTCTACCTGCTGATGAGCAAGCTGCACTGGAACGACCGGCTGCCGGCGGTCATCGTGCCGGTTCTGGTCACCGGGTTCGGGGTGTTCATGATGCGGCAGTACGCCGGCCAGGCCATCAGCGACGAACTGATCGAGGCCGCCCGGATGGACGGCTGCGGCACCGCCCGGATCTGGTGGCACGTGGTGGTTCCCGCGCTGCGTCCGGCCGCCGCCGTGCTCGGCCTGCTCACGTTCATGACCACCTGGAACGACTTCCTGTGGCCGTACGCTGTGCTGAACGATCCGGCGAATCCGACAGTGCAACTGTCCCTACGAGCCCTGTCGGACGGGTACTACCAGGACATGTCGCAGGTGTTCACCGGAACTGCCATCGCGACGCTGCCCCTGCTGTTGGTCTTCGTGTTGTTCGGCCGGCAGATCATCGGCGGGATCATGGAAGGTGCGGTCAAGGCGTGAGCGAGCACAGCGAGCCAACCAACAGGCACGGCGGCGAGATCCGGTTTCCCGAGAACTTCCTCTGGGGGACGGCCACCGCCGCGTACCAGATCGAGGGCGCCGCCCGCGACGACGGCCGCGGTCCGTCCATCTGGGACACCTTCAGCCGTACGCCGGGCAAGGTGTACCAGGGCCACACCGGCGACGTCGCCTGCGACCACTACCACCGGTACGCCGACGATGTGGCGCTGATGGCCGAGCTGGGCCTGCGGGCGTACCGGTTCTCGGTCGCCTGGCCCCGGATCCAGCCCGACGGCACCGGCCCGGCCAACCCCCGGGGGCTGGACTTCTACGACCGGCTCACCGACACGCTGCTCGATCGGGGAATCGACCCGATCGTCACCCTCTACCACTGGGACCTGCCGCAGGCCCTCGAAGACCGGGGTGGCTGGACCAACCGGGACACCGCCGAGCACTTCGCCACCTACGCCACGGCGGTGTACGCCCGCCTCGGCGACCGGATCGACGTGTGGACCACGCTCAACGAGCCGTGGTGCTCGGCCTACCTCGGTTACGGCAACGGCGTGCACGCTCCGGGTGAGCGGAACGCGGCGGCGGCCTTCACCGCCGTACACCATCTGCTGCTCGGGCACGGCCTGGCGGCGCGGGCGTTGCGGTCGGCCGGCGCGCGCAGCGTGGGCATCACCGTCAACCCGGCCGACGTGCGCCCGGCCGACCCGCAGAGCGCTGCCGACGCCGCGGCGGTCCGCCTCGTGGACGGCCTGCACAACCGGATCTTCCTGGACCCGCTGCTGGCTGGCGGTTACCCGGACGACGTCCGCGAGCACGTGGCCCGGATCGTCGAGCCGACGTTCATCCGCGACGGTGACGAGAAGCTGATCGCCGCCCCGATCGACCTGCTCGGCATCAACTACTACGCCCCGGGTTACGTGGCCGGGCGGCCCGACGGGGCCGGCAACGACGCGTACCCGGGCACCGAGGGCGCTGTGCACTTCCTGCCGCCGGCCGGCCCGCTCACCGACATGGGTTGGATGATCGAGCCGGCGGGTCTCACCCGGCTGCTGGAGCGGATCGCCACCGACTACCCCGGGGTGCCGCTGCTGATCACCGAGAACGGTGCGGCGTTCCCCGACAAGCCCGGCACCGACTCGCCCGACGGCCCGGCGCAGGTGATCGACGCCGATCGCATCGCCTACCTCGACGGGCACCTGCGCGCGGCGCACGAGGCGATCTCCCGGGGCGTGGACCTGCGCGGTTATCTCGTATGGTCATTCCTGGACAACTTCGAGTGGGCGGAGGGTTACCGCAAGCGGTTCGGGATCGTGCACGTCGACTACCTGACCCAGCGGCGCACACCGAAGGCCAGCGCCCGGTGGTACCAGGAGGTGATCTCCCGGAACGGGCTGTGACGAGCGGGGGGAAGGCGCGATGACGACGGCGCAGCGGCCGACGCTCGAGGCGGTGGCGGCGCGGGCCGGGGTGTCCCGCGCCACCGTCTCGCGGGTGGTCAACGGCTCCACCACCGTCGCCGAGCCGATCCGCGAGGCGGTCACCCGGGCGGTCGCCGAGTTGGGGTACGTCCCCAACCTGGCCGCCCGCAGCCTGGTCACCCAACGCACCGACTCGGTCGCCCTGGTCATGCCGGAGGCCGCCACCCGGGTCTTCTCCGACGACCAGGTCTTCCCCGGCATCATCAGGGGCGTCAGTCAGGAGCTGGAGGCGGCCGACAAGCAACTGGTGCTGATGCTCGCCGGCTCGCCGGCCGGGCACCAACGGGTCGAGCGGTACACCACCGGCCGGCACGTCGACGGTGTGCTCTTCGCGTCGCTGCACGGTGCCGACCCGTTGCCCGGCACGCTGGCCCGGCTCGGCATCCCGGTGGTGGTCAGCGGCCGACCCCTCGGCGACGTGCCCGTCCCGTACGTCGACGTCGACCACGTGGCCGGGGTGACAGCAGCCGTCCAATACATGATCGACAGCGGTCGCCGACGGATCGCGACCATCGCCGGCCCACAGGACATGGTCGCCGGGATCGAACGGCTCAGCGGCTACCGCAGCACCGTCGCCGACGCCGGGCTGCCCGAGTTGGTCGCCATCGGTGACTTCACCCGGGAGTCCGGTTCGGCGGCGATGCGGCACCTGCTCACCGAGCATCCCGACCTGGACGGCGTCTTCGCCGCCTCCGACCTGATGGCGCACGCCGCCCTGCGGACGCTGCGCGAGGCCGGTCGGCGGGTGCCCGAGGACGTGGCGGTGGTCGGCTTCGACGACATCGAGACCGCCGCGTACACCGAGCCGCCGCTGACCACCGTCCGGCAGCCGATCGTGGAACTCGGCCGCCGGATGACCCGCCAACTGCTCCGGCTGGCCGCCGGGGAGACCATCGAGCCGGCGGTCATGCTCCCCACCGAGCTGATCCGCCGCGCCTCCGCCTGACCCCCGCGCCCGCGCGGCAAGATCCGCGCAACTTCAGGGAAACAGTCCCCTCAGGACGCGCCGAGGCCACTGTTTCCGTGAAGTTGTCGCCTCCGGCGGAGGTGGGGTCGCGACGTTATTGCGTCGCCCGGGTCGGCGATCGTGGTTAGCCTCGCGGCATGCCGGAACCTGTCGCGCTGTTGCGCGTCCCCGCCCTCTCCGACGTCGCCGAGTACGCCTACGCGGCCACCGTCGACGCACCCACCCGACTCGTGTTCACCGCCGGGGCGTGCCCGCTGGACGCCGAGGGGCGCACCGTCGCGCCGGGCGATCACGCGGCGCAGGCCCGGCAGGTGATGACGAACCTGGCGACCGCTCTCGACGCGGCCGGCGCGCGGCTGACCGACGTCGTGAAGACCACCGTCTACGTGGCGTCGTCGCAGCAGAAGGACCTGGTCACCGTCTGGGAGGTGGTGCGGGACTTCTTCGGCGACCACGATCCGCCCAGCACCCTGCTCGGGGTGGCGGTGCTCGGGTACACCGACCAGCTCGTCGAGGTCGAGGCCGTCGCCGCCGTCCGGACGGGGGCCTGACATGCGGATCCGGATGGCGCGGCCCGACGACGCGCCGGGCGTGGTGGCGCTGCGGGCGACGGTCTACCCGTACCTGGTGCGCGGGGTCGAGTCGACCCGCAGGATGATCGCCGAACCGCCGCCCGAGGAGGCCTGGACCGCCTTCGTGGCCGAGGTCGACAACCAGGTGGTGGGCTGGGTGTCCGCCGAACGCATCGGCACGACGTCGATGGCGAACGTCGGCGGCATCAACCTGCTGCACGTACACCCGGAACATCGGCGACGCGGCATCGGCGGCGGGCTGCTGACAGCCGCGACCGACTACCTCCGCCCGCTGGGAATCCGCCGGGTGCGTGCCACCGCACAACCGGAGGCGCTGCCGTTCGCCCGCCGGCACGGCTACGAGCCCAGCCGCGAGGTGCGCTACTCGGCGCTCGATCTGGACCAGGTGCCCGCGCTGCCCGAGCCACCGCCGGGCGTACGGCTGCACCCGATCGCCGACCTCGACCCGCACCTGCTGTACGCGGCGGACGTGGCCTCGGCCGTCGACGAGCCGGGCGACCTGCCGGTCGACAGCAAGAGCTACCAGAGCTGGCAGTACGACGTCTGGGACAACCTCGGCCTGGACAAGACGGCCAGCGTCGCCGCCGAGGTCGACGGTGAGATCGTCGCGTTCAGTCTGGTGAAGCGGGACGGGGACCGGATGTGGTCGGACTACACGGGCAGCATCCCGGCGTACCGGGGGCGCGGGCTGGCCCGACTGGCCAAGACGGCGGCGCTGCACCGGGCTGCCGCCAACGGCGTACGTGCCGCGTACACCTCGAACGACGAGGCGAACGCCCCGATGCTGGCGATCAACGCCCGGCTCGGCTACCGCCCGGTGGCGTCCCAGTGGACCTGCCTGGCGGAGCTGACCTGATCAGCAGGCACCCTGGACCCGTCCCTCAACGGCGATCTGCCCGACGCGACCGGCGGGCTAAAGATGCGGCTCAACTTCGCCGATCATGCGAGGCGGCGCGGATTCAACTATTCAGCACCAGGTGATCAAGGGGAGGTTTGCTTCTTGAGGACCTGGTGCGCGGTGGCGTGGGTGTCCGCCCCGAACAGCACCAGGCGGGCCTCGGCGACGGTGGCGGGGGTGGCCGTGCGCAGCACCGACAGGGCCTGACGGACCGCGTCGTCGACCGGCCAGCCGTAGATGCCGGCGGAGATCAACGGGAAGGCGAGCGTCACGGCGCCCAACTCGTCGGCCACCCGCAGACTGTTGGCGTAGCAGTCCCGCAGCAGCGCCGAGCGGTCCTCGTCGGCCGACCAGACCGGCCCGACGGTGTGGATGACCCAGCGGGCCGGCAGCTCACCGGCCGTCGTCGCCACGGCCTGTCCCGTGGGCAGACCCCGGCCGTACCGGGACGCCCGCAGGGCCCGGCACTCGGCCAGGATCGCCGGGCCGCCACGGCGGTGGATCGCACCGTCGACCCCGCCGCCGCCGAGCAGGGACGAGTTCGCGGCGTTCACGACGGCGTCCACCCGCTGGGCGGTGATGTCCCCCTCGACCAGGACGATCTCCACGTCAGCGCTCCCCCACCGGCCGGTCGGTGGCCGACGCGGCCAGCGGGCCGTCGATCGGCTGGCCGAGCGAACGGCGGGCCAGCAACGCCGCGCCGGCCACCGCCGCCGGCATGACCAGCACGGCACCGAGCGGGATCAGGAAGCAGAGGAACACCGCCACCCCGAACCCGAGGGCGGTGGGACGGTCGGCCTTCAGGATCGCCCGACGCTGCGGCAGCCGCATTCCCCGTCGGTAGAACGGCGCCCCGACAAGCTCCACGGCGAGGAACCAGCCGCCCACCGCTGCCCCGATCACCGGGACAACCGTCTGGCCGACCACCGGGATGAAACCGGCGAGGAAGAGGGGGATGCCGACCAGCGCGGTGAGCGCCACCAGGCGTACCGAGTCGGCGACGCTGCGGCGCAGCGACGACCAGAACGGCACGTCCACCGCGCCCGGTGTGCCGCCGTACCGCTGCTCGACCTGCTCGGAGATCTTCTCGTAGAACGGGTCTCCGATGACCAGGGTGACAGCGGTGAAGGTGAGCACTGCCAGCAGGCCACCGACCCCGAGGAAGGCCAGCCCGGCGATCACTCGGACCAGGCTGCGGGCGGTGCTCGACCAGTCGTCGGCGAACGGTGTGACGAGCGCGGCGAGGTCGTCCACGAAGTACACGAGGGTGGCGAACGCCGCCACGAAGAGCACGCCGGAGATCAGCGCCGGCACGACGCCGAGCAGCATCAGACCGGGGCTACGAACGTAGAGGCCCAGGCCACGCAGGAGCAGGCCGGCCCCGGCGAGGAAACGTCCGGCGACCCCGGTCACCGGGCTGGCGATTCTGCTGACGTCCACGATCGAGCAGCCTAACGAGCGGCCATCGGATCCGCCGGGCGGAGCGCTAGCAACGACGCCCGCGTCGCACATCAACCGGTTGACGGATCGATGTGGTCAACCGGGGTCATCGGTGCTAATCGCCGACCGGTCGATTCGCCGCCGGGCCACCCCGACAACCCTTGAGGAAAAGCGGCGGAGGGACGGCGAGATGCCGGTCATCGAGGTGACCAGACTGCACAAGCGATACGGCGATCTGGTGGCGGTGGACGAGGTGTCGTTCGCAGTGGAGGCGGGTGAGATCTTCGGTGTCCTCGGCCCGAACGGCGCGGGCAAGACCACCACCGTGGAGTGTGTCGCCGGGCTGCGCGTCCCCGACGGGGGCGGGGTGTCGGTCCTCGGGCTCGACCCCCGCCGGGACGCGGCCCAGCTACGCCAGCGGGTCGGTGTGCAACTTCAGGAGAGCCAACTGCCGGACCGGCTCCGGGTGGCGGAGGCTCTGGAGATGTACGCCTCGTTCTACAGCAACCCTGCCGATCCGGCCGCGCTGATCGACAAGCTGGGCCTGGGCGAGAAGCGGAACACCGCGTACAAGAAGCTCTCCGGCGGTCAGAAGCAGCGGCTCTCCATCGCGCTGGCCCTGGTCGGCAACCCGGAGATCGCGATCCTCGACGAGCTGACCACCGGGCTGGACCCGCAGGCTCGCCGGGACACCTGGGGTCTCATCGAACAGGTCCGCGACAGCGGTGTGACGATCGTGCTGGTCACCCACTTCATGGAGGAGGCCGAGCGGCTCTGTGACCGGGTCGTGGTGATCGACCACGGCCGGGTGGTAGCCCAGGACAGCCCGGCGGGCCTGGTGTCGACAGTGTCTCCGCAGCAGCGGATCCGGTTCCGACCCTCGGCGCCTGTCGACGACCGGCTCCTCACCGACCTGCCCGAGGTCTCCGCGGTGCGGCGCACCGGCGGCCAGGTGGTGGTGACCGGCACGGGCGACCTGCTGCACGCGGTCACGTCGGTGCTCGCCCGCCACCAGATCGTCGCCGCCGACCTGCGGCTGGAGCAGTGCACCCTCGACGACGCCTTCGTCGAGCTGACCGGGCACCGGCCCGTCGACTGAGGAGAGGCAACCATGCACGCCTTCCGTCAGATCCTGAGGATCGAGGCGCGGCTCTACCTGCGGGACCTACCGACCCTGCTCACCATCGTGGGGCTGCCCACACTGATCCTGGTGGTGCTCGGGTTCATCCCCTCGCTCCGCGAGCCGGATTCGAACTTCGACGGACAGACCTTCGTCAACTACTTCGCACCATCACTACTGGTGGTCACCCTGGCCATGGTGGGGGTGAACACGATGCCCATGGCGATGGCCACCTACCGCGAACGCGGCGTGCTGCGTCGGCTGGCGACCACTCCGGCGCCCCCGGCCGCTCTGCTCGCCGCCCAACTGGTGGTGGCCCTGGCCGCGATCCTGGCCAGCGCGCTGCTGCTCATCGTCGTCGGCCGGTTGGCGTTCGACGTGCCGCTCCCCCGGCACCCGCTCGGCTTCGCCCTGGCGTTCGTCCTCGGCACCGCGGCGCTGCTGGCCCTCGGCCTGCTGGTCGCCGCCGTGGCCCGGACGACGAAGGCGGCTCAGGCCCTGGCCGTGCCACTGTTTCTGCTCACCATGTTCTTCGGCGGGGTCTACCTGCCCCGGTTCCTGCTACCGGACGCCGTGGCGCGGATCGGCGACTACACGCCGCCCGGGGTGCAGGCGCTCCTCGATGCCTGGACCGGCCCGTCGCCGCAGCCACTGCACCTGGCGATAATGGCGGTGATCGCCGTGGCGGCCGGTGCTGGCGCGGCGAAACTGTTCCGCTGGGAGTGAGCGGGGATTCGATGACCAGCAGCGGTGGGCACGACCGGCTGGCCAGCTGGCGAAAACGTGAGGCGAACGTCTATCGCGTGTTCCCGTACGGCGGGCTGGCCCTGGGCACCCTGCTGGCCCTCGTGGCACCGGCGCCCGCCAGCCCCGGGCCGGTGCCCACCCTCGCCGCCGCCGTGGCTGCAGGCTGCTGGGTCGCCTGGTTCGTCACCCTGCACCCCGACTGGCAGAGCCGGCGCAGGCTGATGGCTGTCTACTACGCCGGGCTGCTCACGTTCGCGGCCGTGCTGGTGGCCGCCAGCCCGTGGTACGGCTTCTTCGCCTGGATCGGTTACATCCACGCCTTCCCGGTGCTGCCCGGGCGTTGGCGGGTCGCCGGCATGGCCACCACCGCCGCCCTCGTCGCCACCTCCCAGGGCGGCGGTCTGGCGGTGGTGACGTCGCACTGGCCACTCTGGCTTGTGCTGGTGCTCTTCAACCTGCTGGTGGCTGGCTCGGTGAGCTGGTTCGCGGCGATGGCGCAGAAGGAGGACGCCAACCGCCGACGGTTGATGGCGGAACTCGGCGAGGCCAATCGTCAACTCACCGAGACGGTCCGGGAGAACGCTGGGCTGCACGCCCAACTGCTCATCCAGGCCAGGGAGGCCGGCGTGCTGGACGAGCGCCAACGGATGGCGCGGGAGATCCACGACACCCTCGCCCAGGGGTTGGCCGGCATCATCACCCAACTGGAGGCGGCCGAGCAGACCCGCGACCGGTCCGCCGACTGGCGCCGGCACGTCGACAACGGGCTCGCGCTGGCCCGGGAGAGCCTCACCGAGGCCCGCCGCTCGGTGCGGGCGGTCCGCCCAGAGCCGCTGGAGACGGCCCGGCTGCCGGACGCGCTCGTCGAGCTGGGCGGGCGCTGGTCGGCCCTGCACGGGGTACGGGCCGAGGTCGCCACCACCGGTACGCCCCGTCCACTGCACCCGGAGATCGAGGTGACCCTGCTTCGGGCTGCCCAGGAGGCGCTGGCCAACGTGGCCCGGCACGCCGCCGCCTCACGGGTCGGGCTGACCCTGTCGTACATGGCCGACGTGGTGACCCTGGACGTGCGCGACGACGGGGCCGGCTTCGAGGTCATCGACCAACCGACGTCCCGGGAGCCGACTGGCGGGTACGGGCTGACCGTCATGCGGCAACGGGTCACCCGGGTCGGCGGCGAGTTGGTGGTCGAGTCCGAGCCGGGCGGCGGCACCGCCATCTCGGCGTCCGTTCCCGCGCTACCCGGAGGTGCCGGGTGACCACCTCGATCCGGCTGCTGATCGTCGACGACCATCCGGTGGTGCGGGACGGGCTTCGGGGAATGTTCACCGGCGACCCCGATTTCGAGGTGGTCGGTGAGGCAACGGACGGCTCGGAGGCGTTGGCACTGGTCGCGACGCTGCGACCGGACGTGGTGCTGATGGACCTGCGGATGCCCGGGATGGACGGGGTGACCGCCATCGGTCGCCTGGCCCGCGCCGGCAGCACCGCCCGGGTGCTGGTGCTCACCACCTACGACACGGACGCCGACGTGCTGCCGGCGATCGAGGCCGGTGCCACCGGCTACCTGCTCAAGGACACGCCCCGCGAAGACCTGGTTCGCGCGGTACGGGCCGCCGCCCGCGGTGATTCGGTGCTCGCGCCGAGCGTCGCCGGCCGGCTGATGGGCCGGCTGCGCGCGCCGGTGGAGGAGCCGCTGAGCCAGCGTGAGCTGGAGGTGCTCACGATGGTGGCGCGCGGTGCCTCCAACCGGGAGGCGGCGACCCGCCTGTTCATCAGCGAGGCCACCGTCAAGACCCACCTGCTGCATGTGTACGCCAAGCTCGGGGTCAACGACCGGGCCGCCGCGGTGGCCACCGCGTACGACAGGGGGTTGCTGACCCCCGGCGGGCGCTGAGCGGGGCCGGGCAGGATGGGCGGGTGCGCGCGTCCCGACTGATCTCGTTGTTGTTGCTGCTGCAGTCGCGCGGGTCGATGACCGCGAGCGAGCTGGCCCGGGAGTTGGAGGTCTCCGAGCGGACCGTCTACCGGGACGTGCTGGCGCTCTCCGCCGCCGGCGTGCCGGTCTACGCCGACCGGGGGCGGGCCGGCGGATACCGCCTGCTCGGTGGGTACCGCACCCGGTTGACCGGTCTGACCAGGGACGAGGCGGAGGCGCTGTTCCTCGCCGGGCTGCCCGGGCCGGCGGGCGAGATGGGGCTCGCCGACGCGATGGCGTCCGCAGAGCTGAAGGTGCTCGCCGCGCTGCCACCCGCGCTGCGCGACGCGCCGGCCCGCGCCGGGCAGCGGTTCCACCTGGACGTGCCGGGCTGGTTCCGGGAGTCCGCGGCGCCGCAGTGGTTGCCCGAGCTGGCCCGGGCGGTCTGGGCGGACCGGGTGGTGGAGCTGCGCTACCGACGCGGCGACCGGGAGGTGGCCCGTCGGGTGCAGCCGTACGGCCTGGTGCTCAAGAGCGGGGTCTGGTATCTGGTCGGCCGGGTCGGCGAGAACGTGCGCACCTACCGGGTGGACCGGGTCACCGGGGTCGAGGTGGGCGACGAGCACTTCGACCGCGACGAGGGCTTCGACCTGGCCGGGCACTGGCGCGAGCAGGCCGGGTCGTTCCTGCGGACCATGCTGCGGGCCGAGGTCGCCGTCCGGCTGAGCCCCGCCGGCCTGCGCCAGCTCCGGCACCTGGTCGATGCCCCCTTCGTGTACGACGAACTGGTCGCCGCCGCCAGCGAACCCGACGGGCAGGGGTGGGTGGTGGCCCGGTTGCCCGTCGAGTCGGTCCCGGTGGCGTACCACCAACTGTCGGGGCTCGGCCCCGAGGTGGAGGTCCTCGGCCCACCCGAGCTGCGGCAGTTGTTCGCGCGGAGCGCCGACCGGCTCGCCGCGCTCTACCGGTAGCCGGTCACGTCCGCTGGTTTGCCCGCATCGACCACCTCGGTGATGTAGCGGAAGCCCTCGGGTTGGCTGCCGTCGAGGTCGGTGAACCCGTACACCTTGGAGAGGCTGCCCGCGTCGACGGACCTGCCGCTCCAGCGGGCCTTGTCCTCGTCGGCGGCGAGCGCGGCCACCGCCCGGCCGACGAAGGCAGGGGTCTCCGAGATGAGGAAGTTCGGGTCGGTGGCGGCACCGTCGCGCCAGTTCTCCTCGGTCACGCCGAAGTGCTCCAGCATCGCCTCGGAGCGGATCCAGCCGGGGGTGAGCGCGACGGCGGTGCAGCCGTACGGTTTCAGCTCGTGCGCCTGGCTGAAGGCGAGCCGGTTGACCGAGACCTTGGCCAGGTCGTAGAAGACCGACAGCCGGTAGTTCTCGTCGTTGTACGCCTTGGTGCCGTCGCCCATCTCCACCACCAGCCCGCCGGGCTTGCGGATCAGCAGCGGGAGGGCGAAGTGGCTGGTGATGATGTGCGTGTCGACGGCCAGTCGCAGAGTGCGGAAGCCGGCGTCGAGCGGCTGCTCCCAGACCGGCTTGTCCCAGGTGACCAGGGGGTCACCGCCCCAGATGTCGTTCACCAGCACGTCGAGTTGGCCGTGCTCGGCGTCGATCCGGGCGACCAGGTCGCGGACCTGCTCGGGCACCAGGTGATCGACCTGAACGGCGATGCCGGTGCCGCCGGCCGCGCTGACCAGCTCGGCGGTCTCCTCGATGGTCTCCGGTCGGTCCATCTCGGAGCGGCCGGCCCGGGTGCTGCGACCGGTGGCGTAGACAGTGGCACCGGCCGCGCCGAGCTGAACGGCGATCTGCCGCCCGGCACCCCGGGTGGCACCGGCGACGAGCGCGATCTTTCCGGTTAGCGGTTGCGTCATGCCTGCGACGGTGTCAGGAATACCTGACAGCCGACGTCCGAATTCGGTTACCCGATCTAATCCACGAGCCGGACGCGGACCCGACGGTTGGCGCGGCCCTTGCTCTCCACCTTGACCACCTGCACCTTGCCGATCTGGGCGGTGGAGGCGACGTGGGTGCCGCCGTCGGCCTGCACGTCCAGCCCGACGATGTCGACGATGCGGACCTCCTGCTCGTCCGGCGGGATGAGGTTGGACTGGGTGCGGATGATGTCCGGCAGGGCCAGCGCCTCGGTGCGCGGCAGCACCCGCGTGGCGACCGAGCGGTCGGCGGCCACCTCGGCGTTGACCAGCTCCTCGATGCGGGCTTTGAAGTCCGGGGGCACCTCGGGCAGGTTGAAGTCCATCCGGGCCTCGCCCGGCTCCATGTTCCCGCCGGTGACCAGCGCGCCGAAGTCGCGGAACACCACACCGCAGAGCACGTGCAGCCCGGAATGGGTGCGCATCAGCCGGGTGCGGCGCTCGTCCTCCACCGCGCCCACGACCTCGGTGCCGACCGGCGGCAACGGGTCACCCTCGGCGGGGATCAGGTACGGGTCGTCGCCCTTGCGGGTGCCGACGATCCGGGTCTGCACGCCCTGCCAGAGCAGCACGCCGTGGTCGGGTGGCTGACCCCCGCCACCCGGGTAGAACGCGGAACGGTCCAGCACGATGCCCTGCTCCGCATCGGCGTGCAGCACCGTGCAGGTCCATTCGCGCAGTGTCGGGTCGGCAAGGTCCAGCCGGTGCGTACGGCCATGCTGTGTGACGCCCATGACAGGGCAGGTTACTCGTTCAGGAAGCCGGAGATGCGCTCGCGCAGGTCGGCGCGTTCCGACCAGAGCACACCGGGCCGGTCGTACACGTGCAGGGTGGCCTGGGGCAGCGCGGCGGCGAGCCGCTCGGCGACCTCGACCGGGTGCAGGTCGTCGCCCGCGCAACCGATCACCAGTGCCGGCGCGGTGACCGCCGTCAGGTCACCGATCCGGCGCAGCGGCGTCTGGTCGGTGAGCGTGGCCAGACCGTCGGCCAGACCGTCACGCAGCAGTTGGTCGAGCCGTTGCCGCAGGTACGCCCAGCCGGCCGGGGTGTTGCGCACCGCCGGGGGCAACTCCAGCGTGACGATGTCGGCGACCGCCGAGGCGTCCCCGCTCTCCACCGCCTCCAGCAGGTCGGTGATGCGTTCCCGGGCGGCCGGCCCGCGTGGCTCGTCGAGCACCGCCGGCAGGAAGAAGACCAGCCTGTCGAAACGTTCCGGGCTCTCCGCGAGGAGCCGGCAGAGGGCACCCGCCCCGAGGCTCGCGCCGAACGCCCGGCTGGCGCGCCCGAGGTCGGCGATCGCCCGCAGATCCCGGGCCAGGTCCAGGTAGTCCCACGGACCGTCCGGGGAATCGGAACGGCCGTGCCCGCGGAACTGGAAGAACACCTTGCGCCCGTTCACCCCACTGCCGAACGGGCGGGTGGTGGCGATGCCCTGACCCAGCCCGTGCGCGAACACGGTGACCGGGTCACCGGTGCCGGTGACCAGCCGCTCCAGTCGTACGCCGTGCGGGGTGGTGACCAGCTCGGTCTCCGGCTCCGGCAGCGCCGGTCGGCCGGTACGCGGCCCACCCGGCCCGGGCCCCCAGGTGCGGGGACCGCTGTCGGGTGGGGGCGGCCAGCGAAAACCTCTCACCAGAACCCTTTGCCGTCGCTCAGGTCGCGCAGACCAACCCGGACGTCGAGCAGGTAGATCAGACCGGCGGCGATGCCGACCAGTCCGAAGAGGCTGATCGGGCCGAAGCCGAGCAGGGTGAGCACGAGGCAGACCGCCAGGATGGCGATCCAGCCGCCCTTGGGCAGCGTGCCGATGGCGGGGAACGCGTCGGAGCGCTGCGTGACGGCGTGCACCAGGGCGACGCCCTGAACGATCAGCGCGAAGACGAGCAGGATCAGCTCGATCACGTCACGGACGGCAAAGGCGAAGATCGGCGCGGCGTTGGCCATGCCGGCCAGTTTATGTCCACGACCCCGGCTACGTCCGACAAGGACGCCGCCGGGGTCGTCGACCCGACGGGTTACTCGGCGGCCGGCCGGGTCCGCTTGGTGGCCCGGGGGAGCTTCGCCGACGGGGTCTCGACCGGCTTGGCCGCCTTCGGCGCACGGGCGACCTTCTTGACCGCGGCCGGCTTGGCCTCGGCGATCTCGGCCACGTCGGCCGGGGTCGGCGTGTCGACAGGGGCCGCGGCCGGGGCGGCCGGGGTGGTGGTGGCGGTGGGCGCGGTGGTGGCCGGCGTCACGGCCTCAGTGGCCTCGATGTCGGCGTTGACAGTGTCGGCGGCCTCCAGCACGCCTGCGCCGACGACCCGCTCGCCCCGGGCGACCAGCGCGCCGTACGCGGCGAACGCGCGCTCCTGGGCGACCTGGGCGCTCGCGACCACCAGGGCGGCGTTGCGGGTCGCGGCGGCGCGCAGCTTGTCGATGTCGGCCACCTCGCGCAGCTTGGCCAGGTCGGCGCTCTCGTTGGCGGTACGCAGCGTCTCGGCGGCCTTCTGCTTCAGCTCGAACCCGGTCAGTACTGCCCGACCACCCAGGTCGGCGACGACCCGGGTGCTGAGCACGCCGACCACGGCCGGGAGCTTGCGGAGCTGCTCGATGGCCAGCTCGCCGGCACCGGCTGCGGCGTAGATCGGGGCGGGGATGCGGTTGGTCTTCGGCTCGCTCATGACGTCTCCTCTTCGGCCGCCTCGGCGGCCTTCTTCTTCTGGGGGATGCTGGTGCTGCCCGGGGCGGGGGCGGTGCCCGCCTCGGTGACGGCGACCGACTCGAGCACGGCCTCGGTCGGGGTGCCGCCCACGGTGGTGGGGCCGGTGGCGGCCACATTGGCCAGATCGGCGGCCTGACTGGCGGGCTGGTCGGCCTGGGCCGCCCCGGCTCCGGCCTGGGCCGCATCGGCTTCGGCCTGGGCCTCGGCCAGCCGGGTGTTCTCCCGGCGGAACGTCTCGTAGATCTGACTGAGCGACTGCTTCTGCGCCATCGTCAGGTCTGCGTCCACGGCGATGGCGGCGAGCACCCCGTGGCCTTCCTTGTCGTCGAGCAGACCGGCGCGCAGGTACATCGCCGGCGTGGAGACCCGCAGCGCGCTCGCCAGTTGCTGGAGCACCTCGGCGCTGGGCTTGCGCAGGCCGCGCTCGATCTGGCTCAGGTACGGGTTGCTGACCCCGGCCTGCTCGGCGAGCTGCCGTAGCGAGATCTTGGCGTTGCGCCGCAGATCGCGGATGAACCCGCCGACGTCGGGAAGGTCCTTGGGTGTGGCCATGACCGCGACGCTAATCGCTGGCGCTAGCTCCTGCAAGCAAAACGCTAACCATAGTTAGCAAGGTCTCACCATCCCGTTTGCGCGCCGCTCCGTCGATCCGTACGGTCCGACCGTGCACAAGATCACAGTCAATGGAGCAAGCATCGCGTACGACGAGGCCGGCACCGGTTCACCCGTCGTCCTGCTGCACGCCGGCATCGCCGACCGGCGGATGTGGCGGGGGCAGGTGTCCGCGCTCGCCGCCCGACACCGGGTGATCGTCCCTGACCTACGCGGCTACGGCGACTCGGAGCTCCCCCCGGCCCCGTTCACGCACCACGACGACGTGGCCGGGCTGCTGGACGCGCTCGACCTGCCCCGGGCCGCCCTGGTCGGCTGCTCGTTCGGCGGAGCGGTCGCCATCGACACCGCGCTGGCCCACCCCGACCGGGTGAGCGCGCTCGCGCTGTTCGACACGGCGGTCTCCGGCAACGAGTGGTCCGACGAGGCGAACGACCTGTGGGACAACCTGGTCGGCGAGGTCGACCCCGACGACTTCGTCGCGGGCGCGGCCGGTGAGGTGCGCTTCTGGGTGGTCGGCCCGGGACGGCAGCCGGAGGACGTCGACAGCGAGCTGGTCGCGTTCGCGCAGGAGATGGACCAGCGGGCCCTCGCCGCCGAGCTGGCGCTCGGCGCGGTCGAGGTGGGCGAGCTGACCCCACCGGCGATCGGCCGTCTCGGCGAGCTGGCGATCCCCGTGCTGGTCACCGCCGGTGCCGCGGACGTGCCGGACATCAGCCGACTCGCCGACCGGATCGCCGCCGAGGTCCCCGGCGCGGTGCGCCTGCCCGACGTGCCGAACGCCGCACACCTGCTGCCGCTGGAGCGTCCGGAGCCGGTCAACGCCGCACTGCTCGACTTCCTGAGCTGACCAACCCCGCCCAGCTGACCAACCCCGCCCGCAGGCCGGGCCGCACGCACACCGGGCCGTTCGGAACCCGACCCGCGAATGAGCGTGATGCCACAGCGGCATCCTGATGCCGCTGTGGCACCACGATGTTCGGGCCACCGCCAGCCGGCACGGTCACCGACGGTGAGCCACGCCGGCCGGAGTTCCGCTCACCAGAGCGGGCGGACCGCCCCGACCGGCACCCCGCCGCCGAAGAGCGGCACCTCTTCGTACTCGGCGAGCACCGGGGCGTCCACGCCGAGTCGGCGCAGCGCGGAGACCAGCACCGGCATCCGCGCCCGGTCGGCACCGTCGTCGATCTTCAACGCGACCGCGCCGACACCCGGCACCGCCACGGCGATCACACCCTCCGCGCCGACCTTCGCCAGCAGCCCCGGAACACCACGCATCAGCCGGGTGTCGTCGGCCTGGGTGCCACCCACGATCTCCGGGTACGCCCGCATCGCGTCGGCCACGGTGCGCGGCACCGAGCCCGGCTCGGCGTCGACCAGCCGCAGGTACGCCCCGGCCAGGCCGGTCAACGACACCGCGAGCACCGGGGCGCCGCAGCCATCGACCCCCACCGCCGCCGCCTGCTCGCCGGTGAACTCCTCGATGGCGGCCCGCAACCGCTGCTGCAACGGGTGCTCCGGCCGCCAGTAGCCGTCCCGCGGCCAACCGGCCGCCTCGCAGGTCAGCAGCATCCCGCTGTGCTTGCCGGAGCAGTTCATCTGCACCCGACTCGGGCCGCCACCGGCGCGCAGCACCGCCTCCCGGGCCGCGGCGCCCACCGGCAGGTCGGGCGGGCAGTGCAGCGCCGACTCGTCCAGCCCCGCGCGCTCCAGCAGCGCACCGACCCGGGCCAGGTGGAACTCCTCGCCCGCGTGACTCGCCGAGACCAGCGCCACGTCGGCCGGGTCGCTCAACGCCAGGCCGGCCCGGAGCATCCCGATCGCCTGCATCGGCTTGCTGGCCGAACGGGGAAAGATCGGCGAGGCCACGTCCCCGGCGGACGCCACCGCGACACCGGCGGCGTCCAGCACCACCACCGAGCCGCGGTGCGCACCCTCCACGAACCCGGACCGGACCACCTCGGCGAGCGGCGCGCCGCCCTCGTACGTCTTCGTCACGCGGTGGACGGTACCGACGGTCCGGGGGTGCCCGGCACCGGGGTGACCAGGACATCCACCGCCCGGGTGACAGGGGCGCGGGACAGAGCCGGCCTTACAGCCCGAGCAGCTCGCGGGCCTCGGTGGTGGTCAGCGGCGGACGCTGGGCGAGCTGGGCGAAACCCACCGCGCGGGCGACCAGCTGCATGTTGGACTCCACCGGGCGGCCCTTCGCGTACGTCACGGTGTCCTCCATACCGACCCGCAGGTGCCCGCCCGCCGACAGCGAGGCCAGCAGGACCGGAAGACTGCTCCGGCCGACACCGGTGGCCGAGAAGGTCGTGCCCTCGGGCAGGTCCCGCAGCATCCGGTGGGCCGCGACCAGGGTTTCCGTGGTGCCCGGCATGCCACCCGGCACACCCATCACAAAGTCGACGTGCACGTGCCCGCCGGCCGGCAGCCCGTACTTGCCGAGCAACCGCTGCAACGCCGACAGGTGGCCGAGGTCGAAGATCTCGTACTCCGGCACGATCCCGCGTTCCTGCATCCGGGTGTGCAGGTCGACGATGAACTCCCAGCGGTTGAGGAAGACGTCGTCGCCGAAGTTGACAGTGCCCATGGTGCAGGAGGCCATGTCCGGACGGGCGTCGAGGACGGCGAGCCGGGCGGCCTCCGGGTCGGTCACCGCACCGCCGGAGGAGAGCTGCACGATCAGGTCGGTGCCCTCCCGCAGCGCCGCCACCGTGTCGGCCAGCCGCACCGGGTCCAGCGTCGGCCGGGCCTCGTCGTCGCGGATGTGGACGTGGATCACGGCGGCGCCGAGCGCCTCGCACTCCTTGGCGGTGAGCAGCAACTCGTCGAGGGTCACCGGCAGCGCCGGCACCTCCGCCTTGGCCGACTCAGCGCCGGTCGGGGCCACCGTGATCAACGTCCCTGTTGTCATGCCGGCGATCCTAGACGGCCCGGTCAGGACGGGTCGATCGCCGCCGCCGTCTCGCCGATCAGCAACGCGGCGTCGTCCGGCACGTTGCGCTTCAGCACCGCCAGGGCGACCTGGCCCAGCTCGTGGTGCAGCACGGCGGTGCCGACGAAGCCGACGGCCCGGCCGTCGAGGGTCACCGGCGTACCGGCCACCGGCGGCTGATCGGTGGTCACCCCGTCCAGATGCAGCAGTACGAGGCGACGCGGCGGCCGACCCAGGTTGTGCACCCGCGCCACCGTCTCCTGCCCCCGGTAACAACCCTTGTCCAGGTGCACCGCCGGGGCGATCAGGTCGACCTCGGCCGGGATGGTCCGATGGTCGGTGTCCACCCCGACCCGCGGCTGCCGGGCGGCCACCCGGATCGCCTCGTACGCCCAGAGCCCCACGGCCGGCACACCGGCGCCGCGCAACTCCGCCACCACCTGGTCCATCGCCGACCGGGGCACCAGCAGGTCCACCCCGAGCGGACCACGTCGGGCCCAGCCGCCGATCGGCAGCGGCTGCACGTCGTACCGGACGCTCGCCCGCTGTGGCACCGCACCGTGCGGGAACTTCGGACCCGGCACCGCGACCACGTCCGGCGCGGCCAGCCCGGTCACGCCCAGCGTGCCGAGCGCCTCCATGGCCGCCGGCCCGACCAGCGACAACAGCGCGCGCTCGGCCGTCGCGTCGCGTGGTTCGACCTTGCTGAAGAACCGCATCTTCTCCAGGTAGGTCAGCAGGCCCTCGGTGGCGCCGGGCTCGGTGTCCAGCCAGGTGGTCTCGCCGTCCTCGGCGACCATGGCGTGCTGCTCGACGTGGCCGTGCGGCGACAGCACCAGCAACTCGGTGCCGTCACCGGCGGACAGGGCGCTCAGGTGCTGCGAGGTGATCGTGTGCAGCCAGCCGGCCCGGTCCTCCCCGGGCACCGCGATGACCCCCCGATGCGACCGGTCGACCAGACCGACAGCGGTGTCGAGGGTGCGCTGCTCGCGCAGCGGGTCACCGTAGTGCGCGGCCACCCCCCGCACGCCGGCCGCGACGTGCGCCGGATCCGGCTGGTCGCGGCTGGCCTCGTCGATGCTCTCGACGGCCACCGCGCCCGCGATGTCGATCATTTGTCGTCCCCGTTCTCGCAGCGTACGCAGACGCCGAAGAGTGACACGTGCCCGATGTCCACCCGGAACCCCCGCTGCGCGGCCAACTGGTCGGCGAGGGGGCGCAGCAGCTCCGGATCGATCTCGTCGATCGCGCCACACTCCCGGCAGACCAGATGGACGTGTTGGTGCTCACCGGCCGCGTGATAGGTCGGCGAGCCGTGCGACAGGTGCGTGTGGGTGACCAGGCCGAGCCGTTCCAGCAGCTCAAGCGTGCGGTAGATGGTGGTGATGTTGACGCCGGCGGCGACCTCCCGCACCGCGGTGTGCACCTGCTCCGGGGTGGCGTGGCCCAGATCGAGCACCGCCTGGAGGACGAGCTGCCGCTGGGCCGTCAGCCGCAGCCCACGGGACCGCAGCATTTCCGCGAGGGAGGATTCGGACACCGTCCGATCATAGTTCGGCAATCGCGGCCGCTCCTGCCGGCGACGGCCCGCCGCTACGCTCGACGGTCATGGTGACGCCACCCGTCGGCACGGCCCCGACCGCAGCGAGTGCCCGGATCGCTGTTCTCGGCCGGGGGCTCATCCCGGCCGACGAACCCGCCCTGCGCGCCGACGACCTGGGTGTCCTGCACGGCGACGGCCTCTTCGAGTCCATGCACCTACGCCAGGGCCGGCCGTGGCTGCGCGACGAGCACCTGGCCCGGCTGGCCACGGCGGCAGCCGCCGTCGACCTTGAGCTGCCCCCCGTCGACGCGCTCATCGACCTGCTCGACACCGTGCGCGCGGGCTGGCCGGCGACGGTGGAGGGCGCGCTACGGCTGGTCTGCACCCGGGGCCCGGAGGCCGGCGGCCCACCGACCGTCTACGCCACAGTGAACCCGGTGCCGGCGTCCTCCCAGGCGGCTCGGCGCAACGGGATCACCGTGGCGATCCTGCCGCTGGGGGTACCCGCCGACGCGCGCACCGGGCTCGACTGGCTACCGGCCGGGATCAAATCCACCTCGTACGCGGTCAACAGCGCCGCCCGCCGCTGGGCCCGCCGGGCCGGCGTGGACGACGTGCTCTGGGTCTCCTCCGACGGGTACGCGCTGGAGGGGCCCATCGCCAACGTGGTGTGGCTCACCGGCGACACGCTCTGCACGGTGCCCGCCGCCACCACCGGCATCCTGCCCGGCACCACCGTCGCCTGGCTGCTCGCCCACGCCGACGAGCTGGGCCTGGACGGTTCCGAACGGATGGTCACGCCGGCCGAGCTGCACGCCGCCGACGGGGTCTGGTTCAGCTCATCGGTGCGTGGGCTCGCCGAGGTGCGGATGCTGGACGGGGTGCGCCGGGAGCCCTGCCCGCGCACCCCCGCCCTGCACGCCCTGCTCGGTTTCCCCGTCGACTGAGCGTCAGCCGCCGACCCGGACCAGCCGGGCGGAGAGGTGCGGGCTGAGCCCGTGACCCATGGCGGCCATCTCCTGGGCGTAGAGCAACGCACCCTCGACGATGCCGAAGAGCCGGTGGCCGCCGGTGACCTCCTTGGCGGTCGGAGTCCGGATCACCGCGTCGGTGGCGAACTCGACCTGCGTGCCGGTGCGCTTGCCCAGGTGCAGCTCCATCACCCCGGTCGGGGTGGTCAGCAGCGCCTCCAGCTCGTCGGTCGCCCGCCCGTCCACCAGCACCGGACGCCACCAGCCGACCTCGCGACCGGCCGGACGGACCGGCCTGCTCTGCTCGTCGAGGATCCAGGCACGGGACTCGTAGTGCAGGAACGGTCGGCCGTCGTGGCTGATCCGGATCTCCTGCGCGTAGTCGAAATCCTCGATGGTGGGGAAGCCGCCCTTGCCGCGACCGCGCCACAGCCCGATGTACGGCAACAGGGCGTCGAGCGCGGGGTGCAGCTTCGGCCCGACCCGCAGGTCGTGACTCTCCTCGAACGGGTACTCCTCGACCGGCGGCGCGTTCAGCCACGGCGGCTGCAGCGGATTCTCGCTCACGGAGCCACCTTCGTTCGCGACTGCGGGGCTCGCAACCCCGGCTCACTCCTCGCGCTCACGGAGCCACCTTCGTTCGCGACTGCGGGGCTCGCAACCCCGGCTCACTCCTCGCGCTCACCAGCGTCCTCTCGAAATGCGTACGGCAAGGTAGACCAGGCCACCGGCGAGCCCGCCCAGGCCAGCGACCAGCAGGCTGACAAACCCGATCTCGGTAACCATCCCGGCCATCCTATGCTGGGCCACATGGCCCGCACTCTCGTCGTCAAGGCCACCGCGGGGGCTGACGCCCCGGAGCGGTGCGCGCAGGCATTCACCGTCGCCGCGACGGCGGTCGCGGCCGGGGTGGACGTCTCACTCTGGTTGACCGGTGAGTCGACCTGGTTCGCAGTGCCCGGCCGCGCCCAGCAGTTCGACCTGCCGCACTCCGCACCGCTGGCCGAGTTGTTGCACGTCATCCTGACCAGCGGCCGGGTGACCGCCTGCACGCAGTGCGCGGCGCGACGGGAGATCGGCCCGGACGACGTACTTCCCGGGGTCCGGATCGCCGGTGCCGCGGTCTTCGTCGAGGAGGCGCTGGCCGAGGGCGCGCAGGCGCTCGTCTACTGACCGCACGGCGGCGGTGGGTCGATCCGAGCGGAGTGCCGATACCGACCCGACATCTCGGACAGCTGCCTACGATTCGGATGTGACCGAGGCGGCGGAGAGATTCTTCGAAGCGCTGCCGTCGCGTGCCCCGGAGATCCTGGGTGGCCTGGCCGACGGCACCCTCCAGATCGACCTCGGCGAAAACCACCACACCGAGCACTGGCTGGTCCGGATGCGGCCCGGGTCCGTGCAGGTCAGCCGCGAGCGTGGCCCGGCCGACGCGATCTGGTACAGCAGCGCCGCCCTCTTCGACCGGCTGATCTCCGGGGAGGCCCAGGGGATCGCGGCGGTGCTGCGCAACGAGAGCACGTTCAGCGGAAACGTGGTGCTCTTCCTCGCCTTCCGGCGGTTCTTTCCGGACCCGCCCGGCACCCGCGACCCCCGCGAAACGGCCCGCCGAGCAGCCGGGCGACAACGGTGAGGGACCTCGTCAGCATCCTGGACGGCAACACCTTCCTGGTCAGCGACCGACGTGGCGACATCGAGCCGTCCTACGACTTCCCCACCGGGCTGTTCTCCTTCGACACCCGCTTCCTGTCCACCTGGGTGCTCACCCTGGACGGCGAACGGCTGCACGCCCTCTCCGTCGACGACTCCGAGTCGTACCGCACCACGTTCTTCCTCGCCCCCGGCGAACCCACCCACTACCTGGACGCGAAGGCGTCGGTCATCCGCAGCCGGGCGATAGTGGGCAGCTTCGAGGAGGAGCTGACCGTGCTGAACCACCTCGGCGCGGAGGTCGAGTGCACCCTCCGCATCGAGGTCGGGGCCGACTTCGCCGACCTGTTCGAGATCAAGAACGCTCGGCAGAAGCGGGGCCGGACCACTATCAGTGTCGGCGAGAACGAGCTGCGGCTGGCCTACCGACGGGAGGAGTTCCACCGGGAGATGGTGCTCCGGACCACCGCGCCGGCCCGGATCGACGAGACGGGACTGACCTTCCGGATCCGGATCGCCCGCAACGGCAGGTGGAGCACCCGGCTGCACGTGTCCAGCGTCGTCTTCGGGGCCCGCAGCCAGGACATCCGAGCCACCCTCCCGTACGGCGGCAGCCGCAGCGCGGACGCCATCCGGGCCGAACAGCAGGAGCTGATCGACCGGGCGCCGAAGCTCGGCTGCGACTGCGAGCCGCTGGCCGGGGCGTACCGGCGCAGCCTCAACGACCTGGCCGCGCTGCGCTACGAGTCGATCGCCCTGGGCGTGCGGCTGATCGCCGCCGGGCTGCCCTGGTTCATGACCCTGTTCGGCCGGGACAGCATCATCACCTCGTTGCAGGTGTTGCCGTTCCTGCCGGAGCTGGTCCCGCCGACCATCCTGATGCTGGCCGGGCTCCAGGGTCACCGGGTGGACGACTTCCGGGACGAGGAGCCCGGCAAGATCCTGCACGAGCTGCGGTACGGCGAGACCGCCGGCTTCGAGGAGCAGCCCCACTCGCCGTACTACGGGTCGGCAGACTCGACACCGCTGTTCATCATCCTGCTCGACGAGTACGAGCTGTGGACCGGTGACTCCGCCCTCGTTCGCAAGCTGGAGTCGCAGGTCCGCGCGGCGTTGAAGTGGATCGACACCTACGGTGACCTGCTCGGCACGGGCTACCTCTGGTACCAGACCCGCAACCCGGAGACCGGCCTGCAGAACCAGTGCTGGAAGGACTCCTGGGATGCCATCTCGTACGCCGACGGCCAACTGCCCGGCTTCCCCCGGGCCACCTGCGAGCTGCAGGGCTACGCGTACGACGCGAAGATCCGGGCCGCCCGGCTGGCCCGGAAGTTCTGGAACGACCCGGAGTTCGCCGACACGTTGGAGCGGGAGGCCGCCGACCTGAAACAGCGGTTCGACCGCGACTTCTGGATCCCCGAGCGGGAGCACTACGCGCTCGCGCTGGACGCCGACGGCCGGCAGGTGGACGCGCTGACCTCGAACATCGGGCACCTGCTGTGGAGCGGCATCGTGGACGAGTCGCGCGCCGGCAAGGTGGTCGAACACCTGCTCGGTCCGCGCCTGTTCTCCGGCTGGGGGGTGCGGACGCTCGCCGCCGACGAGGGGCGGTACAACCCGATCGGCTACCACGTGGGCACGGTCTGGCCGTTCGACAACTCGATCATCGCCTGGGGGTTGTGGCGGTACGGCTTCCGGGACGAGGCCGGGCTGATCTGCGAGACGATGCTGGCCGCGTCCCGGTACTTCGGGGGGCGGCTGCCGGAGGCGTTCGCCGGCTACGCCCGTGACCTCACCAACTATCCGGTGGAGTACCCGACCGCGTGCAGCCCGCAGGCCTGGTCCACGGGCACCCCACTGCTGCTGCTCAGGGTGATGCTGGGGTTGGAGCCGCAGGGCGAACACCTGATCATCGACCCGGCCGTGCCCTCGGGGATGGGCCGCGTCGAGCTGTTGGACATTCCCGGTCGGTGGGGCACCGTCGACGCGTTGGGCCGCAGCCGTGACCCGGAGGAACGGTCGGGCGGGGGCTGACCCGGCCCGGCTGCCGGCTCAGCCCGGGCAGCCGACGGTGGCGGCCAGCCGGGTGGCGTCCGGGCCGATCTCGGCGAGCACCGTGACGGCACCGGTGCGGTACGCGTACACCGGGGGTTGGTCCACCAGTGGGGCGTTGCCGGCCAGCGGGGCGAGTGCGGCCGTCGAGGCCGCCGGGCCGGAACCGTCAGCGGACCGCGCGGTACGGGCGAACCCGCCGCCCGGGCAGGGCGCGGTGACCAGCTCCGGCGCGGTGTCGCCCGGCCGGTCGAGTGCCAGCAGGGCGGCGCTCAGCGCGGCGGTCTCCGGGCCGGCGGCGGTGGCCGGGGCCGGCGAGTAGCCGGTGCCGACCGGCCGGCAGCCGGTGTCGACGACCAGTCGCACCCGGCCGTCACCTGTCGGCCGCCCCTCGACGGCCACGAACTCTCCGGCGTCGGCGCGCAGCTCGGGGCCGTCCACTCCGGTCCAGACCCCGGCCCGCCAGCTGGCCGGCAGCCGTTCGGCGATGCCGGTCAGCACGGCCCGCTCGTCACCGGTGGCCGCGAGCACACCGACCTCACGTCGCAGCCTCGCCCCGTCGGCGAACGGGGTGACCCGGCAGCCGGACGCGATCCGCGCCGGGCCCAGCTCCAGCAGACCCGCGGCACCGGCCGCGAGGGCCAGCTCGCCGACCGCCCGGTCGACCACCGGGCCGGCCTGGTCGAGGGAGCGCTGTTCGCGCACCGTTGGCGGGTCGTCCCGCACCGACACCCAGGTGAGCCCGGCCAGCAACACCGCCCAGGCCACCGTCACGACCAGCAGCCAGCGCCGCCGCGACCGGGCTGGTGCCGGCGCGGCGGGGCCGGCCGAGGAGGCCCAACCCGTCTGGACAGCACCGCTCACCCGGTCATGGTGTCACGGGCCCGCCGCCGGGCCTGCGGCGGAGCCGGTCGACAGCTGCTGGGCGACGGCGGGTCAGTGGTCGTTGCGTCGCGGCGGCCGGTCGAGCCGGTAGCCGACCCCTCGTACGGTGTGCACCTGCGGTCCGCCCGGCAGGCCCCGCAACCGGCGACGGAGCTGTTTGATGGTGGACCGCAGCGCCGTGGTGTCAGCGCCACCCAGCGCGGCGGCACAGAGCTGTTCGTAGCTCCACACCACCAGCGGCGGGCCGATGAGCAGGGCGAGCAGCTCGCGTTCGGCTGGGGTCAGCGGGACCGGGTCGCCGCGCCAGGTGACCCGGTGTCCGGCCCGGTCGACGACGAGCCCACCCCACTCGACCGGGCCCCGCGCCTCGGCGCGCGGGTCGACCCTGGGAACGACCGGCACCAGGCCCGTCGGTGACGACAACAGCTCACGCAGCTCGGCCAGGTCGGCGCAGCTGCGCACCGGGGCAAGCCCGTCGAGTTGGCTCAGCACCCGCTGCCGCATCGACCTGTCGGCGCCCACGCAGACGACGATGGGGCCCCGTTCGTCGGACACGCCACTTTCATCCCTGATTTCCACCAGAAGATAGTGACGCATGCCGATGGATTTCGGCACCCGCCGCGGAGCGTCCACGGGGAACCGACACGACCGGGGCCGGCCACCCCTGGGAGGGTGACCGGCCCCGGTCGATCAGAGCAGTGGGTCAGGCGACGGTGACGGCAACCTCGTTGACACCCCGGCCGGCGGTGACCGCGGTGTCGCCGTTGCCGTGCCGGGACAACGCCCGCAGCGTCCACGAACCCGGCGCGGCGAAGAACCGGAACTGCCCAGCGGCCGAGGTGACCACCTCGGCGGTGAACTCACCAGTCGAGTCGAGCAGCCGGACGTACGCCCCCGGCACCGGCTCGGCCTCGGCGGAGCGGACGACACCGGTGATGACGGTTTCCTTCTCCAGGTCCAGGCTGGCCGGCAGCGGCGCGGCCTGGTCCGGTGCGGCGCAGCTTGCAGCGGTGGGAAGAGTCATGATCAGGCCTCCCCGGGTTCGTCGCCGAGCGCCACCGGCACACCGACCAGCGAGCCGTACTCGGTCCAGGAGCCGTCGTAGTTCTTGACGTTGCGGTGACCCAGCAGCTCCTGGAGCACGAACCAGGTGTGCGACGAGCGCTCACCGATCCGGCAGTACGCGATGGTCTCCTTGCCGTCGTCGAGCCCCGCGTCGCCGTAGATCTTGCGCAGCTCGTCGTCGGACCGGAAGGTGCCGTCCTCGTTGGCCGCCTTGGACCACGGCACGCTGATCGCGGTGGGGATGTGGCCGGCCCGCTGCGCCTGCTCCTGCGGCAGGTGGGCGGGGGCGAGCAGGCGACCGGCGAACTCGTCGGGGCTGCGCACGTCGACCAGGTTCTTGGTGCCGATCGCGGCGACGACCTCGTCCCGGAAGGCCCGGATGGAGGTGTCCGGCTCCTGCGCGACGTACTGCGTGGCCGGGCGGGACACCTGGTCGGTGACGAGCGGGCGGGCGTCCAGCTCCCACTTCTTGCGGCCGCCGTCGAGCAGCTTCACGTCGCGGTGGCCGTAGAGCTTGAAGTACCAGTACGCGTACGCGGCGAACCAGTTGTTGTTGCCGCCGTAGAGGACCACGACGTCGTCGTTGCTGATGCCCCGCTCGGAGAGCAGCGCCTCGAACTGCGTCTTGTTGACGAAGTCCCGGCGGACCTGGTCCTGAAGGTCGGTCTTCCAGTCGATCTTGATGGCGCCGGCGATGTGGCCGGTGTCGTAGGCCGAGGTGTCCTCGTCGACCTCGACGAAGACGACGCCCGGGGCGTCGAGGTTCTTCTCGGCCCACTCGGCCGAAACGAGTGCGGTGTCGCGACTCATCGAATCACTCCCTGGTGAGGATGGATGGTGAGCCAACGCGCGCGAATCGATTGACGTTTCTGTCGCACCACGCGCGGGACCCAGCGGAAGGACGGGATCACGGGTTCGTGCGACGGCGCCGCTGCCGGGCGTTCGGTGGGATAACCGGAGGGTGCGAGAACCCTGTGCCGGTGGCCGCCGTCAGGCGGCCGGAGACAGCCCCGCCGTCAGATGACGGGGCGACACAGGCAGGTGGCCACGCGGCACAGGTCGACCGCGCGCCGTTTGGTGAGGTGGGTCCCCATGGCCAGGGAGCCTACCAGCCAGTGACCGAGCTGCCACTCAGCCGACCACCATCCGGGAATCGACGGGCCTGCCAAGGATTTCGGCGTCCCACCGCGCCTCCGGCGTCAGCCGACCGAGTTGATCGGCACGTTCTTCGCGTCGGCGGTGACCGCCAGCCCTTCCGGCAGTGGACGGACCTCCCGGACGGCGAGTTGGAACGGCAGTTCCGGAAGCGGCACGTCGATGGAGATGCTCCTGGCGTAGTTGCTCAGGAAGGCACGGGCCAGCGGCAGGTTCGGCAGACCTGCGGCGTCCAGGTCGTTGAAGCGCAGGGCGACCGCGCCGTTGTCGGCGACGGTGACGTCGGCGGTGCCGCTGATGGTGAGCCGCTGACCGAGGATGTCGGCCGGGGCCGTGACGGTGAGCTTGCCGTTCTGCTCGCCGAGGGTGAGCCCCGGGCGGTTCAGCAACGCGGCCAGACTCTCGTAGCTGATCGTGCCGGCGCCGTTGACGGTGTCCGCCACGATGTCGCCCTGGCCGGTACGCAGGGTGTCCAGCGAGGCGCGCACGTCACGGGCGGTCACGTCCAGCACCGGCAGCCGGACGGCGTCGCCCTCGACCGAGGCCTGCACGTCCCGCAGGTTGATGGTGATCCGCTGGTAACGGCC
Organism: Micromonospora sp. DH14; assembly: GCF_029809455.1. Classification (NCBI taxonomy): domain Bacteria; kingdom Bacillati; phylum Actinomycetota; class Actinomycetes; order Micromonosporales; family Micromonosporaceae; genus Micromonospora; species Micromonospora sp. DH14. The sequence continues at coordinate 319,228 of NZ_JARVKT010000002.1, read as the reverse complement.
ATCGAGCACCTGGGTGAGGAACGGGACCCCGCCCACCTCCACCTCAGGGGCGGCGGATTGGGCGCCCTGCTTGGCGATCTCCTGCTGCACCCGGTCGGCGATGGTCCGCTCGGCAACCCCGACCGCCACCCGGTCGGCGACCACCAGCAACCCCGCCAGCAGCAGGAGCAGAACGAACAGCCCGATGAGCAGCTTGCGGCCACGCCGCCGGGGTCGCGCCTCGTCCACCGGATAGTCCCGCGCCACGCCGCCTCCTGTCTCCGCCCGTCGCACCGCGACGGGGCGTTCGTACCGACGCCGCAGGGCGGCGCACCCGTAGGTACCCGACCGGCTCCGCGCTCAACCGTGACTCAGAGGAAGAGCATGCACATGGCGTACGCGGCGGGTGCCGCCAGAGCGAAGCCACCGAGTGGACCCTGCATGTGCCGGGCCACCCACATCGTGGGCGGTTCACCGGCCATCAACCGACCCGCCTCCGCGTACCCCACGGCGAGGTCGGAGAGGACGGCGGTGACCGCCGCGACCAGGCCGATCACGGCGGCCCGGGTTGGCGTGAAGGGGGTTACCAGGTAGCTGCCGAGCAGGGCGCTGGTCAGCGTGCCGACCATCGCGCCGGCCACCACGCCGGCGGCGCCCCGGGGCACCTGCGGGGCCAGCCGCGGCCACGGCAGGACGGCGTCGGTGAGCCGGGCGACGGTGAGCGCGACACCGCTCGCGGTCAGGCAGACGGTGATCGCCTGGGTGCCGGCCGGGATGCGGCTGAGCACGATCAGGGTGCCGAGGGCCACCACCCCGACCACGATGAGCAGGGTGGCACCGAGTGAGTCGGTGACCCGGACCCGGTCGACCCGACGGACCAGTTGGCCGAGCACCGCGGCGAGGAACCCGCCGACGGCCAGGTATCCCAGCGGTGCCAGGCCGGCGACGTCGGTCTGCACCGCGGCGGTGTCGGCCAGCGCCGCGACCACGGCGCTGATCCCGGCGACCACCAGCAACGCGGGCGGGCGCATGGCCATCGTCCAGGCGAGCACGAACAGCAGTTGGACGCCGAAGACGATGGCGGCGAACGGCAACCGGTGGCCGGGGCCCGACGTCTGCGCGCCGAGCACCAGGCCGACGCCGAGCAGCGCGGCGAAGCCGGCGATGGTCAGCGCCAGCTGGCGGTGCACCTCGACCGGGGGGATGACCTCCTCTTCCGGCTCGTCGATCTCGTCTTCGGATCGGCGGGCCGGCTCACCGGAGCGACGGGCCCGGCGGGGCCCACCCCGTTCGCGGCGATCGCCGTCGGTGGTGGCCGGACCCGTACGCGGCGCGGGCGGTTGGCCGCGCGAAGGTGCGGCGGCCGGGCCCGGCTGGGACCCAGCGGGCCACGATTCGCGGCCGGCCTCGGGCGAGGTGGAGGGAAACACGACCCGATCGTGCCAGACCGACCGCCCGCCGCGGTGGTCACGGGTTTCAGCGACGTTAAAAACCAGGCCACGATCAGGGGCAAGATAGACAAACAGGATTTGGCCTGACGGTGCGGCCGAGGCGATCAGTTACGCTCAACGCGTTACCCGCCCGTCAGCGACGCCGGGACCACGCAATTTCTCAGCGCACTCCCCGACGAGTGCGACTGGTCGCGTGCGGCCTCGTGCCGCCGGGACGGAGGTGATCGTGGAGATCCTGCTGCTGGTGACCGCACGTGCAGGGGAACCGTCGGCTGTGCTGCCGGCACTCGACCTGCTGCCGCACTCGGTCCGCACGGCGCCGCGCGACGTTCGCACCCTGGTCGCGGGCCCCAGCCCGGACGCGGTGATGGTGGACGCCCGATCGGAGTTGAGCGAGGCCCGGGCGACCTGCCGGATGCTGCACGCCACCGGGCTCGGCGTGCCGCTGGTCGCGGTGGTGACCGAGGCCGGTCTGATCGCGCTCAACGCCGACTGGGGCGTCGACGACGTCATCCTCGCCTCGGCCGGCCCCGCCGAGGTCGAGGCGCGGCTGCGGCTGGCGGTGGGCCGGCTCAGCAACGCGACCGCCGGCGCTGGCGGCTCGATCCGGGCCGGCGAGTTGACCATCGATCCGGACACCTACGCGGCGAAGCTCAAGGGCCGCCCGCTCGACCTCACCTACAAGGAGTTCGAGCTGCTGAAGTTCCTGGCCCAGCACCCGGGCCGGGTGTTCACCCGGGACCAGCTCCTGCGCGAGGTCTGGGGCTACGACTACTTCGGCGGCACCCGCACGGTGGACGTGCACGTCCGGCGACTGCGCGCCAAGCTCGGCTCGGAGTACGAGTCGATGATCGGCACCGTCCGCCAGGTCGGCTACAAGTTCGTCGTGCCGCCGTCGCGGTCGCTTCCCGAGGCGGAGCACGCCCCAGTGCCGGTCTGATTCGCGGACTGCCCTGGATGATTTCCCATATGCCCTTTTTGCGCAGCTTGGCGGCTCTATTCTGACTGCCGGGTTTGTCGGAGAAAGGGGCGATGGTGCGCGCACTGAACACGGGGGCGACGGGCCGGCGTGACCGGCGGGCCGGGCGGAAGTCGTGACGGGGGGCAACTCCACCGCTCGGGCCGCGGGGATAGTGACGCTGGTGGTGGCGGGCCTGCTCGGCTCGGCGTACGTGCTCGGCCGTAGCCTCGTCCCCGACCAGACGCCGCCCCGCTCCGCCGGCGTCACCACGAACGCCGACGGGCCGCACTACGCCGACCAACCCAGCGTCGGTGAGCCGGGTGCGACACCGGGCGCCAGCAGCAGCGCCAGCCCTGTCGAGACCGGCCAGGACGGGTCCGGGCGAGACGCCGGAGGCGACAAACTGTTCGGCGCGCACTCCACCACCGGCACGCCACGGCTCGCGCTGACCTTCGACGACGGGCCGGACCCGCGCTACACCCCGCAGGTCCTCGCCCTGCTGCGCGAATACGACGTGCGCGCCACGTTCTGCGTGGTCGGCGAGAACGCGCAGAACCACCCCGACCTGGTCCAGTCGATAGTGGACGACGGGCACACGCTGTGTAACCACTCCTGGCACCACGACGTCGGCCTGGGTGCCCGGTCGGCCGACGCGATCCGCTCCGATCTGCTGCGCACCAACGCCGCGATCCGGGCGGCGGTGCCGAACGCCCCGATCGTCTGGTACCGCCAGCCGGGCGGGGCCTGGACGTACCCGGTGGTGTCGGTGGCGCGGCAGCTCGGCATGACCCCGCTGCACTGGTCGGTGGACCCCTCGGACTGGGACCTGCCCGGGGCCAGCAAGATCACCGCGACGGTGCTGAGCCAGGCCGAACCGGGCTCGGTGGTGCTGCTGCACGACGCCGGTGGCGACCGGCAGGGCACGGTGGACGCGCTACGCCAGATTTTGCCCGACCTGACCGCCCGCTTCGAGCTGGAGGCCCTCCCCACCGACCCGACCTGAGCCAGGGCTTTGCGGCGACGGTCCGGGCGTCACGACACGCAGCGGATACGGTGGCGGAATGAGCAGCGCGGAGCCGACCAGTGACCAGGTGACCCGGACCGACCGACTGGCACCGGCGGAGATCGCCGACGTGCTGGCCCTCGCCAGTTCGGCGGGTGACACCGACGGGGCGGACCCGCTCGACGAACACGTCCTGCTCCGGCTGCGCGACCCCGACGGCGCCGCCGTGCACCTGATCGCCCGCGCCGACGACGGCACCCTCACCGGGTACGCGCACCTGGACACCACCGACCCGGTCGACGGGATCGGGGTCGAGCTGGTGGTGCACCCCGCGTACCGGCGACGGGGCACCGGCCGGGCGCTGGCCCGGGGCGTACTCGCCTCGGCCACCGGGCCGCTGCGGGCGTGGGCGCACGGCGACCACCCGTCGGCCGCCGCGCTCGCCGTCGACCTCGGCTTCACCCGGGCCCGCGTGCTCTGGCAGCTGCGCCGGCCGTTGGCCGCCCCGCTGGGTGAGCCGCGCCTGCCCGACGGGGTGACGCTGCGCGGGTTCCGACCCGGGGCGGACGACGCGGCCTGGCTGGCCCTCAACGCGCGGGCCTTCGCCGAGCACCCCGAGCAGGGCCGATGGACGTCGGACGATCTGCGGGTCCGTCTGGCCGAGCCGTGGTTCGACCCGGCGGGCTTCCTGCTCGCCGAGGAGACAGCTACCGGCCGGCTGCTCGGTTTCCACTGGACCAAGGTGCACGAGCGGCCGGGGTCGGCCCGGATCGGCGAGGTGTACGTGCTGGGCGTGGAGCCGACCGCGCACGGCGGCGGGCTCGGCCGGGCCCTGACCACCGCCGGGCTGGCGCACCTGCGCGACAAGCGCGGCCTGGACCGGGTGATGCTCTACGTGGACGACTCGAACACCGGGGCCGTCGCGCTCTACGAGCGGCTGGGCTTCGCCCGCTGGTCCGCGCACATCAACTACCACCTGGGCTGACCGTCGGCCGCCGCGCCGTCGCACCGTCGCGCCGAGCGGGTCACCGGCGGGTAACGGCCGGGCGTCGGCGACATAACAGCGAACCGGAAATATACCCATACTTCCGACAGGTGCATCCCGGTTCACTTAACGGACAACTCACCCTCAGCAAGCGGTCACCTTGGCGGCCGTACGTGTTCACCTCGCGTTCACTTGCGACCGGCGAACCGGCTACCTGGCACTTCTAACTTTCGTGTCAGCCGGTCACTGCCGGTCCTCGGGCCCCGGGATCGGGGTGCCAAGTCAGACGCGAAGGGAAACCCCTCAGGTGAAGCTCCAGCGGTACGGCGCGATTGCCGGCCTCGCTCTTGCTGCGACGCTCGGTCTCAGCGCATGCGGCTCGGACAACAACGAGCCCACTCCCGGCGCCAGCGCTTCGGGCTCGGCCGCCGCGGTCGACTGCGCCACCGGCACGCTGAACGCCCAGGGCTCGTCGGCGCAGAAGAACGCCATGGCCGAGTGGATCAAGGCGTACCAGACGAAGTGCCAGGGCTCCACGATCAACTACGAGTCCACCGGCTCCGGCGCCGGCGTCGAAGCCTTCAAGGCGGGTACCGCCGACTTCGCCGGCTCCGACTCCGCCCTCAAGCCGGAGGAGCAGCCGCAGGCCGACGCCAAGTGTGTCGGTGGCAAGGCCATCCACCTGCCGATGGTGATCGGCCCGGTGGCCGTCGCCTACAACGTCAGCGGCGTGGACAACCTCCAGCTCAAGCCGGCCACCCTGGCGAAGATCTTCGCCGGCAAGGTGACCAAGTGGGACGACGCGGCAATCAAGGCCGACAACCCGGACGCCAAGCTCCCGGCGACCACCATCCAGACCGTCCACCGGTCGGAAGAGTCGGGCACCACCGACAACTTCACCAAGTTCCTCTCGAAGACCGCCGAGGCGGACTGGACCTTCAGCAACGCCAAGGCATGGAAGGCCCCGGGCGGCACCGGCGCCAAGGGCTCGGACGGCGTGGCCAGCAAGGTCAAGGCTGCCGACGGCTCCATCGGCTACATGGAGTGGTCGTTCGCCGAGAACGCCGACCTGAAGATGTCCAAGATCGGTAACGGTGCGGGCGAGTTCGCCGCGCTGACCGCCGAGTCGGCCGGGAAGACCATCGCCGGCGCCAAGATCGAGGGCCAGGGCGACGACCTCAAGCTGTCGATCGACTACAACACCAAGGAGGCCGGGGCCTACCCGATCGTCCTGGCGACGTACGAGATCGTCTGCAGCAAGGGCCTCGCCGCCGACAAGCTGCCGCTGGTCAAGGGTCTGCTGGGCTACGCGGCCAGCACCGAGGGCCAGGCTGCCATGACCGAGCTGGGCTACGCCCCGCTGCCGGAGAGCGTCCGCACCAAGGTCGAGGCCGCAGTCAAGAACATCTCCTGACCGACACCACTCCGCAATCGAATCGAGCGAGCAGATGGGTGACACCCCCCACCGCTCGGCCGACGCCGGCACCGGCGGGACGCGCGTGACTCAGAGTCACGAGTGGCCCGCCGGTGCCTCGGCGCGTGTGGCCGAGGCACCAGTAAGCACCCGTTCCCCGGGCGGCGCCGGGCTGGGCGGCGGCAGCGCGCTGCCGCGCAGCCGGAAGTTCGGCGCCGAGCGGGCCTTCCGCGGTCTCACACTGGCCGCCGGCACAACGGTTCTGGTCATCATCGCCGCCATCGCGATCTTCCTGATCGCCAAGGCGGTGCCGGCCCTACGCGCCAACACCGAGAGCTTCTGGTCCTACGAGGGCTGGTTCCCCAACGATCCGCAGCCAAAGTTCGGCATCGGCGCGCTCGCCTTCGGCACCGTGCTCAGCTCGGCGCTGGCGCTGCTCATCGCAGTGCCGGTGGCGCTGGGCATCGCGCTCTACCTGTCGCACTACGCGCCCCGCCGGCTGGGCACCGCGCTCGGCTTCCTGGTCGACCTGCTCGCCGCCGTGCCGAGCGTGGTCTTCGGCCTCTGGGGGCGAGACATCTTCAGCAGCCCGGTGCGGGACTTCTCGGTCTGGCTGAACCACTACTTCGGCTGGATCCCACTCTTCGGCGGCGACGGCCCGTTCGGCGCGTCCGTCATGCTGGGCGCCCTGGTGCTCGCCATCATGGTGCTGCCGATCATCACCTCGCTCTCCCGCGAGGTGTTCCTCCAGACGCCCACCGCGAACGAGGAGGCCGCCCTCGCCCTGGGCGCCACCCGCTGGGAGATGCTCCGCACCGCGGTGCTCCCCTACGGCCGCCCCGGCATCATCGCCGCGATGATGCTCGGCCTCGGCCGGGCGCTCGGCGAGACCATCGCCCTGGCACTGACCCTCGGCATCACCTTCAACATCTCGTTCAACCTGATCCAGAACGGCGGCAACACCATCGCCGCCAACATCGCCAACGCGTTCGGCGAGGCGAACGCGACCGGCCGTGGCGCTCTGATCGCCTCCGGCCTGGTGCTGTTCGCCATCACGCTGATCGTCAACATCACTGCGCGGGCGATCATCTACCGCCGCCGGGAGTTCACGGAGTCGGCCGCATGACCACAACCGCCACCTCCCACCGCACCCGGCCGCCGGCCCAGCCCGAATCGCTGCGGGCCAAGCGACTGCCCTGGTACGCCGCCCCGGCCATCGCCGTGGCGGCCCTGGCGGTCTCCGCCGCGATCGTCTACGGCACCGACATCGGCGGCCCGGTCCTCGTGGTCGTCCTCGGCGCGATCCTCTACCTGGTCGGGCTCTTCGCCGCGGCCAACGCGGTCGAGGGGCGCCGGGCGGCCCGCAACCGCACCTGGAGCGCGCTGATCCACTCCGCCTTCGTGCTGGCGGTACTGCCGCTCGTGTCGGTGGTGTGGACCCTGTTCAGCAAGGGCACCGAGCGGCTGGACATCAACTTCTTCCAGACCTCGATGAACAACATCGGGGCCCGGGACGCCAACGGCGGCGCTTACCACGCGATCATCGGGACGCTTGAGCAGGTGGGCATCGCCACCCTGATCACCGTGCCGCTCGGCATCCTCTGCGCCATCTACATCGTCGAGTACGGGCGCGGCAAGTTCGCCTTCACGATCCGTTTCTTCGTGGACGTGATGACGGGCATCCCGTCGATCGTCTCCGGCCTGTTCGTGCTGGCCTTCTGGGTGCTGATCGTTTCGCCGTGGTTCAACGACGGTCGGCCCAGCTTCTCCGGCTTCGCCGCCGCGCTCGCGCTGAGCGTGCTCATGCTGCCCACCATCGTCCGGTCCACCGAGGAGATGCTTCGCCTCGTACCGGCGCCACTGCGCGAGGGCGCGTACGCGCTCGGCGTACCCAAGTGGAAGACGATCCTGCGGGTGGTGCTGCCGACGGCGCTGCCCGGCATCGTCACCGGCGTGATGCTCGCCATCGCCCGCGCGGCCGGTGAGACCGCGCCGGTGCTGCTGGTCGCCGGCGGTGGCGCGGCGATCAACACCAACCCCTTCGAGAACAACCAGTCGTCGCTGTCCCTCTTCGTCTACCAGCAGGCCGGCGACGCGTCGAAGTACGCCCCGGCACGGGCGTGGACCGCGGCACTCACCCTGGTCGCCCTCGTGCTCATCCTGACGATCGCGGCGAAGCTGCTGGCCCGTCGCAACAGGCTCAGCCGATGAACCCCGGAGGTACCACCATGGCCAAGCGCGTCTCCGCCACGAATGTCACCGCGTACTACGGGGGCTTCAAGGCGATCGAGAACATCAACCTGACGGTCGAGCCGAAGACGGTCACCGCCCTCATCGGGCCGTCCGGTTGCGGCAAGTCGACGTTCCTGCGGTCGATCAACCGGATGCACGAGGTGCTGCCGGGGGCCCGGGTCGAGGGCAGCCTGACCATCGACGACCAGGACATCTACGACCGGGACGTGGACGTCACGGCGGTCCGGCGCACGATCGGCATGGTCTTCCAGCGGCCGAACCCGTTCCCCACCATGAGCATCTTCGAGAACGTGGTGGCCGGGCTGAAGCTCAACGGGGTCCGCAAGAAGTCGATCCTGGAGGACGCCGCCGAGAAGGCCCTGCGCGCGGCGAACCTGTGGGGCGAGGTCAAGGACCGGCTGGGCAAGCCCGGCGCGGGCCTCTCCGGCGGTCAGCAGCAGCGGCTCTGCATCGCCCGGACCATCGCGGTCGAGCCGCAGGTCGTCCTGATGGACGAGCCGTGCTCCGCCCTGGACCCGATCTCCACGCTGGCGATCGAGGACCTGATGTTCCAGCTCAAGGACAAGTTCACGATCATCATCGTGACGCACAACATGCAGCAGGCCGCTCGGGTGTCGGACCGGACCGCCTTCTTCTCGATCGAGAAGACCGGCGACCCGGGCCGGCTGATCGAGTACGACAACACCCAGAAGATCTTCAGCAACCCGAGCGTGAAGAAGACCGAGGACTACATCACCGGCCGCTTCGGCTGAGCCGCTGATCCCGGTCCGCGAAGGGGCGTCGGTCGACCTGACCGGCGCCCCTTCGCGTATCCACAGCAAGCTCAGCGGCATTGAGGTCGATCAACTCTTCACCCTCGATTAATTCAGACTTTTCCTTACAGCGATGCGTTGAGTGATTTGATCAATGCGCAACGCAGTCGAACTGGGGAGGATCCACATGCGTTCAATGAAGGTACGGGCAGCCGTCGGGGCGGTTGCCGCGCTGGCGATGGTGGGGCTGGCGGCATCACCCGCCCAGGCCGCGATTGCGGCAGGTAAGGTGCACGACGCCAACCCCACCGGGCTCGCAGTCCGCACGTTGCCGGGTTCGGCAGGTGCGATCATCACCCGTCTGAAGGACGGAACGGTCGTCCAGATCGGCTGCTACGTCAACAGCTCCGGCGTCAAGTGGTACTACCTGAGTGACTACGACGGTTACTCGAGTTCTGCCTACATCAACATCACGGTCGGTGCGGCAGACGTCTACTGCGACTTCTGACTCCGACGGGTGGGGGGCACCAGGGGTGCCCCCCACCCACCCGGTTTCGGTGGTCTATCCAAGAACGAAGCGGGGTTCGCCGTCCGGGGGCAGATCCAGGCGTGGGGTGATCGGGGTGGCGGCGTCCCGGTCGGTCGACGCGCGGGCCACCCCGGCCAGGTCCCCGGCCGCCGCTACCTGGGCCAACGTGACCAGGGTCGGTGGCAGCATGGTCAGCTCGCCGGCCTGCGCGCGGGCCAGCGCATCCGCAGGCCGGATCCACAGCGTGTGGTCGGCCTCGCCGGAGACGTCGCGGGTCCGCTGCCCCTCCGGCAGCAGGGCGACGAAGAAGTACGTGTCGAAGCGGCGCGGCTCGAACTCGGGAGTGATCCACCGGCTCCACGGCAGCAGCAGGTCCGACCGGAGGGTGAGCTGACGGTCGGCGAGCAGCGCAGCGAAGCCCAGCCGGCGCCCCTCCAGATCCTGCCGGGCCGCCTCCCAGTCGTCGCCGCTGACGTCGCCCACCACGGTCTCCCGGTTCGGGCCGGCGAGCAGCACACCCGCCTCCTCGAAGACCTCCCGGGCGGCGGCGCAGACGACCGCCTGCGCGGCCTGCGGGGCCACGCCCAGCCGGTCCGCCCACTCGCCCGGTTTCGGCCCGGCCCAGTCCAGGTGGGCTTCCGAGTCGGAGCGGTCCACCCCTCCGCCGGGGAAGGCGTACATACCGCCGAAGGTCATCGCGGCGACCCGGCGGATGACGTACACCTCGAAGTCGGTGCCGGTCGGACGCAGCAGCAACACGGTGGCCGCGACCCGCGGCGTCGCCGGGGTGCCGCCCTCGGCCTGGAACCGGCGGGCGTGCTCGACCAGGGCGGCCGGGGCGGCGAAGCCGGCACTGTCGATCGTCATGCCGCGAGCCTAGTTCCCGGGGCCGCCATACTGGCCTGTTGGTGGGGCCGGCCGGGTCCGCTCGACCGCCGACCACCCACGCGCCCTTTGCTCTGCACCCCGATATGCACCGGTCGCGGACCGTAGCCGTCGCGTCCGCGGGTGCAGAGCAAAGGGAGAGGGCGAGGTGGGCGTCCGGCGGGGTGCGGCGTGGCCGCAGGGAGCGCACCGAGGTCCCGGCGGATGAGCTGGGCGGCGGCCGGCGAGCGGGTGGTTCACCTGGCTGGGCTAGCGTGCCCGACATGACTCGTTGGGGCATCCTGGCCACCGGCCACATCGCCAGCCGTTTCGCCGAAGACCTCCGGCTGGTGCCGGACGCCGAGTTGGTGGCGGTCGGTTCCCGCGCCGTGCAGAGCGCACAGCGCTTCGCTGACACGTACGGCGCGAAGCGCGCCTACGGCTCCTGGGTGGAGTTGGCGGCCGACCCGGAGGTGGACGCGATCTACGTGGCGACCCCGCACTCCGCGCACTACGAGGCGGCGATGACCTGCCTGACTGCCGGGCGCGCGGTGCTGTTGGAGAAGCCGTTCACCCTCGACCTGGCCACCAGCACCGAGCTGGTGGAGACCGCCCGCGCCGCCGGGGTCTTCCTGATGGAGGCCATGTGGATGCGGACCAATCCGCTGATCCTCCGTGCGGTCGAGCTGATCGCGGAGGGGGCGATCGGCACGGTGAGCGGCGTCCGGGCCGACTTCGGGGTGGCCGGGCCGTTCCCGCCGGACCACCGGATGCGCAACCCGGCGCTGGGCGGGGGCGCGCTACTCGACCTGGGGATTTACCCGATCAGCCTGGCCCACCTGCTGCTCGGGGCACCGCAGCACATCCGGTCCTGGGCCCAGCTCGGCCCGGAGGGGACCGACGAGAACACCGGCATCCTGTTCGGTTACGACAGCGGCGCGCTGGCGACCCTGAGCTGCGGCATGGTCGGGGCGAGTGAGCTGTCCGCCTCGATCACCGGCAGCACCGGCCGGATCGACCTGCCGGAGCCGTTCTTCCGGCCGGGTTCGCTGACCCTGCACCGAGCCGGCGCGGAGCCGGAGACGATCACCGCGGACGTGGCCGGCAACGGCTACCAGTACGAGGCGATCGAGGTGCAGCGCTGTCTGGCCGCCGGGCTGACCGAGAGCCCGCTGGTGCCGCACGCCACGACCCTTGAGGTGATGGCCCTGCTGGACACGGTCCGCGAGCAGATCGGCGTCCGGTACGTCTGAACAGGCAAAGGGCCCCCGGCCACGGCGAGACCGTGACCGGGGGCCCTTTCGTACGCTCAGCCGAAGAGCGGCCGGACCAGCAGGTAGGTCAGGCACGCGATCAGTGCGGCGGCCGGGAACGTGATGATCCAGGCCAGCACGATGTTGCCGGCCACGTTCCAGCGAACCGCGGAGAGTCGCTTGGTCGCGCCGACACCCATGATCGCCGAGGTGATGGTGTGGGTGGTGGAGATCGGCGCCTTCAGCACCAGGGCGTTGAAGTAGAGCACCGCGCTGGCGACGGTCTCGGCGGCGAAGCCCTCCGGCGGCCCCAAGTCGATGATCTTGCGGCCGAGGGTGCGGATGATCCGCCAACCACCGGCGTACGTGCCGAGGGCCAGCATCGTCGCCGAGGTCCAGAACACCCAGCCCGGGATGTGGGTCTTGCTCTCCTGGAAACCGCCGGTGTAGAGCGCCAGCACCACGATGCCCATGGTCTTGGCGGCGTCCTGCATGCCGTGACCCACCGACATGGCGGCGGCGGAGGCGGTCTGCGCCCACCGGAAGCCCCGGTTGAGCTTGCCCGGCTGCCCCTTCCGGAACATCCAGAGGATGGCCAGCATCAGCAGGTAGCCGAGGGTCAGACCGACGATCGGCGAGAGCACCATCGGCAGGATGACCTTCTCGCCGATGTTGACCCACTGCACGATGCCGCCGGTGGACAGCAGGGTCGCCCCGACCAGACCACCGAAGAGCGCGTGCGAGGAGGACGACGGCAGACCGAAGTACCAGGTGATCAGGTTCCAGGCGATGGCGCCGAGCACTCCGGCGAAGACCACCCCCAGGCTGCTGATGCCGGTGGGCAGGGTGACCAGGCCGTCGCCGACGGTCTTGGCCACTCCGGCGCCGAAGTGCGCGCCGACGAAGTTGCCGACCGCGGCGAGCCCCAGCGCGATCCGGGGGGTCAACGCTCGGGTCGAGACGCTTGTCGCGATCGCGTTGGCAGCGTCGTGGAAGCCGTTGGTGTAGTCGAACGCCAGGGCTACCGCGATCACCGCCAGGACGGCGATGAGTTCGGGAGACACCGGCTCAGGACTCCTTGACGGCGATGGTCTCGACGGTGTTCGCCACGTGCTCGAAGGCGTCGCAGGCAGCCTCCAGCTCGTCGGCGACCTCCTTCATCTTCAGCACGGTGAGCGCGTCGTACTCGCCGGAGAAGAGGCGGACGAGCAGCTGCCGGTTGATCCGGTCGCCCTCGTTCTCCAGCCGGTTGCACTCGATCCAGTAGTCCTCAAGATCCTTCATCGACTTCAGCCGGGGCATCGCGTCGGCGGTCAGCTTGGCCTGCTGGTCGAGCACGTTGACCATCTCGTGCAGCTCGCGCGGCAGCGCCGGAAGCTCGGTCAGCCCGTACAGGTAGAGCAGGTCGCCGACCGCTTCCAGGTGGTCCATCACGTCGTCCAGCAGCGAGCCGAGCCGGTAGATGTCCTCCCGGTCGAACGGGGTGATGAAAGTCGAGTTGATCTTCTTGTACAGCTCGTGGGTGATCTGGTCGCTGTCGTGCTCGACCTCGGTGAGCCGCTCGCTGACGGACTGCACGTCCACGCCGGGCAGGGCCAGCTCGTTGAGCAGCGCCGTGCCCCGGACCAGGTTCTGCGCGGCCCTGGTGAAGAGCTCGTAGAAGGCGCCCTCGGTGGGGCGGAAGGAAAACTTCACAGCACAGACCTCGTCGCGTCGGTGGAAGGGTGGCGGCACCCGAGAGCGCCCGCTCGGTGAATGCTAGGAAACGGCAGAACCGGGAATTCGCCGGCCCACCCCTGGCCAGGCACCATTCACCGCTCGTTCACCTGCCGTTCACCTCGACCGTCCCACCGGCACCCACTCCCCCAGCCAACAGGCGCCTCCGCTCCCGGGCCACGTCGAAATCGGCAGCCGGATACCCCAGATCGAGCGTGTCGAACGTCTCACGCAGCAGGTGGGCCACCGCCCAGTCCCGGTACCACTTGCGGTCCGCCGGCACCACGAACCAGGGCGCGGCGTCCGTGGCGCACCGGCTCAGCGCCTCGGCGTACGCGGCCTGGTAGTCGTCCCAGTGCCCCCGCGAGTCGATGTCGGAGGGGTTGTACTTCCAGTGCTTGCGCGGGTCGGTCAGCCGGTCCAGCAGGCGCTTGCCCTGCTCGGCGTACGAGATGTGCAGCATCACCTTGATCAGCGTCACGCCGTCCTCGGTCAGTTCCCGCTCGAACGCGTTGATCTCGTCATAGCGGGCCCGCCAGGTCGCCTCCGGCACCAGCGAGCCGACCCGGGCGATCAACACGTCCTCGTAGTGCGACCTGTTGAACATCCCCACGTACCCCGGCGGCGGCAGCTCCCGGCGGATCCGCCAGAGGAAGTCGTGCCGCAGCTCCTGACGCGTCGGCGGCCCGAACGAGCGGATGTGCAGGCCCAGCGGGTTCATCGCGCCGGCCACCCGCTTGATCGTGCCGTCCTTGCCGCCGCAGTCCATGGCCTGCAACACCAACAGCACCCGGCGGGCCGGCCGCTCCGACCCGGTCTTGGCCATCGCGAAGAGCATCTCCTGCTGCCGGCCCAACTCCGCACCGACCAGCTCCACCTGCTCCCGCGCCCAGGTCTTACGGTGCTCGGCGCGGTCCGGCGGCAGCGGTAGGCCGGGCATGGACCGCGGGTCGATCGCGCCGAGATCCACCGGCGCGGTGACCCGCAGCAGTTCCCGCATCGAGCCGCCGTCCGGCCCCACGATCTGCCCTTGCTGGGGTGCGCTCATGCACGGATCATCACCCAACCGCCGCCGATCCGCCCGCCGAGAGCCGTCGACGGACCCCGGGCCGGTGACCGACACCCTCGACCGCCGCCCGGCGCGAGCACCGACCCACCGGCGTGTTACGGGGCTGCCGGCACCTTCCGCCAGGCGGGAGGATGGAGGCCGGGGCACCGACCGGAAGGGGTGGTGGGTCGTGCGGGAACTGGCGACGGAGTTCGAGGCCGAGCGGGGTCGACTCCTCGCGGTGGGCCACCGGATGCTGGGCAGCCGCAGCGAGGCGGAGGACGCGGTCCAGGAGACCTGGCTGCGCTACGCCGGGGCGCTGGCCGACCCGGCGGCCCGCGCCGAGATCCGTGACCTGTCCGCGTGGCTGACCACCACCTGCGCCCGGATCTGCCTGGACGTGCTCCGCTCGGCCCGGGTCCGCCGGGAGGCGTACCCCGGGCAGTGGCTGCCGGAGCCGGTGGTGAGCCCGGTGGACGGCAGATCGCCGGCCGACGGTTACGCGCCCGACCCGGCGGAGCGGGCGGTCCGCACCGACCAGGTCGGCACGGCGCTGCTGGTGGTGCTGGAGCGGCTCGCGCCGGAGCAACGGGTCGCGCTGGTGCTGCACGACGTGTTCGCGTTGCCGTTCGCCCGGGTCGCGGGGGTGCTCGGCACCACCGAGGCGGCTGCCCGGCAGCTCGCCTCCCGGGCCCGTCGGGCGGTCAGCGCGCCGGACGTGCCCCGGCACACCGCGGACCCGGCCGAGCAGCGCCGGGTGCTCAAGGCGTTCGTCGCCGCGACCGAGTCCGGCGAGCTGGACGAACTCCTCCAGGTGCTCGCGCCGGACGTGGTCTTCATCGGCGACTCGGGCGGGCACTTCCCCGCGGCCCGTCGGCCGGTGCTCGGCGCGGACGCCGTGGCTCGCCTCACCCTCGGGCTGTTCGGCCGGACCGGCCGGTACGCCGACCGGGTGCTGGCTCGGCCGGTGCTCGTCGACGGCGCGCTCGGCCTGCAACTGGAGACGGCACACAGCGACGGGCGGCCGATCCGCCTGGTCACCGCATTCGCTGTGGACCGGGGCCGGATCACCGCCATCTACAACCAGCTCAACCCGGAGAAGCTGACCGACCTGCCGCCGCTGGACGCCGACGACGGCTGGCCACCACGCTGGTGAGCCGGCCCGGTCAGACCACCAGGGCCAACCACTTGCGGTACGCGGTGGCGAACGGCTCGGTGCCGTCGCCCAGGGCCCCGAACAGCCGCTGTGCCGCCGCCTCCGCCTCGACCACCACGTCGTCCGGGTAGCCGAACCGGGCCCGGTGCTCGGCGAACTCGTCCTCGTCGAGCAACTCCACCAGGCCGGTGGCCCGACGCCGGACGACGTCCAGGTCAAGGTCGATCAGGTGGACGGTGTCGTCGGACTCCCAACGGGCCGGGGTCGTGATGTCGCAGTAGACCTCGCTGGTGCGCGGCGGCGGGTTGAACATGACCGTCCACCAGGCGCGGTGCGGCACCAGCAGCACGAACGGGATCTTCTCCACCGAGGGGCGGCCGTGGTAGACCGACTGGGTGCCCTCGGGCACGCCGAGCCAGATGCCGAGATCGTCCTCCGTGAGCCGGCGGGCCGGGTAGTCGCGGTGGGCGCTGCCGTCGTACTTGCGGTAGATCACTCGGACCATGTCGCTCGGCATGATTCGCACCCTAACCGATACTGCCCACGCGTCGTAGCACGGCCGTAACCGGACGGCGTCGCCCGCACCGCCCGGCCCGGTCGGCGGCACGCCACGCGGCGGATGGGCGCTACCGGTGTCGGCGGCGCCGGGTACCGTCGCACGGTGACTCCGCCCCGCACCGCCACCGGTTCCGCCACCCCGTCGGCCCGTGCGAAGGGCCGGCGGCGGGGTGCCCGGCCCAGTGGCACCGAGCTGCTGGCGGCGGCGGTCGGCGCGGTGCCCGGTGGCGCGGAACGCCCCGGCCAGCTGCAGATGACCACGGCGATCGAAGCGTGCGTGGCCGACGGCGAGCATCTGCTCGTCCAGGCCGGCACCGGCACCGGCAAGTCGCTGGCGTACCTCGCGCCGGCGCTCACCGTGGACGGCCCGGTGGTGGTCTCCACCGCCACCCTGGCGTTGCAGTCCCAGCTGGTCGACCACGACCTGCCCCGGCTCGCCGACGCGGTCGAGCCGGTGCTCGGCCGGCGGCCCACCTTCGCCGTGCTCAAGGGCCGCCACCACTACCTCTGCCTGGCCCGACTGGACAACTCCACCGAGGAGGAGCCGGAGGACACCCTCTTCGACGCTCCCGCGGCACGGCCCGGCGGCGGCACGAAGTGGCTCGGTGAGGCGGGCCGGTTGGGCAAGCAGATCGAGCGGCTGCGGGACTGGGCCGAGAAGACCGCCACCGGCGACCGGGACGAGTTGGACCCGGGCGTCGACGACCAGGCCTGGCGGCTGGTGTCGATGCCGGCCCGCGAGTGCGTCGGCGCTGCCCGTTGCCCATTCGGGCAGGAGTGCTTCGCCGAGGCGTCGCGGGCCCGAGCCCGCGAGGCGGACATCGTGGTGACCAACCACAGCCTGCTCGCTGTCGACATGCTCGCCGACCGGCACATCGTGCCACCGCACAAGCTGCTCATCGTCGACGAGGCGCACGAGCTGGTTGACCGGGTCTCGTCGGCGGCCCAGGCGGAACTGGTGCCGGAGCTGATCGACCGGACCACCCGGCGGGCCCGGACGCTGCTGCGGCCGGAGACGGCCGAGGCGCTCACCGCCGCCGGTGACGCCCTCGCCGTCGGCCTGGCCGAGGCGCCGGCCGGGCGGATCACCGCAGGGTTGCCGACGCCGCTGCGGGAGGCGTGCACGCTGCTCGACGCGGCGACCCGCACCGCCCTGGACGCGATCGGCGACATCAAGGCCGACGACCCCGACCCGGTGCGCAAGCAGCAGGCCAAGGCCGCCCTGGACGAGCTCTCCACGACCGCGCAGCGGCTGCTGGAGGAGGCCGACCACGACGTGGCCTGGGTGGAGAAGAACGACAGCGGCAGCCGCCGCGCGCTGGTGGTCGCGCCGCTGTCGGTGGCCGGCACCCTCGCCACCCACCTGTACGACGAACGCACCGTCGTCGCCACCTCGGCGACCCTGGCGCTGGGCGGTCGGTTCGACACCGTCGCCCGCGCCCTCGGGCTGGACGCGCCACCGCCCGCCCCGCCGACCCCCGCCGCTGCCGCGCAGGCCGCCCGCAGCGGCCCGGGTCGTCCGGCCGCCGAGACGCCGGGACGCCGCCTCGCTGGCGACGCCACCCCGAACGCCGTCGTACCGGCCACCGAGGGCCCCGGGTGGCGGTCACTCGACGTCGGTTCGCCGTTCGACTACGCCCGGCAGGGCATCCTGTACGTCGCCGCGCACCTGCCCCGCCCCAGCGTCTCCGGGCTGCCCGACGCTGCCGGGGAGGAACTGCTCGGGCTGGTCGAGGCGCTCGGTGGTCGTACTCTCGGGCTCTTCTCCTCACGGCGGGCCGCGCAGCAGGCGGCGGAGCTGTTGCGTGCGCGGACCGACCTGCCGGTGCTGCTCCAGGGTGAGGAGGCGTTGCCGCTGCTGGTGCGTCGCTTCCGGGAGGAGCGTGCCAGCTGCCTGTTCGGGGTGATGTCGCTCTGGCAGGGGGTGGACGTGCCGGGTGACGCCTGCCAGCTCGTGGTCATCGACCGACTGCCCTTCCCCCGCCCGGACGAACCACTGGCGGCGGCCCGCGCGGCGGCGGTGGACGCGGGCGGCGGTTCGGGCTTCGCGGCGGTCAGTGTGCCGATCGCGGCGGTCCGGCTGGCGCAGGGCGTCGGCCGGCTGATCCGGGCGACCGGCGACAAGGGTGTGGTCGCGGTGCTCGACTCCCGGCTGGAGACGGCCCGGGGCTACGGGCCGTTCCTGCGGCGCTCGCTGCCACCGTTCTGGTACACGACCCGCCCCGAGGTGGCCCGCGGCGCCCTGGAGCGCCTGGCCAAGTCCTGACCCGCCGGGTCGCGCCGGCCAAGGTCGCGCCCGGAGCTAGGGGGCCTGGGCAGCGACCACCACGGCGTCGGGCGGGGTGTCCGGGACCCTCCGGGCGGCGAGCCGGCGGACGGCGGTGTTCAGCACCGCGATGAGCGGCACGGAGACCAACGCGCCGGTGATGCCGGCGAGCACCACACCGGCGGCGATGCCGATGATCACCGCCAGCGGGTGGAGGGCGACCGCCCGGCCCATGATCAACGGCTGGAGCACGTGGCCCTCGATCTGCTGCACGCCGATCACCGCACCGAGGATGATCAACGCGGTGACCGGGCCGCTGTCGACGAGCGCCACCAGCACCGCCACGCCGCCGGAGAGCGCCGCACCGACGATCGGGATGAACGCGCCGAGGAAGACCAGCGCGGCCAACGGGAAGGCGAACGGGATGTCGAAGGCGACAAGGAAGATGCCGATGCCGACCGCGTCGATGAAGGCGACGAGCACTGTCGCGCGGACGTAGGCGACAAGCGTCTGCCAGGAGGCGCGGCCGGCGTCGTCGACCTTCCACCGGGCGGCCACCGGCAGCAGCCGCACCAGGAAACGCCAGATCCGGTTGCCGTCACGCAGGAAGAAGAACGTCGCGAACAGCACGAGCAGCGTGCCGGTGAGCACCTCGGCGAGCGTCGCGGCGGTGCTCAGCGCGCCACTGGTGAACCGTGAGGTGTTGTTGTTGATCCAGGCTTGCGCCTCGTCGATGTACCTGTCGAGTTGGGTGTCGGAGAGGTGCAGAGGGCCCGTCTTCAGCCAGTTCTGGATCTGCCGGACACCTTCCGACGACTTCTCGCTCAGCTCCGGTACGCCGCGGATGAACTCGTTGACCACCAGCGTCAGCGTGCCGATCACCGCGGCCAGGCCGCCGACCAGCACCACAGCGGTCGCCAGCGACCGGGGGAACCGGATCCGCAGCAGCCAGCCCACCGCCGGCGCGAGCAGCGCCGAGAGCAGCAGCGCGATGGCCAGCGGAATGATCACGATCTTGATCGTGCCGACTATCCGCAGCAGGGCCCAGGCCACCACGCCGATCACGATCAGTCGCCAACACCACGCGGCGGCGATCCGCAGTCCGTGCGGAACGTCGGCGTCGTCCCGGCTCGACGTGGAGCTGTGCAGGTCCACCTGTGGTTCCGCGCCGTAGACGGTGGCGCTCGTCGGCGCGGTCGGCCCCGGCACGGCCGGCGATGCCACCCGGGCGGCCGGCGACGCGTCGTTCAGCGCGTCATTCGCCGCGCCCTCGTCGGCACGCGCCGACGCCTGTCGTGACTGGTAGGCGCGGCGAAGCCGCCCGCGTACCCGCTCGAAGCGGCTCAAGCGCACCTCCTGGCAGAGAACCCGGCCCGCCCACGGTGACAGGTCGGACAGCATACGTCCGTTCCCGACACCGTAGGGGGTTCCGCCACACAATGCCCCGACCACCTCCGGCGTAACCACCGGCCGGTAGCCGTCGGCCCACACGGTAGCGTCTGCGGCGTGACCGCCGACAACGATCTGGACGCCGGCCTGCCGATCCGCCTGCTGCACGACCGCGTGCTGGTACGCATGGAGGGCAGCGAGGGCGAACGCCGCTCCACCGCCGGCATCGTCATTCCGGCTACCGCGGCGGTCGGCAAGCGCCTCGCCTGGGCCACCGCCGTCGGGGTGGGGCCGAACGTGCGCGCCATCGTCTCCGGCGACCGGGTGCTCTTCGACCCGGACGACCGCTCCGAGGTCGAGCTGCACGGCCGCGGTTACGTGCTGCTGCGGGAGCGGGACGTGCACGCCGTCGCCGCCGAGCGGATCGAGAACGACTCGACCGGCCTCTACCTCTGACGCACCTCCCCCGGCCACCAGGCCCCGTCGCGCACCGTTTGCCCGGCCGCACGACGGGAAGCCATCCGGCGACCGTGGCCCTGGGGAGGGACGATGCCGGTATTCGTGAAGAAGCTGTTGACCTGGGGCAGTGTCGCGTTCCTGATCTACTTCATGGCCTTCCGGCCGGACGGTGCCGCGCAGATGTTCCGGGCGATCGGGGCCGCGCTGATCGCGATGTTCCAGGGCTTCGGTGACTTCCTCACCTCGCTGATGACCTGAGCCGGTCCACCGGCCTGAGCCGCCCGTCGACGGCGCTCAGGGGTGCGTCGGCGGCCAGGGGGGCGCCGATCGCGGCCCCGGCCAGCCGGGCGCTGCGTACCCCACCGGAGCCGGGGCGGGCGCCAGCACCACCGGGATCGGCACCACCGGCTCGTGCGGCGCGTCCACCGGGCGCTGGGTGCCGTCCGGGAAGCGCAGGTGGTAGCGGCTGCCGTCCCAGACCCCCGCCGGGGCCTGCGGGTCCCGACCGACGAAGAACGTCCGGTACGCGCTGATGGCGTCCAGCAACTCCCGCTCCTCACGTGCGGTCCGCTCCTGGTCGGCGGGCTTGCGGTCCAGACCGCGCAGCGTCCCGTCGCGCAGCAGGGCCAGCCGGGTCGCGGCGGACTGGTAACCCCGCATCGCCCGCACCCCGGCGTCGCCGGCCACCCGCCGCGCCCAACTGCGGGCGGCGTGCCGCCTGCCGAGGCTGCTCAGGGCGGCCACCTCGGGCGGGCTGAGCCAGCCGGCGCGCACGTAGTCGGGTAGGACCCGCTCGGTGAGCCGCCCCTCCCAGGCGCGCAGCCACAGCGCCAGCCCCACGGTGCCGAAGAAGACCGGCACCATCAGGCCCAGGAAGCCGTACAGCATGATCACGGCCTCGCCGGTGGCCTGGGTGAGCGTGGGCAGCAGGTTCCACGTGCCGTGCAGCATCATCGCCAGCAGCAGGCCGGCGATCGGGGCGAGCACCCGGATGCGCCGGTCGGCCGTCCGGGAGGCGATCCCCAGCCCCACACCGGTCATCGAGGTGAAAAGGGGATGGGCGAACCCGAACAGCAGGATCCGCAGGATGAAGATCGCGATGACCTGCTGGATGCCGGTCGCCGGGCCGTAGCGGTCGGCACCGGAGGCGTAGCCCAAACCGCCCAGGTAGAGGATGTTCTCCACCATCGCGAAGCCGACCGCGGAGAGCCCGCAGTAGACCAGTCCGTCGGTGATCCCGGACCACTCGCGGCGGCGGAACACCAGCAGCAGGATCGGGCCCAGCGCCTTGGTCAACTCCTCGATGAACGGCGCCACCAGCACCCCGGTGAGCGCGGACGGCAGGCCCCAGTCGGCGAACCGGTTGGCCGCGAAGTCGTTCACAGTGAGCGAGGCGGCGGTGGAGACGAACGCACCCCAGGCGAAGCAGAAGATCAGATACTTCAGCGGCTCGGGTTCGTACCGGTCCAGCCAGAGGAAGCAGCCGACCAGCACCGGCACCGGCAGGATGGCGGCCACCACCCCGATCAGCAGGGCCTGCGCACCGAGCGACTGGCCGAGCGTGAAGACCATGAACACCGCGCACGCCGCGATGAACAGCACCACCCCGGCCAGCACCAGGAACCGCCGCCAGCCCAGTCGGCGCAGCGGCATCCGCGGCGTCTCGCCCACCGGCGGGGCGGCGGGCGCGGGCGGGCCGGCGGGCGACGGCGGCAGCGGTGAACCGGGCGGGGTGTCGGCCATGCGGTCAGCGTAGCCATCCACCGCCGGCTGGTTCGGCCGCATCGGTAGCCGCTATGCTGCCGGCAGGTCACGAGCGCCAGCGTCAAGCCCCGGTTTGCTGGCCGGCAACCCTCGTCGAGTTCGCGGTGGGGTGCCCCGGGTGATGACCGGGCCCAGCCCGATCGGTGTGCTGGGCAAGCGCGGACCCCGTCCCGATGTCGCACCCGGGGTCCCTGACCTCGGAGGTTCCGGCGTGTCCGTCACCCTCGTTCCCTCGCTACCCGCAGTGTCCGCCGGGCCGTCCGCGCCGCTCGACGTCCTCGGTGTGCCCGGCGAGATCAACCTGGACTACGCGGCCAGCGCACCGTGCGCGCGGGCCGCCGCCGACGCGGTGGCCGAGCTGCTGCCCTGGTACGCCAGCGTGCACCGCGGCGCGGGAGCGCTGTCGCGACGCTGCACCCTCGCCTACGAGCAGGCCCGGCAGACGATCGGGGACCACTTCGGCGCTCGCGCCGACGATCACGTGATCTTCACCCGCAACACCACGGACGCGCTCAACCTGCTGGCGCGGGCCGTGCCGGCCGGCACGACGGTCGTCACGTTCGCCGGCGAGCACCACGCCAACCTGCTGCCCTGGCCGCGCGGATCGGTGCGGCTGCCGGTGCCCACCGACCCCGACGGGGCGGTACGCGATCTCGCCGCAGCCCTGACCGAGCTGCGTCGGGGCAGCAACCCGGCGCTGCCGGTGCTGGTCGCGGTGACCGGTGCGAGCAACGTGACCGGTGAGCGGTGGCCGGTCGCCGAGCTGGCGCGGGTGGCCCACCGGCACGGTGCCCGGATCGTGCTCGACGCCGCCCAACTCGCCCCGCACGCCCCGGTCGACCTGCTCACGCTGGACGTCGACTATCTGGCCGTGTCCGGCCACAAGCTGTACGCGCCGTTCGGCGCGGGTGTGCTGATCGGCCGGGCGGACTGGTTGGACGCCGCGCCGCCGTACCTGGCCGGCGGCGGGGCCACCAGTCACGT
Source organism: Micromonospora sp. DH14 (assembly GCF_029809455.1). NCBI lineage: Bacteria > Bacillati > Actinomycetota > Actinomycetes > Micromonosporales > Micromonosporaceae > Micromonospora > Micromonospora sp. DH14. The sequence goes on along the minus strand of NZ_JARVKT010000002.1, from coordinate 296,444 downwards.
CGGGCCGGCCACCCACGACGTGACCTGGGCGACCGGTCCGGCCCGGCACGAGGGCGGCACCCCGAACCTGCTCGGCGCGGTTGCGCTGGCGGCGGTGTGCACGGCGTTCGACGACGTGGACCGGGCCGCGCTGGCCGCCCACGAGCAGGCAGTGCTGGCCCGGCTGCGGACCGGCCTCGCCGCCCTGCCGCACGTCGTGGAGCTGCGCACCTTCGGCCCGGACGCGCCCCGGGTCGGCATCGTCTCGTTCGTGGTCGCCGGTCGGGACTCCACCGAGGTGGCCACCCGGCTGGCCGCCGAGCACCACATCGGCGTACGGGACGGGTTGTTCTGTGCCCACCCGCTGGCCCGGCGGCTGCTCAGTGAGGCGGCGGGGCGTACCGGCCGGCGGGACCTGCCGCCCACCGCGCTGCGCGCCAGCATCGGGTTGGGCAGCACGGCCGCGCAGGTGGACCGGCTGCTCGCGGCGCTGGCCGAGCTGGGCTGAGGCCCGGCCGGCGCGGCCCCGCTCAGCCGACCGGCGGGGCGGTGGGTGGCTTCGGCGCCTCGCCGGGCTCGGCGGGCTCACCGGCCGGGCGTTCCTGCTCCCCGAAGGCGGTGCGGATCCACCGGTTCGCCTCCTCCTGCTCGATTCCGGAGGCGACCAGCAGGTCGCTCGCCGTGGTACGGACCTGGGCGACCACCACACTGCCGGAGAAGCCGACCCCGTCGCCGTACGCCCGGCCGGCCTCGCTGACCGCCCGCAGCGACCGTTCCCGGGCCTTCTCCGGCTCCTCGCCGGCGGCGAACTCGTGCTTGAGCAGCCGGACCGACTCGGCGAGGTGACCGATCGCGTCCGGCATCGGATCGGGCACCGGTTCCTCGTCCTCGACCAGCGTGACGGACCGGCGGATCAACGTACCGCTGTTGCGCATCGCCCGGTCGATCGGATCGGCCGCCTCCGCGTAGTGGGTCAGTTCGTCGCGGCGGTGCCAACGGGCCGGGGAGAGGGTGGCGGTCTCCTTCGCCCCCTCGATCGCCTCGCCCAGCGTGGCCAACTCCTCCTTGTTGTTGCGCAACCTCTCCAGCGCGCGCTGGATGGTGGCGCGGTCCCGGTTGCGCAGCCCGTCGGCGGTGGCGTCGAGCTGGGAGGCGAGCAGGTCCAGGGCGGGTCGGGCGGCCCGGTTGATCACCCGGAGCGGGTTCAGCGGCAGCAGCACCGCCGTGACCAGCAGCGCGACCCCGCCGCCGAGGAACGCGTCGACGAAGCGGGGGATCTCCAGGTTCTGGGTCGACGGGCTCAGCGTCACGATCAGCACCGCGGTGGCCGCCGCCTGGATGACGATCGCCACGCTCGCCCCGGCGAAGATGGTGAGCAGGATCGCCACCGTGACCACCAGGCCGAGCTGCCACGCGCCAGTGCCGAGGAAATAGATCAGCAGGTCACCGACTGCCACCCCGACGCCCACCCCGACGATCAGCTCCACCGTCCGGCGGAACCGCTGACCGACCGAGGCGGCCAGGGTGCCGACCGCGGAGATCGGCGCGAAGACCGGTTGCGGGTTGCCGAGCAGCCGGTGCGAGACGAAGTACGCGAGCCCTGCCGCCAGCCCGGCCTGCACGGCGAGCCCGCCGGCCATCCGGACCCGGTGCAGCCGGTCGTGCAGGGTGGCTCGACCACGGTGTCGCAGCTCCTGGGTGGCTTCGGCGATCCGCGCGCCGTCGATGTCCACCAACCCTTCGCGCAGCGCGGTACGTCGCACCACCGGAGGTCGCTTGTCCCGGGCCACGGCCATGGGCGCGACTACCCGTGGTGGGCTCGCTGAATCCTCCCGTCCCGCGCGTCGCGGGCGGATGCGGCAGACTCGGGCGGTGGCTGATCTGCTGGACCGGTGGCGGGCGGCGGCCCGGGATGCCGGCGCGAGGCCCGACCCGGACACGACCCGGGCCGGGGAGATGGTGATCGCCCGGTGGCGGGAGCCGCACCGGCACTATCACACGCTGGCCCACCTGACGGCAGTGCTCGATGTGGTCGACCAGCATGCCGACCTGGCCGATCGGGTCGACGCGGTCCGGTTGGCGGCCTGGTTCCACGACGTGGTCTACGACCCCCGGGCCGCTGGCGACGCCAACGAACGCGACAGCGCGGCGCTGGCCGGGACCGTGCTCACCGGGCTCGGGGTGCCGACTCCCACGGTGGCCGAGGTGCACCGGCTGGTGCTGCTCACCGCCGGGCACTCGGTGACCCCGGACGACCGCGACGGCGCGCTGCTCTGCGATGCGGACCTGGCCGTGCTGGCCGCGCCGCCGGCCCGCTACGAGCGGTACGCGGCGGCGATCCGCCGGGAGTACGCCCACGTGCCGGAGCCGGCCTTCCGGGCTGGACGGGCCGCGGTGTTGACCGGCCTGCTGGCGCTGCCCGCGCTGTTCCGGCTGCCGCCGCTGGCCACCCGGTGGGAAGAGCCCGCCCGGGCCAACGTGCGCCGGGAACTCGCCGCGCTCAACGGGGAGCCGCAGAGCGCGGGCTGACCAGGTGCTTCGGGCGACGCAGGCCGGTGCTGCGGAGCAACTGGACCAGCTCCCGGCTCGGCACGACCTGCGCACCGAGCCACACCGCCGCCGCGAACCGGTCGGCCGGGATGTCGTAGTGGTCCCGGTCGAAGCCGCGCCTCGGCGCACCGAGCGTCTCGGCGAAGGCGTGCAGCTCGGCGTACGAGACGTCACTGATCAGGTGCGACCAGAGGCGGCCGCGCCACGGCCAGGCCGGCCGGTCCAGGTAGAGCATGATGTCCAAGCTATCCCGTCGAGTCGATCATGTTGTTGATCGCCGGTCGGCGGCTTAGCCTCGGCTGCATGGCTGCCACCGCGCTCCTCGACGACCTGCGCGCCGCGCTCGGTGACGACGCCGTGCTCACCGACCCGGACCTGCTGCTGATGCACCAGCGCGACGAGGCCGACCTGTGCGCCGCCGGCCTGCCGTTGGTGGTGACCCGACCACGCGACACCGGGCAGGTGGTCGCCGTGGTCCAGGCCGCGGCGCGACACGGCGTACCGGTGGTGCCGCAGGGCGCGCGGACCGGGCTGGCCGGCGCGGCGAACGCGGTGGACGGCGCGGTGGTGCTCAGCACCGTCGCGATGAACGAGATCCGGGAGATCGATCCGGTGAGCCGGATCGCTGTGGTCCAGCCGGGGGTGGTCAACGCGGCGCTGGCCGGGGCGGTGGCCAAGCAGGGCCTCTGGTACCCGCCCGACCCCGGCTCCTGGGAGTCGTCCACCATCGGCGGCAACGTGGCCACCAACGCCGGCGGCATGTGCTGCGTCAAGTACGGCGTGACCACCGAGTACGTGCTCGGCCTGGAGGTGGTGCTCGCCTCCGGCGAGGTGCTGCGCACCGGGCGGCGTACGGCCAAGGGGGTGGCCGGCTATGACCTGACCCGGCTGTTCGTCGGTTCGGAGGGCACCCTCGGTGTGATCACCGAGGTGACCGTGGCGCTGCGGCCCGCCCCGGCCGACTCGCTGACCCTGGTGGCGGTCTTTCCGTCCGTCGCCACTGCCGGCGCGGCGGTGGCCGAGATCGCGGCTCGCGGACTCACTCCCAGCCTGCTGGAGTTGCTGGACCAGACCCACCTGCGGGCGATCGAGGCGTACCAGCCGATGGGGTTGCGGACCGACGCGCAGGCCCTGCTGCTGGCCGCCGCGGACACCGGCACCCAGGCGGCGGACGACCTGGCGGTGCTGGCCGAGGTGTGCGAGGCCGTCGGTGCCGACGAGGTCTATGCGGCCACCGACGCGGTGGAGGCGGCGGCACTGCTACAGGCCCGCCGGTTGGCCCACCCGGCGATGGAGAAGTTCGCGGCGGACACCTACCCGGGTGGCAACGGCGGCCTAGTGATCGACGATGTGGCGGTGCCGCGCGGCGCCCTCGCCGCGCTCCTGGACGGGGTCGCCCGGATCGCCGCCGAGTGCGAGGTGCCGATCGGCGTGGTGGGGCACGCCGGGGACGGCAACATGCACCCGAACATCGTGGTCGACCGGGCCGACCCGGCGAGCGTGGCGCGGGGCCGGCGGGCCTTCGACGAGATCATGCGGCTCGGCCTGGACCTGGGCGGCACGTGCACCGGCGAGCACGGGGTGGGGCTGCTCAAGCGGGACTGGCTGGCCCAGGAGGTCGGGCCGGTCGGCGTCCGGGTGCATCAGGCGATCAAGTCGGCGCTCGACCCGGCCGGCCTGCTCAACCCGGGCAAGGTGCTCTGACCGGCTGCGGTCAGCCCTTGACCTCGGCCGGGGTGGCCTGGGTCAGCAGCAGCAGGATCTCCCCGGCGACCGGCGTGAGCTCCTCACCGGGGCAGTCCTGTGAGGTGATCAGCCCGGTCGAGGTGATGAGGCTGGACGTCAGCGCGTCGATGCAGGTGGTCCGGTACCGCCGGGCCTGATCGGTCTCGTCGGCCAGCGCCGGGTTGGCCAGCAGCACCTGGAGCCGCTCGGTCAACTCCGGCGCGAGGGTGCCCCGGGAGGTCACCCCGTCGCCGGCGCAGTCGACGCACTGCCACGCGCCGTCGCGCTCGACGCTCAGGGTGCGCATCGGCCCGTCCTCACCGAGCCGCTGGAGCAGGCTGACCTGGCCGGCGGCGACAGTGGTGGGGATCTCCAGCTGCGACCCGCCGCCCGCTGTGCCGGTCGTCTGCTCCACCGAGTTGCTCGGCTTGTCCCCGTCGAAGAGCGAGCACCCGGTCAGGGCGCTGGCGAGTGCGACGGCGAGCAGGGGTCCGAGCAGACGAGGGCGGGCGCGGTGTTGCACGCGCGGAAACCTACCCCACCGTAGGTAGCGTTCGAAACCACCATCCGGGTCGGTATCGATAGTTACCCATTGGTAACGTCGCAATTCGTCATCGAGCGGACTGTCGCAGCTCCGCCTGATCGTCGTCGCCACCCCGGTCAGCCGCGTAACCCCGCACGTCCGGAGCGCCCAACCGGGCGGCGTCCGCCGCCGCGTCGTCCGGCATCAACTGGGACTGCCGCTCCGCCTCCACCCGGGCGCGGTAGTGCTCGACCTCGCGGGCCCGGGTGGCCGCGTCCCAGCCGAGCACCGCCCCCATCAGCTCGGCGGTGTGCTCCGCCGACTCCAACCCCCGGTGGCTGGTCTCGAACGAGATCCGGGTCCGTCGGGTCAGCACGTCCTCCAGGTGCAGCGCACCCTCGGCCCGCGCCGCGTAGGCGACCTCCGCCGCCAGATACTCCGGAGCGCCGGCCAGCGGGGACGCCAGCAGTGGATCAGCGTCCACCAGCGCCAGCAGGTCCAGGGTGAGGGTGCCGTACCGCTCCAGCAGGTGCTCCACCACGCCCACCGGCACGCCGTGCCGGCGGGCCAGGTCGGCACGGTCCCGCCACATCGCCGGGTACCCGTCGGCGCCGAGCAGCGGCAGGTCGGCGGTGCGCGACGCGCGGGCCCCACCGAGGCGGCGGGCGGCCCGGTCGACAACGTCCGACGCCATCACCCGGTACGTCGTGTACTTGCCGCCCGCGACCAGCAACAGCCCGAGCATCGGCTCGAAGACCGCGTGCTCACGGGAGAGCTTCGAGGTCGAGTCGGCCTCGCCGGCCAGCAGCGGCCGCAGCCCCGCGTACACCCCCTCGATGTCGGCGGTGGTCAACGGCCGGTCCAGCACCGTGTTGACCTGCTGGAGGAGGTAGTCGATGTCGCGGGCCGAGGCGGCCGGGTGGGAACGGTCCAGCCGCCAGTCGGTGTCCGTCGTGCCGATGATCCAGTGCCCGCCCCACGGGATGACGAAGAGCACCGAACTCGCCGTCCGCAGGATGAGCCCCGTCTCGCCGGTGATCGCCGAGCGGGGCACCACCAGGTGCACCCCCTTGGAGGCGCGCACCCGGACGCCGGGCCGCAGGCCCACGTCGTTGAGCATCCGGGACATGTCGTCGCTCCACACACCGGTGGCGGCGATGACGGTGCGGGCCTGCACCTCGAACTCCGCGTCCGGTGAGCCGGGCGGAGCCTCCAGGTCCCGGACCCGGACGCCGGTCACCTCGCGCGCCTGCCGGATCAGCCCGACGGCGCGGGCACTGCTCACCACGGTGGCGCCCAGGCTGGCCGCGGTGCGGGCCAGGGTGACCACCAACCGGGCGTCGTCGACCTGCCCGTCGTAGTAGCGGATGGCCCCCGCCAGCGCGTCGGCCCGCAGACTCGGGAAGATCCGCCGGGCACCCTCCCGGGTCAGGTGACGGTGCAGCGGCATGCCCCGGCCCCCGCCGAAGACCCCCGCGAAGGCGTCGTACGCGGCCACGCCCGCGCCGTAGTACGAACGGCGGAAGACCCGGGCCGGCAGGTCCCGCAGGCCCCGCCCCGCCGGCAGCGGCACCATGATCGGCACCGGGCGGACCAGGTGCGGCGCGAGCCGGGTGGCCAGCAGGCCGCGCTCGGTGAGCGCCTCGTGGACCAGGTGGAACTCCAACTGCTCCAGGTAACGCAGGCCACCGTGGATGAGTTTGCTGGACCGGCTGGAGGTGCCCGCCGCAAGGTCACGCGCCTCGACCAGCGCCACCTTCAGGCCCCGGGACGCCGCGTCCAGGGCGGCACCGGCACCGGTCACCCCACCGCCGATGACCAGCACATCGAAGCGTTCGGCACGTAGTCGACGCAGGTCGGACGCACGGCGGACCGGTGAGAGCTGACCGGCGACGGATCGGGAGATATTGGGGTCGCGCACCCGTCCACCGTAACCGCCGGGCCGACGTGTCGACATTTCGCCGCCCGCGCCGCACGGCCCCAAATGCCCATTTCGCGACCCTCGCCTGTCGGAGATCTTGGACAGTTTCCGTTAGCTGCTAACGGAAACTGTCCAATATCTCGACGATTCTTCGAGGTGGCACTTGGTCCGGAACCGTTCACCGTGGTCGTAAGGTTCTCGGATGCACGGTCAACCCGGGTACCCCGCAGTCAGCTCTCGAACGTCCCCATGGCCGGTGGTCGCGGCAGTGCTGGTCGGCTGCTGGACGGTAGCGGTCACCGTGGGCACCCAGACCGGTGGTTGGCTCACCGACCAGGTGCTGCTGGGCTTCGGACGGGACCGGCTCGGCTGGCTCTGGCCGGTGCTCGGCCTGGCCACAGTGGCGCTGCTCGGCACGCCCGCCCTGCTGCTTGCCGTTGCGCCCCGGTCGGCAGCGGTCCGGGCCACCGGGCGGGTCTGGCTGATCGGCGCACTCGCTCTCGGCGTGCTCACCCTGCTGCGGGTCGTGCCGCCGGTGCACCACGAGGCGTACCTCGCCGCGCTGGCCGGCGTCGCGGTGCTCGGCGCACTCGCCGTGCGCTGGGCGGCGCGCCGGTCTGCGTACCCCGGGCTGGTTGGCCCGGTCGACGGCCCGGCACCCGCCGGGAACGGCGACACCGCGCGGCCCGAGACCACCGGACACGGCGACGCCACCCGACCCGAGACCACCGGACACGGCGACACCACCCGGCCCGAGACCACCGGACACGGCGACACCACCCGGCCCGAGGCCGCCGGGAACGCGGAGCCGGTCGCACCCCCGCGCCGGCCCGGCCCGGTGCCGCTGCTCGCGGTCGCCGCCGGGTTGGCGCTGCTGCTGCCGTGGGCGTGGTTGGGTGCGCTCGGTGGCCTCCTGGAGACCGCGCTCGCGCTGCTGGCGGCCGCCGCGCTGGGGGTGCTCGCGGCGACCCTGCTGGATGCCCCCTTCTGGTCCGTGTTCGCGGTTGGCCGACCACCCCGGCCGGCTCGACTGGTGCTGGTCGGCGGCTTGGTCGCCGGGGTGGCGTTGCTGCTGCTCGCGGCCGGGGCCGGCCAGTCCGGCGGGCAGCTTCCCGGGCTGCTGACAGTGCCGCCGGTGGGTTTCGCGCTGGCCGCGCTCTGGGCGGCGGCCTGGCGGTCCGCCGCCGACCCGGCCGAGGTCAGGCGGGCGGGCCGGGCGGCGACCGGCTGGCTCGTGGGCCTGGCCGCGCTCGGCCCGCTGGCCTTCACCGACCCGGAAGAGATCACCCTGCTGCTGGTCGGCACCCGGGACATCCCGTTCTGGGTGGCGGCCGCGGCCGGCGTCGGGCTCGCCGTCGCGGTGGTGGTCGCCATCGGGTACGCGGTGCTGCTCGCCCGGCCGACGGCACGCACCCCGAACCGGCGGGTCGCCGCGGTGGCGGCGGTAGTGCTGCTGGTGGCGTTCGGGGTGGTCGACCTCGGCCCCGGCCAGCCCGGCCTGTACGGCGAGCGGCTGTTCGTGGTGCTGCGCGCCCAGGCCGACCTGAGCGATCTTCCGGCCGGCGCGCCGGGTCAGGCCGGGCGGGACGCCCGCGCGGCGGAGGTCTACCGGCGGCTCGTGACGACCGCTGAACAGAGCCAGGGCGACCTGCTGCGCGAGGTGAACCGGCTGCGCCTCGACCCGGTGTCGTACTACCTGGTCAACGCGGTGGAGGTGGATGGCGGCCCGGCGGTGCGGGCCTGGCTGTCCGGCCGGCCGGAGGTGGCCCGGGTGCTGGTCAGCCAGCGGCTACGCCCGCTGCCGGCCCCGGCCGGGCAGAGCCGGGGCGACGTGCCCAGACCCACCGCCCCGGAGTGGAACATCCGCCAGATCGGTGCCGACCGGGTCTGGTCCCAGCTCGGGGTCACCGGCACTGGCATCGTGGTGGGCAGCTCCGACTCGGGGGTGGACGGCAGCCATCCGGCGCTGAGCGCCGGGTTCCGTGGTGGAGACGACTCCTGGTACGACCCGTGGGACGACACCCGGAGCCCGACCGACCAGGGCGGACACGGCACCCACACGGTAGGCAGCGCGGTCGGCCGGGACGGCATCGGCGTGGCACCGGACGCGAAGTGGGTGGGCTGCGTCAACCTGGACCGCAACCTCGGCAGCCCCGCGCACTACCTGGACTGCCTCCAGTTCATGTTGGCGCCGTTCCCGGCAGGTGGTGACCCGTTCACCGACGGCCGTCCGGAGCGCGCCCCGCAGGTGCTGACCAACTCGTGGGGCTGCCCACCCATTGAGGGTTGCGACCAGCGGGTCCTGCGGCCGGCCACCGCCGCCCTGGACGCGGCCGGGATCTTCGTGGTCGCCGCGGCCGGCAACACCGGCCCCTGGTGCGCCTCGATCGACGACCCGCCCGCCCCGTACCCCGACGTGCTGACCGTCGGCGCGGTGGACGCCCAGCGGCGGGTGGCGGAGTTCTCCTCGCGCGGGCCGGTACCGGGCGGCTCGGGCAAGCCGGACGTACTGGCACCGGGGGTGGGTGTGGTGTCGGCCATGCCGGGCGGCACGTACGCCGCGCTGGACGGCACGTCGATGGCCACCCCGCAGGTGGCCGGGGTGGTCGCGTTGATGTGGTCGGCGAACCCGGCGCTGGTCGGCGACGTGGACCGGACCCGGCGGATCCTCCGGGACACCGCCACGGCGGCGACGCCCACCTACCGCTCCGACAGCCCCTCCGACGCCTGCGGTGGGCCGTCGAACGTGACCGGCGCCGGCCAGGTCGACGCGTACGCCGCCGTGCGCGCCGCCCAGCGATAGTGGGGGGGGGTGCGACCCGACACCCGGTGATCTAGGGTCGGCGACCATGGACGCCGAGATCACCGTCACCGAGCTGACCGCCGACCTGGCCCCCGCCGTGGTACGCCTCTGCCAGCAGGCCCTCGACCTGCCCGAGGACGCCGCCGAGGCGGCTTCCATCGTGGACGTGCTCTGGCCGCGGGCCTCCGCCGACCGGCCGGTGGTCGGGCTCGGCGCGTACCGGGGCGCGGACCTGGTGGGGGCGCTGATCTGCTCGGTGTCGTCGGCCGAGCCGGGGATCGGGCACGTGGACCTGGTCGCGGTCCACAGTGATCAGCGGCGTCGGGGTGTCGGCCGGGCCCTGCTCCAGCGGGCCGAGCGGGTGCTCGCCGAGCGGGGGGCGACCGAGGTGCTGCTGGCCGGGAATCCGCCGTACTACGCGTGGCCGGGGATCGACGTCCGCTACACCCCGGCGGTCTGCGCCGCCCTGGCGCTCGGCTACCGGCAGGACCGGACCGCCTGGAACATGACAGCGGACCTGTCGTACGACGGGTCGCCGGCACTGCGGTCCACCGAGGCTGCCCAGCGGCGGCTGGCCGACCAGGGCGTCACCGTACGGCGGGCGGAGCCGGCGGACCTGCCGGCGTTGACGGCGTTCGCCAGGTCCACGTTCGGCGGTACCTGGGACGGTGAGTTGGCCGGGTCGGTGGGGCGCGCGGACGCCGGTTGCCACCTGGCGGAGCGGGACGGCGAACTACTCGGCTTCGCCGCGTACGGGTCGTCGCGGCCGAGTTGGTTCGGGCCGATGGGCACCGCGCCGGCCGCCGAGGGGTCGGGCATCGGTGGGGTGCTGTTGCGGCGCTGCCTGCGCGACCTGCGGGCGGCGGGGCTGGACCGGGCACAGATCGGCTGGGTGGGGCCGGTGCCGTTCTATTCGGGCAGCGCGGGCGCACGGATCGAGCGGGTCTTCTTCCTGTACCGGCGAGCCCTACCGACGACATAACTGGGGCAAATAGGACGTAGATCCGTTCGCCCGCGTCGGCCATCGACGCCCCCTACCGTTTCGGTAGAGGAGGCAGCCATGACCACGGATGACAACCAGACCGAGGACGGCCGGCCGATCACCTGGAAACCGGTGGGTGAACTCCCCGGTCAACTGCCGTTCGACCGGCTCGACTACGGCGACGCCGAGCAACTGGCCGAGATGGCCACCGACGGTGAGCCGTCGGTGGCCGAGGAACCTCAGGAGATGGTGGACGCGCCGATCCAACTGCTTCCGCCGTACGGCAGGGCACAGAAACGGCGCAACCAGCGCCCCCTACCGACCTGACGACGAACGGGGCGGACCGCGTCAGCGGCCCGCCCCGTTCGGTGTGTCGGAACTGGACTCAGAAGTCCATTTCCCCGCCACCCGGGCCAGCCGGGGCAGCCGGGGTCTTCTCCGGCTTGTCCGCGACAACAGCCTCGGTGGTGAGGAAGAGCGCCGCGATGGAAGCGGCGTTCTGCAGCGCCGAGCGCGTCACCTTGGCCGGGTCGATGATGCCCGCGGCCAGCAGGTCGACGTACTCGCCGTTGGCGGCGTTGAGGCCGTGACCCGCTTCGAGGTTACGGACCTTCTCCACCACGACGCCGCCCTCAAGGCCGGCGTTGACGGCGATCTGCCGCAGCGGGGCGTCCAGCGCGACCTTGACGATGTTCGCACCGGTCGCCTCGTCGCCGACCAGGTCGAGCTTGTCGAAGGCGGTCTTGCCGGCCTGCACCAGCGCGACGCCACCACCCGGGACGATGCCCTCCTCGACGGCGGCCTTCGCGTTGCGAACGGCGTCCTCGATGCGGTGCTTGCGCTCCTTGAGCTCGACCTCGGTGGCCGCGCCGACCTTGATGACCGCAACGCCGCCGGCCAGCTTGGCCAGCCGCTCCTGCAGCTTCTCCCGGTCGTAGTCGGAGTCGCTCTTGTCGATCTCGGCCCGGATCTGGTTGACCCGGCCCTGGATCTGCTCGGCGTCACCGGCACCGTCGACGATGGTGGTCTCGTCCTTGGTCACCACGACCTTGCGGGCGCGGCCCAGCATGTCGAGGCTGGCGGCGTCGAGCTTGAGGCCGACCTCCTCGCTGATGACCTGGCCACCGGCGAGGATGGCGATGTCGGTCAGCATGGCCTTGCGGCGGTCACCGAAGCCCGGCGCCTTGACGGCGACCGACTTGAAGGTGCCACGGACCTTGTTGACCACCAGGGTGGCGAGGGCCTCGCCCTCCAGGTCCTCGGCGATGATCAGCAGCGGCTTGCCCGACTGCATGACCTTCTCCAGGATCGGGAGCAGGTCCTTCACCGACGAGATCTTGCTGTTGGCGATCAGGATGTACGGGTCGTCGAAGACGGCCTCCATACGCTCCGGGTCGGTCATGAAGTAGGCCGAGATGTAGCCCTTGTCGAAGCGCATACCCTCGGTGAGCTCCAGCTCCAGCCCGAAGGTGTTGCTCTCCTCGACGGTGATGACGCCTTCCTTGCCGACCTTGTCCATCGCCTCGGCGATGATCTCGCCGACGGTGCTGTCGCCAGCGGAGATGGAGGCGGTGGAGGCGATCTGCTCCTTGGTCTCGACGTCCTTGGCGAGCTTGGACAGCTCCTCCGAGACGCTCGCGACAGCAGCCTCGATGCCCCGCTTCAGGGCCATCGGGTTGGCACCGGCGGCCACGTTGCGCAGGCCCTCGCGAACCAGGGCCTGGGCCAGGACGGTCGCCGTCGTCGTGCCGTCACCGGCAACGTCGTCGGTCTTCTTGGCGACCTCCTTGACCAGCTCAGCGCCGATCTTCTCGTACGGGTCCTCGAGCTCGATCTCCTTGGCGATGCTCACACCATCGTTGGTGATGGTGGGGGCACCCCACTTCTTCTCGAGCACGACGTTGCGGCCCTTGGGGCCGAGGGTCACCTTTACGGCGTCGGCGAGCTGGTTCATGCCCCGCTCGAGGCCGCGGCGCGCCTCTTCGTCGAACGCGATCATCTTGGCCATACGGCGTTGTCCTCCTGGACACTCACGGGCCACCCGAGATGTGTGCCCCGGATGGGCCGCCTGGTGTACGCACCTTGGGACGTCGCCACCTGGCGACGACGACGTCCTTCGGCCGGGCCGGATAGCCCGCGACGACCGGCCATGTGTCACCCCGGCGTCTCCACGCCGGTGCAACCTGACCCCACCGTCCCGACCATTGGCACTCACGGTATGCGAGTGCCAATGACTTGTTTAGCACTCTCCCATGCCGAGTGCAAGCACGATTCCGCCGCTCAGCCGAGTTCCGCAGCCAGTACGGCGGTGTTCACCGGCGCCTCATGGGCCCGCTGCTCGGCGTACGTCACCAGCAGACCGATGAGTTGGGCCAGGTGAGCGGGCAGGGCCAGCACGGCGGTGATCCCGATCACGACCACCGCGCCGACCGCGGTGCCCGCCGAGGCGAACGGATCCGTTCCGAGCGGGGAGGTGCCCACCCCTTCCAGCACACCCGGGATCACCGTGCCGACGATCACCGCCGCGGCCACCAGGGCGACCCGACCGAGCAGCAGGCCCAGCCGGTCGTGGAACATCCGGAACGATCGACCGATCGGGTTGTGCCGCTCGAAGAGATAGACCGGGCCGGCCATGCTCAGCGCGAGGGCAAGGTAGATGCCCGGCAGCACACAGAAGCAGAGGCCCACACCGATCAGCAGGCCGATCAGCAGGGTCCAACCCCACAGCCCGAGGGCCCGACGCAGGCCGTAGCGCAGCGCCGACTCCAGACTGACCGGCTGACCGGCCGCCTGCTTGGTGATCACTAAGGTGCCGGCGGCCCATCCGACGGCCTGCACCAACCCGACCAGCAGGCTGCCGCCGACCAGCAGGACCAGAAGGTTCAGCAACTCGGCGGCGAAGTTGTCAGGAAGTGCCGGGTTCGGACTCGACTCGGCCTGGGCGGCCCACTGCGCCGACGGGTCCAGCCCGAGCGAGATCACCGAGAGCACCGCCGCCGGCAGCACCTGGGTGAGCAGCATGATCGGCACCAACTGCCGCCAGCCCCGACGCAACGCTGCGCCACACCTGTCGAACCAACCGCCGAGGCCGGTGCCGGGCGGCGTGACCAGTGCGTCGTTCGGGTCGAACCCGTAACCCGGCGGATACCAGCCGGCCGGCGGCCCCGGGTACCACGGCTGCCCGCCGTAGGGGCCCGACCCGGGCGGGTAGCCCCCGGTGGGCGGAAACGTCCAGCCCTGCTGCGGCGGACCGGCGCCCCAGGACCCGGTTACGGGATCCGAGCCGGGCGGCGGGCCGGCCGGGGGCAGGCCCGGGCCCCAGCCGGGCGGCGGACCGGAGTGGCCGGGGCTGCCGGCGGGCGAGGACGGGTCCGGCTCCCCGGACCCGGCGGACGACGTGGGCGGGGGCGGCTGGTCGGTCATGAACGCTCCTCGGCATCGGCTGGAACGGTCACGATCTTCCCGGCTGGGTGCCCCTGCCGCAGCCCCGACTCACCGGGGCCGATCGGTCCGAAAGCTCAGCCGGTGACGCGTACGTGCTCGGCCTGCGGACCCTTCTGGCCCTGGGCGATCTCGAACTCGACCCGCTGACCGTCGTCCAGCGCCTTGTAACCGTCCATCTCGATCGCGGAGAAGTGGACGAACACGTCCTGACCGCCGTCGACGGCAATGAAGCCGTAGCCCTTCTCGGCGTTGAACCACTTCACGGTGCCCTGTGCCACGGTGCACTTCCCTTACTCGCGCGGCCTTGCCTGACCCGGCGCACGGCGCAGCCGGGCGCCCCGACCACCGACTCAGCGATCGATGAACGCCATTGAGCGAGGTGACCGAAATCGCACGCTACACGAGGAGTGACGGCCGCGCACGGCCACAAATCGGACACACTGCGGGGCCGCGCCGAGGTGACGGCGAGCGGGCACAACTCACGAGAAGGCGGCCATCCCCTGTGGTAGGCATGCGGACATGACCACCGACATGGGCTCGCCGGCAGTGCGGCTCGCGGAGACCCGCCGGGTCCGGCCGCAGGACGCCGCCCGGATGCGGGCGCTGCGCCTGGAGATGCTGGCCGACGCGCCGTTGGCCTTCCTGGAGACCCTGGCGGACGCGGCGGCCCGGCCGCACAACGAGTACGCCGCCCGGGTCGCGTACACCTCAGCCGGTTCCAGTAACGCTCAGTTCATCGCCGACCCGGGTGACCGGCTGGTCGGGCACGCCGGCGGCACCACCGCCCCGAACGAACCCGGCGTAACCGTGATCTACGCCGTGTACGTCACGCCGACCTGGCGCGGCAGCGGGCTGCTCGGCGAGCTGATCGACGGGGTGGCCGCCTGGTCGCGCGCCTGTGGCCGACCGGAGCTGCTGCTGGAGGTGGTGGTCGGCAACGACCGCGCCTACCGGGCCTACCAGCGCCTGGGCTTCCAGGACACCGGGGTACGCGTCCCCCACCCCACCATCCCAGCCCTCACCGAACTGCACATGCGCCGCCCCGCCTAAAACCAAGAACTCACCCCAAGGCAGAGCCACCGAGCTGCCCCGAAAGCCGCCGGATGCGTCAGCGACAACCGTGCCCACCTCAGGGTTTCCGGGGCAGCCCGACCCGCGCAGGGATCAAGCCTGACCGCCCGGAGCGGGGCGGGCTGCCCCGGAAACCCCCAACCGCAAGGAACGCAAGGCAGCCCCGGAAACCCCCAACCGCGACCAAAAATCAGACGTGCCGCCGGGACTGCACGATCCGGAACCGGTTCGCCACGTACGCCCCGTCCGTCAGCGCCGAGTTGGCCGCCGCGTTGGCCCCACTGCCGTGGAAGTCGGAGAACGCCGCCGACTGGTTGACGAAGACACCTCCGGTGAGGTTGCAGGACAGGTGCACCCCGACCTCGACCGCCACCGCCTCGGCCGCGTCCAGCACCGCCTCGTCGGTGGAGTAGACCCCGGCGGTGAGCGCGCCCTTCTCCCCGACCGTCCGGCGCAGCAGCTCCAGGCTGTGTGCCGTGGAGTCGGTGGCGATGGCGAACGAGATCGGCCCGAACCACTCCCGGCCGTACGTCTCCGCGTCGTCAGCGGTCAGCTTCACGATCGTCGGGGTACGCACCACCGCGTCGGCGTACGACGGATGGTCCACGGCACGCGACTCCAGCACCGGCTCGCCGACCTTGGTCACCTCGGCCAGCCGCTCCAGCACCCCGTCGTTGACGATGGCGCCGGTGAGTTCGACACCCCGGGCCGGGTCCGCGGTGAGCTTGCCGACGGCGGCGGCGATCCCGCCGGCCACCTCGTCGAAGCTCTTGTGCCCCTGGTCGGTCTCGATGCCGCCGGCCGGGATGAGGATGTTCTGCGAGGTGGTGCACATCTGCCCGCTGTAGAGGGTCAGGGTGAAACCGAGGTTGCGGCACATGCCGGCGAAGTCGTCGGTGGAGTCGATGACCACCGTGTTCAGCCCGGCCTTCTCGGTGTAGACCGAGGCCTGCCGCGCGTGCGTCTCCAGCCAGTCGCCGTACTCGGTGGAGCCGGTGAAGTCGACGATCTTCACGGCCCGGTGCAGGGCCAGGTCGCTGGCGAGCTTCTCGCCGGGCGCCTCCGCCGCCAACATGATCAGGTTCGGGTCGAAGCCGGCCTCGGCGAGCACCTCCCGGGCGTACTTCACGGTGATGGCCAGCGGCAGCACGGCGCGCGGGTGCGGCTTGACGATCACCGGGTTGCCGGTGGCCAGCGAGGCGAACAGCCCGGGGTACGAGTTCCAGGTCGGGAAGGTGTTGCAGCCGATCACCAGTGCCACCCCACGCGGCACCACGTGGAACGTCTTGGTCATCCGCAGCGGGTCACCCTTGCCGGCGGCCTTCTCCCAGCCGGCCGTGCCCGGGTGCCGGGTCATCTCGGCGTACGCGTACGCCAGGGCTTCCAGCGCCCGGTCCAGCGCGTGCGCGCCACCGGCCTGGAAGGCCATCACGAACGCCTGCCCGCTGGTGAACTGGACCGCGTTGGCCAGCTCGAAGATGTTCTTGTGCAGCCGGTCGAGGATCTCCAGGCAGACGCCTACCCGGGCCTGCGGGCCGGCGTCACGCCACGCCGGCAGCGCGGCGGAGGCGGCGCTGACCAGCTCGCCGGTGCCGGCGTGCGGGTACCGCACCGCCAGCTCCACCCCGAACGGGCTCGTCTCGGTGGCGACCCGAGCGCCGCTGCCGGGCTGGTCGAGCGGGAAATCACCACCGAGGTACGCCTCGAAGGCGGTCTTACCGTCGGCGGCGGCGGTCTCGCCGTACACCCGGGGGCTGGGGGATTCGGGATAGGCGGACCAGTAGCCCCGCTCCGTGATCGCGGTCAGCGCACGGTTGAGGGTGTCGGCGTGCCTGTCGTACAGGGGATGCGGGGTCTCCGTCATGCCCGCCATCATGCCTGAGTCAGGTCCGCGAGCAGTAGCGCGAATGCCCGGCAGCGACGCATGCCTGAGTCAGGTCCGCGAGCAGTAGCGCCGATACCTGTCAGAGGGTGAGCTGCCAGTCGGTCCAGGAGTCCACCGGGCGGAAGCCGAGCTGCTCGTTGATCGCCACCATGTAACTGTTGCTCGCCGCGTTCCAGGTGTCGATCACCTGTACCTCGGGCTCGTGGGTGAGCAGGTGGTGCAGGTTCTCCGCCTTGGCGATGAGGCCGAGCCGGTGCCCACGGTGGGCCGGGTCGACGATGGTGATCTGCTGGTAGGCGTGCCAGTCGGCGGAGGCGCCCACGTCCAGCAGCGTCCAGGCGACAAGTCGACCGGACGCCTCGTGGCGCATCCCGAGGTGGTAGCGCCGCCGGCCCCGGGCGTCCAGCGCCCGTTCGTTGCCGCGGATGCGCTCGGCGTCCACCTGCTCCGGCTCCCACTGCACGTCGCCCATGGGCGCGTCCATCATCAGCCGGCCGTCGAGGTAGGCGATGTCGGCGACGTACTCCGGCGGGGTGGCCCCCTGCCAGCAGACCGACTGGTAGCCCTCGGCCCGTGGGCGGGCCTCGGCGAGCGCCGCTCGCAGTGCCACCCGGTCGATCTTGCCGACGTCGAGCCGTCGGCGCACCTCGGCGAGGGCGGGTTGAGCGCCGGTCGCGGCGGCGAACGCGTCACCGGCCACGCTGCGGGCCGGCCCGCCGGGCAGCGCGGAGACGGCCATCCCCACCACCCGCTTGCGGCAGTGCTCGCGGAGCAGGCGCACCCCGTACTCGTGCAGGGCCCGGCCGACTCCCCGGCGCCGCAGCTGCGGATGCACCGTCAGCTCGGCGGTGGCGTTGTCGGTGTTGTCGAGCTGCGGCAGGTCCAGCTGGAGGTAGCCGGCCGGCACGCCGTCCAGTCGGGCCAGCGCGAAGAGGGACCGGGTGCCGGGCATCGGCGTGTGGAACAGCGCGTCGAAGCGGCGCCGGCAGTAGGGCGGGAAGTCCGGCAGGTCGGCGTCGTTGGCCGCCGACCCGATCCGGTACGCCTCGTCGACAGCGCTCCGGTCGGCGCCGTCGAACGACGCGATGGTGATGCTCATTCCGCTGAGGGTGCACCAGGAAAAAGCGATCGGGCCAGCGAATTAATCGCTGGCCCGATCGGACGTGGTCGGGAGGGACACTCGCACAACGCCTCCGGCGTTGGGTCGCAAGAACTTCAAAAGTCTTCGGCGAAATGCCCTCCCGCACGGAGCATCTTGCGCCGTCCGGTTCCTGCCGTCAAGTCCGTAGCGGCGGGTTTTCCACACTCACAGCGAAAACCCAGTTACTGGCTGATCCACTCGGTTCGTCAGCCGAGGAGGCCGGCGTCGCGGGCGGCACGCAGCGAGGGCTTGATGTGGTGGGTCGGGCCGACCTGGCCGGCCACCGCGTCGATGGTCTTCAGACCCTCGCCGGTGTTGAACACGACGGTCTCGGCCGTCGGGTCGAGTCGACCGGACTCGACCAGCTTGCGCAGCACTGCCACTGTCACCCCACCCGCGGTCTCGGCGAAGACCCCGGTCGTGCGGGCCAGGTCGCGGATGCCCGCCCGGATCTCGTCGTCGTCGACGTACTCCATCCAGCCGCCGGTGCGGCGGACCGCCTCCAGGGCGTAGAGGCCGGCTGCCGGGTCGCCGATGTTGAGCGACTTGGCGATGCCGGTCGGCTTGACCGGGATGATCGTGTCGGTCCCGTCGTGCAGGGCGGTGGCGATCGGGTTGCAGCCCGCGGACTGCGCGCCGAAGACCTTCCAGCCGCCGGCCGGCGCCTCGACCAGGCCGATCTCGACCAGCTCGGAGAACGCCTTGTCAATCTTGGTGAGCAGCTCGCCGCTGGCCATCGGAATGACCACCTGCGCCGGGATCCGCCAGCCGAGCTGCTCGGCCACCTCGTAGCCGAGGGTCTTGGAACCCTCGGCGTAGTACGGCCGGACGTTCACGTTGACGAACGCGGTGTCCTCGAATTCGTCGGTCTCCACCAGCTCGCCGCAGAGCCGGTTGACATCGTCGTACGAGCCGTCGATGGCGACCAGCTCGCCACCGTAGACGGCGGTGGTGATGACCTTGCCCTGCTCCAGGTCGCTGGGGATGAAGACCACCGAGGGCACCCCGGCGCGGGCGGCGTGGGCGGCCACCGAGTTGGCCAGGTTGCCGGTCGACGCGCAGGCGAACCGGGTGAAGCCGAGCGCCTTGGCGGCGGTGAGCGCCACCGAGACGACCCGGTCCTTGAACGAGTGGGTGGGGTTGGCGCTGTCGTCCTTGACCCAGAGCGGCGCGGTGATGCCCAGCTCGGCGGCGAGGTGCGGGGCTGCCACCAGCGGGGTCAGCCCCGGGTCGAGGGTGACCCGGCTGGCCGGGTCCTGACCGGCGGGCAGCAGTGCGGCGTACCGCCAGATGTTGTCCGGGCCGGCTTCGATCTGTTCGCGGGTGACGGTGGCCAGCGCGGAGGTGTCGTAGTCGACCTCCAGCGGGCCGAAACACTCGTAACAGGCGTGCTGGGCGGCGAGCGGGTAGCGGGCCGAACAGGCGCGGCAGACCAGGGCGCGGGCCGGGCTGGCGGAGGTGTCGATGCCGGAGCTGACGAGCGTCGACGTCATGTCGAGAGTCCTCTCATCTTTCCCCGCATCGCACGGTGCGGCGGGGACGGAATTGGCACCTGCCCCGCGGGTCGCTCAGCGGTGAGCGCGCGGGGTGGTTGCCGGGGCGTCGTCGGGCCGTATCCCTCAGCCCCTCTGGATGAGGTATTCAGTTGTGCCGCCGAGTCTAGGCAAAGCTGGCCGTGGCCTCCAGGGCGAATCCCAGGGAGTGGGTCAGCGGGCGTTCACGGCCACCGGGTCGGTCACCGCGATCGGGTCCGTCACCGCACCCGGCCGGGGCAGCGGCGTGGTCCGGGGGCGGGCGGCGAGGTTCGCGGCGATCAGGGCGGCGATCGTGATGGCGGCCCCGACCAGTTCGACGGGTTCCGGGCGGTAGCCACGGGCGATCTGCACCGCGAAGGTGGTCACCGGAACCAGGTTCATGAACAGCGCGGCGTTGGCGGCACCGAGTCGCTGCACGCCGGTGTTCCAGGCCAGGACCGCGATGACGGCACCCACCACGACGGCGTACGCCAACTGCGGGGTGATTGCCACGAGGTCGGCGGCGGCTGGCGCGTGCTGCCAGCCGACGGCGTCGGCGCCGATGCTCAGGACGAGCATGGCGGCCGTGCCGGCGAGCGCGGTCAGTGTGGTGAAGCGCAGCGGCGTCCACTCGCCGAACCGACTGGCGCCGTGGGTGTAGATGGCCCAGCCCAGCACCGCGCCGATCATCATCAGCCCGCCGAGGCCGAACTGGCCGAGCCCGGCCAGGCTGCCGCGCGTGATCACCAGGCCGACTCCGACGAGCGCCACCAGGGAGAGGGCCAGCAGGAGCGGCTTCGGGCGTACGCCGTCGCGAGCCCAGCGGACGAGCTGGGTGATCACCGGGGTGGTGGCCACGAAGAGGGAGACCTGCTGCGGGGCGGCGTGTTCGAGCGCCAGGTTGGTGAGCAGGTTGAAGCCGGCGAAGCCGACCACTCCGAGCACCACCACCTCCAGTGCCCTTCCACCGTGCCCCAGCGCGCCGGCACCCTCGCGGAGCAGCAGGATGGCGACCAGGACGACGGCGGCCAGCAGGTAGCGCGCGGTGGTCAGGTTGAGCGGGTCGACCCGGTCGAGCGCGCTGGCCAGGATCGGGAACATCACGCCCCAGCCGAGCACGGCGACCAGTGGGTACGCGGTGGCACGGGATCGCATCGGCAACTCCAATGTTCGAGTATCGTCGAACCAACGACACCGACCATAGGGTGTTGTTCGATCGCTGTCGAACAAGGGTTACACTGGTCACATGGAGCCGCACGAGCCTGACCTGACCGCCGTACCGGTCACCAGCGTGCTGGCCGCGCTCGCCGACGACGTGCGGCTACAGATCGTCCGGGCACTCGCCGAGGGCGGCGAGTCCCCCTGCGGCAGCTTCGACTTCGGCGTCTCCAAGGCGACCCGCAGCCATCACCTCAAGGTGCTGCGCGAGGCGGGCCTGACCCGGACCCGCGCCGCCGGCACGAGCCGGCTGGTCCGGCTGCGCCGCGACGAGCTGGACAAGCTCTACCCCGGCCTACTGGACGCGGTCCTCGCCCAACACCGATCGGCCTGACGCTCCCGCTTCGGCCCCTCCCGCACGTGTCGCTGGCGGTCGCGGCTGCGGAGCGGGTGACACCTGCCATTCGCGCACGCTTTGGAGCTGAATCGTTTGCGACATCAGCACCCAGCTGGGATCCGGCGCGCGGGGCGCAGAGCCGGGATCCGGCGCGCGGGGCGCAGAGCCGGGATCCGGCGCGCGGGGCGCAGAGCCGGGATCCGGCGCGCGGGGCGCAGAGCCGGGCCTACGGGGGCGGCCGTGACCGGCGCGTCGCCAGGGCCGCCTCGTCGAGGCCCCGGCGACGCGGTACGGATGCGGTCAGACGACGATCGAGCTGCTCTCAGCCATCGGCGTCACCGGCGCGGACTCAGCGTCGCGGCGACGCGCGAGCAGCGTGTCGAGCGCCCAGGAACCCGGACCGAGGGCCGCGATCAGCAGGAACGACCAGCAGAAGAGCGCCGACAGCTCCCCACCGTTGTGCAGTGGCAGCAGATGATCCGGCTGGTGCACGACGAAGTAGGCGTACGCCATCGAGCCGGATGCGAGCAGAGCGGCGGGTCGGGTGAAGAGGCCGGCCAGCACCAGCGCGCCGCAGACCAGTTGGATCAACGCGGCCCACCAGCCCGGCCAGGTGCCGGGGGCTATTGCCGCACCGGTCACCGGGTTGCCGCCGAACAACCCGAACACCGAGGTCAGACCATGCAGCGCGAACAGCAGACCGATCACGATGCGGAACAGGGACAGGGTCGGCCCGCCGAGCCGAGAAACGTTCATCGGTACCTCCATCGAAGGGATTGGTCCCCCTCAATGTGAGGCATGAAAGTATCGAAGGTTATAGATTCCTTGTTAGTGGGAAAGTCCCCGGCTGGAATGTACCGCTGTCGAGCGCGCCACGTCGAGCGCTCGCAGCCTCGCTGACGGGCCGCCCGAGCCCCTGAGCTGCGAAAAGAGAAAGATTCGAGCCACGCCGACCGCCGTGGGCACGCTCCCACACTGTGGGTGCAGCCCGTTACGCCACCTCGGCCACAGGACCGGCCCAAGCCCTCACCCGTGATCAGGTGTCTTGCGAGTCACGCGACCTCGCTCGCCGAGATTGCGTTGCGCTTGATCGAGCGCAGGATCGAGACCATGCGGTCGGCGTCGTCGGTGGAGAACAATGCCTCGGGGGACCGCGCGGGGCGACTCTGTTGAACGGGGACTCGCAGAGGCGACCGGGCCTGAACACCGATCGCGTCGCCTTCAGATCCGCGATGCTCATCCGGCCACCCGTTCCCGCTCGAAGTACATCGGGGGCACGGCACCGGAGATCGACGCAGACCGCAGTCTCGAACCGATGGCGCTATTCGGCCACGAAGACACCGAGCCCCTGATGGCCGTACAACTCACCGGTCTCGATCAGGATCGTGATGGCCTGTCGGACTGTCGATTGACTACGCACGTCGTAGAGATCCGCCAACTCCTTCGTCGAGGGCAGCTTGTGACCTGGCGGCCACTCGCCGTCGGCGATGCGCTTCCTGATGTCAGCGATGATCCGCCGGTAGTGCGGCTCGAATTTTCGTGGTGAGGGCATGTGAGTAGTCCCGACTGACACACCTACCGCTAGTCGTCGCTTCGATCTCGCACGAAGACCCCGCGCCCCTGATGACCCTCGACCAGGCCCTCGGCGCGAAGCGTCAGCATGGCCGAGCGGATGACCTGGGTAGAAACCCCGTAGTGGGCGCACAGCTCGGAAATGGACGGCAGTTTGTCGCCAGGCTTCAGGTCGCCCGACTTGATCCGATCGCGGATCTCGGTGGCTATGCGCTCGTAGAACGGCGTGACTGACATGGTGGTACTCCCTCGTCGGCACCACCATCTGACCACTCTTCGCTTATGACATCAAGTTCTTGGTGTTCTAAGGGTTGCACTAGTGACACTAGGCATCATATGTTGATGCCGAGACGGCCCTCGTCGGCAAAACAAGGGGCGACTCACCCCCGGGTACGCCCGGATCGCCGGGGCGGCACCCCCCTTCGCCGCCCCGGCACCCCCGTAACCCCACGAGAGGAGTCCACCCGTGACCGTGTCGGAGACGGCGATGGAAGTGCCGGCGGCGAACGCGATCTGGTCCGTGGAGCAGGTGACGGCCGAGCTGCGCGAGACGTACCTCGCCGTGGCCGCCGCTGCTGTGCTGCTGGAACGGACCGGGGCGGGTTGCGCCCACCCGGCGATCCGGCTGGCGCGCCGCAGCGGCGAAGACGCGCTCGACCTGGCCGGCGACGCCGAGCGGCAGCTCAGCGACGGCGTTCACCTGCTCCGCGCTGACGCCGGCCATCAGGATCGGGCCACCATCGGCGGCCTGGTCGAGGTACTGGACACCGTGCGGGACCAGTTGGCTGGCGCGAGCGCCCGGATCGGTGCGCTCCCGGCCCGGATCACCACCGCTGGGCAGCAACTCCTCGACACCGACCAGCACGACCGGCCCAGCCACCCGGCGACCGAGACGGCGGCCGGGCAGTGGCACCGCGCCGCTGACCAACTCGGGCTGATGACCGAAAGCCTGTCCGCGGCGGTCGCCGCGCTCACGTCGTACACCGGCGGGTTGTCCGGCGCGGAACCCGCCACCGCCTGAACCTGCCCGCGGACCTCCGTGGGGAGGAAAGGGCCCGGGGTGGGTGCCGGGCTCCGGCCGGTACGTCACGCGCGGTCGTGCCGGCCGACCCCGCCCGCCCCGGTGCCGCCTGGCACCAGCATCGAACGGAAGGCGGTCCACCGTGATCTACCAGGCCATGCGGCGCCTGCTCCCCCAGCACGTCCGCGCCGCCACCTTCAGCGTCCGCCGGTGGCGCGGCCTCGACCCCACCCAGGTGTACGGCTACCTCGACCTGCTCGCCGACGAGCTGGAACGGCTCACCCGCGATCTCGCCACCGCCAACACCGAGGGGGAACGCATCCGCCAGGCCCTGCGGCAGTGGCAGTCGCGGCACACCGACTGTCGGCACACCTCGACCACCCCGAACAGCCGGTGGTCCCGGTGACCGACCCGCACTGGATCATCCACCTGCCGACCACCCTGCACCGGGTCGACGACGCTGCGGCGCTGGCCATGGCGCTGCGCCACTCCCTCGGCCATGTGCTCGCCATCGACTTCGGCGAGACGACGCTCAGCGAGGAAGACCGACAGTTCCTGCGTACCCGAGTCTGGTGCGACACCAGGCTCGCCGGGACCGGCCGCTGCGGACGCCGGGCCGACCACGACGGACAGTGCCTGGCACCGTGACACGTGCCTCGGCGGGTCGATTGCGGGCCCGGTCGGGCCCGGGTAGACATACTCGGATGAGCCCGGTGAGCCGTCGTCGCAAACGCGCCACGTCCAGTCGAGCAGGCCAGCGGGTCGTGCGTCTCGCCGAGCCTGTCAACGTGGAGCCGTGCGACTGCCCGGCGTGCTCGGATGCGGACTTCGACCCGCAGGACCTCATTGACACCCTGGTCGCCGGGGCGGCCGACCTCCTCAAGACGGACGATCCCATTGAGGCGGAGCTGTTCGCCGCATCGTTCCTGGCTGCCGGGGACCTCGCCGGTGACGGGTTCACCGAGGCGCTCGACGCCGGCATCGTGCCGGCCGTGGCCGAGATCGCCACCCCGGAATCCCTCGCCGTGCTGCTCGCGCTCGACGCCGTACACGGCGGCTCGGTCGCCGCCGACGCCGCCCGGCGTCTGCTGAGCGCGGGCGTGCCCGCCCCGAGCTGGGCCGACGAGGTGCGCGAACCGCTCCGGGTCGGCACCTGTCGACGGTTCGCCGACCCGGCGGGCAGCGCCTCGATGCTCGTCTGCACCTTCGACCGGGCCGGACGGTCGTACGGGTTCGTGATCCACATCGACCACCTCGACTGCGATGCTGCGGCGAACCTGGTGTTGTTTCCCGCCGAGGTCCTGGACGAGGTCGTCAGCACGCTTGCGGAGAACAGCCGCCGCGCGGGCGTGACGGTGACCGAGGAGCAGCTGGACCCGGCCGAACTTCGCTGGCAGGTCGAACGTGCCCTCGACGCCCGCGCGGACCACGACCGCGAGGCCGACCCGGCCGAGTTGGTCGACGAGTTCGAGGAAGGGGACGAGGAGGGGCCGGGTTACCACCTGCTGGCCGTGCTCCTGCGGGCCTGGATGCGAACACTGCCCGAGCCGACCCGGCCAGCCGCCCGGCACCACGACGGCCCGGCCGCTCGCAGTCTGTTGGACGACATGGCGCAGATCGTCGCGGCGGCACAGCAGATCCAGACCCGCGGCCTGGGGCGGGCCGGCAGGCCCGCGAAGCTGCCGGCGAAACGGAGGAAGTCCGCGCCGCCCGCGCCGATCTACCAGATCAAGGTTGGCCTTCGCGGGGCGAAGCCGCCGATCTGGCGACGCCTGGAACTGCCCGCCGACACCAGCCTGGCCACCCTGCACGACATCATCCAGGTGGCCTTCGGCTGGAACGACTCCCACCTGCACGTCTTCGAGACCGCGTACGGCGACTTCGGGGTCACCGACCGGGAACTGGGCTACCGCGCCGAAGCCCCGGTGACGCTGGAACAGGTCGCGTCCGGCGTCGGTGACCGGTTCAGGTACACGTACGACTTCGGCGACGGCTGGGAACACGAGATCGTCGTGGAGAAGGTGCTGCCTCGCCAGGCCATCGCCTACCCCCGCTGCACCGGCGGGCGGCGGGCGGCCCCGCCGGATGACTGCGGCGGCGTCTGGGGTTACGCCGACCTCGTCGAGGTGTTGGGCGATCCTGGCCACCCCGAACACGGCGACCGGCTGGAATGGCTCGGACTCACCTCGGCCGCCGATTTCCAGCCCGCCCGGTTCGACGCCACCGAGATCACCCAAGCCCTCACCGAAGGGGGCAACGGGTGACTGATCCTGCTGGTGAACTGATCCTCTACCGCGCCGACGACGGCGGCTCTGTCGTCCAACTGCGAGCAACCAACGGCACCGTCTGGTTGACGCAGGCTCAGATGGCTGAGCTGTACGGGACGTCGGTCCCCAACATCGTACAGATCATGCGCCGAGTGCTGGCCGACGAGGAGGTGACCGAGGCAACTATTAACTCTGAGTTAGTAGTTCGCTTCGAGGGCGGTCGAGAGGTGCGGCGTGAGGTCAAGGTCTACAACCTGGACATGATCTTGGCCGTCGGCTACCGGGTGACCACGCCCCGCGCGGTGCAGTTCCGGCAGTGGGCAACGACCGTCCTGACTGAGTACCTGGTCAAGGGCTTCGCCATTCAGGACGAGCGCCTCAAGGACGTCACGGCTGCGGACTACTTCGACGAGCTGCTGGAACGCATCCGCGACATCCGGGCGTCGGAGAAGCGCTTCTACCAGAAGGTTCGTGACATCTTCGCCACCACCAGCGCCGACTACTCGGGAGCCAGTGACACCGCCAAGACGTTCTTCGCCACCATTCAGAACAAGCTGCTCTACGCCGTCACCGGCCATAGCGCCGGCGAGCTGATGGTGAAGCGGGCCGACGCAGAGTCGCCGACCATGGGTCTGACCACCTGGCGCGGCCCTCAGGTACGCAAGGCGGACACCACCATCTCCAAGAACTACCTGACCGCTGACGAGATCAGCGAGCTGAACCGCCTGACCACGATGTTCCTCGACTTCGCCGAAGATCGGGCGCGCCGCCGTCAGCAGATTCTGATGGCTGAGTGGGTTCAGCGCGCCGACGCGTTCCTGACCTTCAACGAACGGCAGGTGTTGGCCGGCGCTGGCGGGATTTCGTCGGCTGCCGCCGAGGCACAGGTCGGACAGGTATACGCCGACTACGACAATCGGCGCCGCGCTTTGCAGGCTGAGGAAGCACGCCGGCAGGAAGAACGGGACCTTGCCGAGCTTTTGGAGATCGAGCGCCGTGACCGACACGGCGGAGGATCGCTCGACCAGGATGCGTCAGCAGGCTAGCGATGTCGTGAACGAATCAGCTCCAAAGCTCACGACGAGGAGCCCCATCCCGCCGAGCAACGGCAGGCGGTCCGGCGGGGATAGTGAAGCTGGCCCAGGCACGGGGCAGCCCGACGGCGCACCGGACTGTCGGGGGCGGGCGGCGGCGGCACGTCTACCTGGGCGATGATCAACGGATGGTCTCCCACGACACGGCAGCACGGCGGCGCATCAGCGCGACGATCGCGATGGCTCTCGTGCTCGGCGGCTGCACTCCCGGCGACCATCGCGGCCAGGGTGGGGACCCGACGGGCCCGCCGCCGACCCCGTCGAGGCCCACCCAGTCGCCCAGCGTCGCTCCGGTGGCCGAGTGTCCGGCCTCCGGCGTCCGGATCCGGGCAACCGGCGGGGACGCCGCCTCGGGCCTGCGCGCCCTCGGCATCGAGCTGGTCAACTGCGGCGAGCACCCCTACCAGCTCAACGGCTACCCGGTGCTGCACGTGTTCGACGAGGAACGCGAGCCGATCATGCTGCGGGTGGTCAACGGCGCCAAGGAGATCACCATGGGCTTCGACCAACCACCCCGGAAGATCACCCTCGCTGCCGGCGAGCGGGCCACCGCCGTGGTGCTCTGGCGCAACCTGGTCACCGACTCGACAGTGGTGGCCACCAACGGCGAGTTCCTGACCGTGGCGCCCGCCGCCGGGCAGCCGGCCGAGGAGGTCGACCCGGACGGGCCGATCGATCTCGGCAACACCGGCCGGATCGGCGTCAGCGCCTGGAAGAAGGCCGACCCGTCCGCTACGACGTGATGTCCTTTCGGGTGAACCGCCAGAACGCCAACCCCCAGAACAACGTCGCGTAGCTGATCGCCGAGATGCAGCCGCGTACCACGTCGTCGGTCTGCACCGGAGTCGACAGCAGCCCCAGCCAGGCGGTGCTGAAGTGGGTGGGCAGGAAGTCGCGCAACGCACCAAGGGCGGTGATCTGGTCCAGGATGCTCGACAGGATCCAGAGCAGCACCGCGCCACCCACCGCGCCCAGCGCGGCGTCAGTGGTCACCGACAGCAGGAACGCCAGGCCGGCCACCACCAGCAGGACGATCGCCAGGTAACCCAGCACGGCCAGCAACCGGAGCAGCCCCTCGGTGGGCTCCAGCTCGGCGGCGACGGTGCTGCGCAGCGGCGACCAGCCGTAGCGCAGGGTGCCCGCCAGCAACGCGGTGCCGGCCAACAGCAGCAGGGCAAGTCCCGAGTACGCGAGCGCGACGACCAGCTTCACCGTCAACAACCGCGCCCGGGGCACCGGGATCGCCAACAGGTACCGCAGGCTGCCCCAGCTCGCCTCGCTGGCCACCGTGTCGCCGCAGAACAGCGCGACGACCACCACCAGCAGGAACGACGCCGACACGAAGATCGAGAACAGGGTGAAGTTGAGCCCGCCCGTGGTGGCCAGGTCGACCAGGCTGGAGAACTCGTTGCGCCCGTTGTCGTCGTCGCCACCGGAGTTGAACTGGAACGCGATCAGGATGATCAGCGGCAGCAGCACCATGAACCCGAGCGCCAGCTGGGTCCGCCGTCGGGACGCCTGCCGGCGGAACTCCGCCTTGAACGGCATGGTGGCCGACGGCCGGTAGCCGCGTGCCTCACCCGCGTCGACAACTGCCATCACCGGTCACCGCTTCCCCGAGAGTTGTCGCCCACCAGGGCGAGGAACGCGTCCTCCAGGCGCCGCCGGGGCACCACCCGGTCCACCCCGATGCCGGCGCGTACCAGCTCGGCCACCACCTCGCTGCGGGCCGTGCCGTTGGTGTCGACCACCAACTGGCCGTCGCCCTCCGGCAACACCCGCACGCCGTGCAGCCGGTCCAGCACCGCCCGCGCCGCCACCGGGTCGGTGACGTCGAAGAGCACGCTCGGCGACTCGCCCACGATCTCCTCCACCGGCCCGGACGCCACGATCCGGCCCTTGTTCACCACCACCGCGTGGGTGCACGTCTGCTCCACCTCGGCCAGCAGGTGGCTGGAGACCAGCACCGCCCGGCCGTCCGTGGCGTACCGCTGCAGCACCCGGCGCATCTCGGCGATCTGCGGCGGGTCGAGCCCGTCGGTCGGCTCGTCCAGCACCAGCAGCTCGGGGAGGCCGAGCATGGCCTGGGCGATGGCGAGACGCTGACGCATCCCGTGGCTGTAGTTCTTGATCTTCCGGTGCACGGAGTCACCCAGCCCGGCGATCTCCAGCGCCGCGTCGAACTGGGCGTCCTCCCACGGCCGCCCGGTGGCCCGCCAGTACGCCTTCAGGTTGTCCAGGCCCGACAGGTGCGGCAGGAAGCCCGGCCCCTCCACCAGCGCCCCGATCCGGGACAGCACCGGCGAGCCGGGCACCAACCGCCGACCGAAGACGTAGATCTCCCCGGCGGTCGGCTGGGTCAGCCCCATCAGCACCCGCAGGGTGGTGGTCTTGCCGGCACCGTTCGGCCCGAGCAGACCCACCACCTGACCCGGGTGCACCTCGAAGTCCACGTTCGACACGGCGACGAAGCCGTCCGCGTACTCCTTGCGCAGTGCGCGCACGGCCAGCGGGGTGTCCGCGTACTCCGGATGCACGGAGCGGTCCTGGCGGCGGTGCCGGCGGCGGACCACCGCGACGACCACGACGAGCCCGATCACGATGGCGGCGAGCAGCCCGGCGAGCACCCAACGCCAGACCGTGGCCGCGGTGGGGATCGGCTCGCCGGCGACAGTGGGCAGGCTGACGGGGCCGTCCGCGGCCACCGTGTAGACGGTGGGTTCGGCGGGGGTGGTGTACGCCTGGTCGGAGCTGGCCACCACCAGCCGCAGCCGGTGCCCGGCCTCCACCCGGCGGACGATCGCGGGCAGCGTGACGGTGACCGGGCGGGCGTCCTGCACCCGCTGCGGCAGGCCGGTCAGCCGGATCGGGGCGACCAGGCCGTTGGGCAGGGTGGCCGCGCCGTCCTTGTCCACGTCGTAGAGCTTCACGAAGAGCACCGCCTCGCCGGTGGGTGACGCCGCCCGCACCGTGACGGTGGGCGCACCGGCCACGTCGACCGCCTCGGTCAGCGGGGCCGACTCGAACCGGGCGTGCTGGCCGGGCACGTCGCTGGCCACCCCGTCCAGCAGCGAGGTGAGCCCGCCCGCGAACGGGATCGAGGAGATGGCGGCCGGGTTGCCGTTCGGCGGGTTCGCGATCGGCTGCGCCGGGCCGGTGACAGTTACCTCCCGGCGGTCGGTGCCGGCCAGGCCCGGGTAGTCGGCGCGGCGGAAACCGGTGGCGACGAGGCCCCGGTCGAGCGCGTCGAAGCCGGCGATCCGCGACCAGGTGAAGTCGTCGCCGGGCGCGTCGCCATCGCCCTTGACGTAGTGGTCGAGCCACTGGACGGTCAGGAACTTCACCCGGTCTTCGTCCGAGCGGGGTCCACTGCCACCGTCGTGTCCGCCGGTGAACCAGGCGACCCGCACCGGGGTGCCGGCGGCGGCGATGCCCTTCGCGTTCGCGTCGGCCTCGCCGAGCGGGAAGAGCGTGTCCGCCTCGCCCTGCACCAGCAGGGTGGGGGCCTTGATCCGGTCCAGCACGCCGGCCGGGCTGGAGCGGCGCAGCAGGTCCACGGCGGCCTGGTCGGCCTGACCGGTGGTGGCGATGCGCAGGTATGCGGCGCACACGTCGGCGGCGAACCGACCGCAGGACGGGTCGGCGGCACCGGCCGGGGCGCCACCGGGGGCGGTACCCGGGCCGGCACCCGGCCCGGGGCTGGGCGGGCCGGCCGACTCCGGTGCGCCCTGCGGCGCGGCGGCGGTCCCGCCGGAGAGCCCTGCCGGGCCGGAGCCAACGTTGCCGCCCCCGCCGAAGAAGAGGCCGGCCCAACCCTTCTTGAACACGCCCTCGGTCGGTGCCCCGCCGGTGCTCTCCGGCAGGAACGCCCGGGACAGGTCGTTCCAGGTGATCATGGGGACGATCGCGTCGACCCGTCGGTCCTGGGCGGCCAGCAGCAACGCCAGACCGCCGCCGTACGAGCCGCCGACCACACCGACCTTCGGGTCGCCGGCGGCGTCGGTGCGCACCTCGGGTCGGGCGGCCAGCCAGTCCAGCAGTCGCTCGGCGTCGCGGACCTCGTAGTCCGGGCTGTCCAGGTGGATCTCGCCGCCGCTCCTACCGAAACCGCGCGCGGTCCAGGTGAGCACCGCGTAGCCGCGGCCGGCGAACTCCTCAGCGTCGGAGTGCACCGACTCCTTGGTGCCGCCGAACCCGTGTGCCAACAGCACCGCCGGCACCTTCCGGGCGGACGAGGCGTCGGCCGGCAGGTAGAGGGTGGTGTCCAGGTTCACCTGCTCGTCGCCGGACGGTCCGGAGCGGACGGTGAGCATCGCGCTCTCGGCGCGTACGCCCGACCCTTGTGGCCACACCGCCCAGGTCACGGCGGCGGCCAACAGTACGACGACCACCGCGGCGGCGGTCGCGCGGCGACGGGTGGGCAGGGCACGCCGGAACCACGCGGCCGGCGACGGCGATGTCATGCGGCACACGGTACGGCGCGCAGCCTGAGCGTTGGCTGAGATCCGCCGTACGTCCGTCCGGTTGCCCCGATCGGTGCCGGGTGGGGGTGCGAGCGCGCAACGTCCGACGCGGCACAGCGAGTTGAGTTCGGATTTCGTGAATTCCGATCTTCCGCGGATATCCACCTCGATCCCTCCATGTCACACACACAGCTGACACAGAGCGTGCTGGCAACGCGGACAAATGGTGACATGACTCGAACTGACGCGAACCTGACTCGTTCAGTCGGGTCTGACCAGTCGGGGGTTCGATTAGTTTTCCGGTCCGGTGGACGGGACTTGTCGGCTAGCCCGACGCCGCGCCGATTCGCGCCCACGCCGGAGGAGACACACATGACAGTCCCCGCGCCGCGGGCCCGTCGACGGCCGTCCATGCTGGGCCGACTGTTGCCCCTGCTGCTCATCGGAGCGCTGTTGGCACCATTGGGCCTGCTCGCCACCTCGAACTGGGGGCAGGTCACCGACGACCGGGACTTCGCCGCCCGGGAACGGCTCGGCGTGCAGTACCTCACCGCGCTGGCGGCGGTCACCGACGCCCTCGTGGAGGCCCAGTCCAACGCGGTCAACGGCCGCCCCGCGGCACGGGAGGCGTTGGACAACGCGGTCGAGGAGGCCGCCGCGGTGGACGCCCGGATCGGCGGGGAACTGCTCAGCCAGGAACGCTGGGCCGGCGTACGGGCCAAGCTGGAGGCGCTGCGCGGCCGTAGCGCCACCGACCCGGAGGCCGCCTACACCGCCTACGGCGAGGTCGCCGACCTGCTGCTGGCCCTGCACCGGAAGGTCCGGGAAAGCTCCGGGCTGGTCCGCGACCCCGAGGCGGACTCGTTCTTCCTCCAGGACAGCGCCGGCGAGGAGCTGCCCGAGGCGGTGGTCGCCGCCGGCCGGCTCGCCGACCTCGGCGTGCTGGTCTCCCGCCGGCCGGCCGCCCAGCAGCCGCGCGGCCTGATGGAGCTCAGCGGCGTACGGGTGTCCGCCCTGACACCCGCCACCGACCTCGTCGACAACCTGCGCTCGGCCGTGGACGGCTCGGAGAGCACCGACCTCGGCGCCAACGTGCTCACCCCGTTGGACACCTACCAGCGGTCAGTGGAGGCGCTTGCCGGGTACTCCCTGCCGGACAAGGACAGCGGCGTGGTCAGCCCGGGTCAGTTGAGTGCCGCCGCGCTCAACTCGCACCGCTCGGCCCGCCAACTTCAGCCGGTCATCCTCACCGAACTGGACGCCCTGCTGGTCGAGCGCATCGACCGGCTCAACCGGGACCGCTGGCTGACCGCCGGGGCGGCGGTCGTCGCCGCGCTGTTGCTGGGCTGGCTCGCCGCGTTGCAGGTCGCCGCCGGCCGCCGGGCCCGGCGTCGGGCCGCGCTGGCCGCGACCCACGCGGAAGGCGCCGACACCGCGCCGCACCGCGACCCCTGGCAACCGGTGGCCGACGAGCCACGGGCGCTGCAACCGGTCGGCGCGGCCCGTGATCCGGAGAGCACACAGTGGGGGGCGTTCGATGCTCAGTAGGCTCCGGATCCGCGGCAAGCTCGCACTGCTCGTGGTGATTCCGCTGCTCAGCATGGTCGGCCTGGCCGTTCCGGTGATGCTCGACCGGGTCGCCGCGGCGCAGCGGGCCGGCGACACCGCCGAACGGGTCCGGCTCGCCAGCCGGGTCGGCAGCCTGGTCCAGGATCTCCAGCAGGAACGCATTCTCTCCGTCGGCCTCCTGCTCGGCCGGGTCGAACGCAGCGAGCTGATCCGTAAGTCCGCCGACGTGGACGACCGGGTGGCCGACCTCCGGGCGGCGCGGAGCGACGCGCTGACCGACGAGGTCGACAGCGCCCTCGACCGGGTGTCCGGCCTCATCGACCTGCGGACCGCCGTCCTGGCCAGGGCCGCCAACCCCGGTCAGGTGATGGACACGTTCGGCCCGGTCAACAAGGGCATCATCGAGTCCCTGCGGCTGGTGTTCGGGGTGGACACCGACACGTTGCCGGGCCGGCAGGTGCTCGCCCTCGACGGGCTGCTGCGCGCCGACGAGGGGCTGGGCGCCTGCGCCACCCTGAGCCTGCTGGTCAAGGCGATCGGCAACCCGGACACCACCGCCGGGTACGTGGCGTGCATCGCCGCGCTCCAGGTCGACAACTCGCGTTTCCGCAGCCTGATCACGCCCGAGCAGCTCACGGTGTCCCAGCTCAACGACGCCGCGGTGGCCGCGCGTACCAGCCCCGACTTCCTGGTCAGAAGTGCCCGGGATCCGGCCGCCGCGGTCCGCGACGTGCCGATGGAGGCGCTCTTCCCGGCCGTCCGCACGATGATCCGGCTCGGTCAGTTCGTCGAGAAGAAGCTGGTCGCCGACGTGCTCGCCGAGGTGACCGCCGAACAGCGGCGGGCGCTGACCGCCGCCTACCTGGTCGGTGCCCTGGCGGCGTTGATCCTCACGCTGGTGGTGCTGCTCAGCGTGGCGGTGGCGCGGACGGTGGCCCGACCGCTGACCCGACTCACCCGCTCGGCCGACCGGGTCGCCCGGGTCGCCGAGGAGGAGCTGGTCCGGGTCACCGACGACGAGACGGAGAGACCTCGGTCGGTCCGGCTGGAGCCGGTGGACATCCGCGCCAACGACGAGATCGGTGACCTGGCGCGGGCCTTCGACCGGGTGCAGAACACCGCGGCGCAGCTGGTCGAGCGGCAGGTCGCCGGCCGACGCAACGTGGCGCAGATGTTCGGCCACGTCGGGAGGCGTACCCAGAACCTGGTGGGTCGGCAGATCGCGCTGATCGACCGGCTGGAGCAGCAGGAGGCCGACCCCGGCCGCCTGGAGCACCTGTACCGACTCGACCACATCTCCAGCCGGTTGCGGCGCAACGCCGGCAGCCTCGTGGTGCTCTCCGGCTCCGCCGGGGCCGACGCGCACACCGCGCCGGTGCCGCTGGCCGACGTGGTCCGGTTGGCGCTCGGCGAGATCGAGGACTACACCCGGGTGGATGTGCAGGTGCCGGCGGGCGTGTCGGCCGCGCCGGCAGTGGTCGGTGACCTCGTCCTGGCGCTGGCCGAGCTGATGGAGAACGCCACCGTCTTCTCCCCGCCGCACACCCGGGTGCTGGTCAGCGCCGAGACGTCCGGCCTCGGTGCGCGGCTCACAGTGGTGGACCACGGCATCGGCATGAGCGAGCAACGGCTGGCTGAGGAGAACGCCCGGTTCACCCGGCGGGAGCGGCTCGACCTGGCCCCGACCGAGGTGCTCGGCCTCTTCGTGGTGGGCCGGTTGGCCCGTCGGCACGGCTGGCAGGTCGCCCTGGCCGCCACGGGCGGGGGCGGGGTGACAGCACAGTTGGAGATCCCGTCGGCGTCGCTGGTGCTGCGCCGCGCCGACCGTGCCGGGGCCGCCGTGGCCCGCGCCGCGGTGCCGAATCGGGATCGGCGTACCACTGTGACCCGCGCACCCGAGAAGCCCCGCACGGCGGCCGTCGTCGTACCGGCCCGTTTCGACTCGGACCTGCTCAGTCGGGCCACCCGCAGCCTGGACGCCGGCCCGTCCTGGAACGCGTTCGGTCGGGGCCAGCCGGAGGAGACCGTTGCCGAGCCCCAGAGCCCGGAGCAGGCGGACAAGCCGGCCACGCCACGGGTACGGCAGCGGGTGCCGGGGGCCACTCTGCACACCACCGCCGGGACGACCCGGCCGGTGGACGCCACCGGGGCGGACCCGGCCGCCGCCCGCGCGCTGGTCGAGGCCTTCCAAGCCGGTGTACGCCGTGCCGAACTGCACGGGGCACCAGCCGCCGACGGTGTGTCGGCGCGGACGACCAGCGACCCGTCGGCCCGGGCCGGGGCGGCCGTGGTGGACCCGGACACGACGGCAGACCTGCCCAGCACACCGGGAGGCGCCGGCCCCACGGTGCCCGGTGGTGGCGGTTCGACAGATGCTGCCGCGGGGCGGCCCCGGTTGAGCCGACGGGTACCGGGGGCGAACCTCACGGCCGTCCCGGCCTGCCAACCGCCCAGTACCCACCTCGGTGACCCGGCCGAGGTCCGCGACCTCATCAGCGAGTTCGAGGCGGGCGTCGCCCGCGCTCTCCGCGAAGTCAGCCCCGACCACCGGAACGAAGAAGGATCATCACGGTGACCAGCCCCTTCCTGCACGAAAACGTCGACCAGACCCAGCCCAGCGCCAGTGGGGACCTCAGCCCGGAGGCCCGGACGTTCAACTGGCTGCTCGACTCCTTCACCTCCAGCACCGCCGGGGTCCTGGAGGCGATCGCGGTCTCCTCGGACGGTCTGCTGATGGCCATGTCGGCGATCAAGGACCGGTCCAACGCGGAACGGCTGGCCGCCGTCGTGTCCGGAATGACCAGCCTCGCCGGTGGGGCCGCCAGTTGGTACGCGCTCGGCGGCTTGAACCGGGTGATCGTCGACATGGCCGACGGCTATCTGTTGATCAGCGCGATCAGCAGCGGTTCCGTGCTCGGGGTGGTCGCCGACCGGTCGGCGAACCTGGGCACCGTCGCGTACGAGATGACGCTCTTCGCCGGGCGGGCCGGTGGCGCCCTGACCCCGCGACTGATCGTCGAGTTGAAGAACGCCGTTCAGCAGTGACCTCCGACGTCGCCGGCGACGATCCGGATCCGGATCCCAGGGTTCGGATCCGCCCGTACCTGCGCACGCCACCATCGCTCGGCGACGGCGCGGCGGCGACACCGGCGCGGCCGGAGCCGGCCGGGGACCAGCCGGCCGGTCCCCGGCCGTTCGTGCTCACCGCCGGGCGGGTGGCGGGTGCCGACCCGGCGATCGGGCTGGAGACCCAGGTGACCATTCGCGTGGACAGCCCGGTGTGGGGCGGCCCGACCGGGGCCCTGCTGGCACCGGAACTTCAGACGATCATCGCGCTCTGCGTCGAGCCGATCTCGGTGGCCGAGATCTCGGCCCGCGCCCGACTGCACTTCGGCGTGGTCCGGGTCCTGGTCGGCGACCTGCGCGCCGCCGGGCACCTGGACGTGCACGTCACCGACACCGACGACGCTGTCGACCCCGATCTCATCCTGCGAGTGATTGATGGACTCCGTGCGATCTCCTGAATGGCCGGCCGCCCCGCTCGGCGGGGTCGCCGCGAACAGCGCCGCCGCGCGTTACGGCATGTCTTCGGGCACCGGGCCGATAGTCGGCCGGGCCGGGCCACCGCCGACCGCACCGCCGCCGTACCGGCCCTCGTCGGAGCAGGGGTCGGTGCCGCCTGCGGTCGGTAAGCCGGCCGCACCGCCGGTCCCGGTCAAGATCCTGATCGCCGGTGGGTTCGGGGTGGGGAAGACCACCACCGTGGGGGCCATCTCGGAGATCGCGCCGCTGACCACCGAGGCCGAGATGACGAGCGCCGGGATCGGCGTGGACGACCCGGGTGTCCGGTCCGCCAAGACCACCACCACGGTGGCGATGGACTTCGGCTGCGTGACGATCGACCGCAGCCTGAAGCTCTACCTGTTCGGCACGCCGGGGCAGACCCGGTTCGGTTTCATGTGGGACGACCTGGCCCGGGGAGCGCTCGGCGCGCTGGTGGTGGTGGACAGCGCACGGCTGGACGACTGTTACCCGGCCATCGACTTCTTCGAGCGGGCCGGGCTGCCGTTCGTCGTCGGGGTCAACGCCTTCGACGGGCGGCTGGCCCTGGAGCTGGGTGAGATCCGTTGGGCGTTGGCCATCGGCGATCATGTACCTCTGGTGCAGTTCGATGCCCGCGACCGACTCTCGGTACGGGACGCCCTGCTGGTCGTCCTGGACCGCGCGCTGGACCGTGCTACCCGGGAGAGGAAGGCCTGAGCTGGCCAGCTCCGGCCGTGGCGGGAAGAGGTGATCTGGTGAGGGGCGACCTGGACGAGACGCTGGCCCGGCTGGCCCGACGTGAGGAGGCGTCGCGCCGTCGGGCCGCCGACCGTGACGACACCGCCGCACCGTCGAGCCCGCCCGGCAGCGGCACCCGCAACCCCTCGGGTCGGCACGACCCGCGGCACGCGGGGGTGGAGGCCCCGAGCGACGTGGCCGGATGGGGACCGGTCGAGGAGGTGGCCGAGGCGGTCCGTCAGGTCGTCGGGGCCTACCCCGGGCTGGCGGTGACAGTGCAGGTGGAGCACGGCGGGCGGGCGTACCCGATGCGGGTCTCCTGGAACGGCCCGGCGGTCACGGTCGGACCGGCCCCCGCACCGACCCCGGTGGAACCCCCGCCGGCCTGGCCGCTCTCCGGGCGGACGGTGCCCGCCTGGGCGCCCGGCCCGGACGGGTTGAGCCCGGACCCGGCGGCCCGGTTGGCCGAGCTGATCCGGCGCGATCCGACGCTGCTGGACGAGCTGGATCCGCGGCGCTGACCGACGGGGTTGGCCGCGGGCGGCTACGGTCGGGCGGTGGCGCAACCCGACCTGACCCTGACGGCGAGCCTGCGGCCGGCGGCGCTGGACGCCCGACGGGGCATCGTGCGGCTGCACCCGGAGGCGCTGACCGCGCTGGGGTTGCGCCCCGGCGACCCGGTCCGCCTCGCCGGCCGCCGGGAGACGGCCGGCATCGCGGCGGCTGCCGGGCCGGGCGCGAGCAGCGCCCTGCTGTACGCCGACGACCTGACGTTGGGCAACCTGGGTCTGCGCGACGGCGGCCAGGTGCGGGTGAGCCCGGTGCCGTTGGTTCCGGCGAGCCGGGTCGTCCTGGCCGGGCCGGTGGGGGTCGTCGCGGCGGTCAGCCCGGAGATGCTCCGGCTCGCGCTGCTGGGCAAGGTGCTCACCGCCGGGGATGACGTGTCGCTGCTGCCGCAGGACGTGCTGCCGGACGCCTCGGTCCGCAGCCTGGTCGAGGCGGCACGGCACAGCCTCGCCAACACTGTGGGTTTCGCCTGGACCAGCACCCTGCTCAGCGTGGTCGCCGTCGAGCCGGCGGCCGGCGCGCTGGTCACCATGGGCACCGTGGTCGGTTGGCAGCACGGTGCGAGCACCCACGGCGGGCCTGCTGCTGGCGGCGCGGCGCCGGCCCGGCCGGGTGCGAGCGCCGACGCCGTTGCGCCGGACGACGCACCGGACGTGGACGAGTTGCCCGGGCTGCGGGCCCAGGCCGAGGAGCTGACCGAGCTGCTGGACCTCGGCTTCCACCACCGGGAGGTGCTGGGCCGGCTCGGCACCACCGTCTCGCTGGGGGTGTTGCTGGTCGGCCCGGCGGGTTCCGGGAAGGCGGCGCTGGTCCGGGCCGTGGCCGCCCGGGTCGGTGCCCGGTTGCACCCGCTCTGGGCCCCGGAGGTGGCGGCGCTGGCCAGTCAGTCCGCCGCCGAACGGTTGCGTGCCGCGGCGACGGCGGCCCTGACCGGCGGCCCGGCGGTGCTGCTGGTCACCGACGTCGAGGCGCTCGCACCCGCTGACGATCCCGGCCCGGTGGCGACGGTGTTCCGTCAGGTGCTCGCCGAGAGTGTCCGCGCGGGCGTCGCAGTGGTCTGCACCACCAGACGGCCGGAGACGGTCGACCCGGCACTGCGCGCGCCCGACCTGCTGTCGCTGCGGATCAGCGTCCCGCTTCCGGATCAGGCGCTGCGCCGCGAACAGCTCACCGTGCTGACCCGGCAGGTGCCGTTGGCCGACGACGTCCGGCTGGACGACGTGGCCGCGCGTACCCCCGGGTTCGTCGCGGCGGACCTGGCCGCGCTGGTCCGGGAGGCCGGGGTACGCGCGGCGCTGCGGCAGAAGTCCGCCGAGACGCCGACGGTGTCGATGGCGGACTTCACCGCCGCCCGGGAGGTGGTGCGGCCGACCACGATGGCGTCGTCCACCCTGGACCTGGCGTCGGTGACCCTGGACGACGTGGGTGGGCTGGACGAGGTCAAGCAGACCCTCACCGAGTCGGTGTTGTGGCCGCTCACCTACCCGGACACCTTCGCCCGGCTCGGCGTGCAGCCGCCGCGCGGTGTGCTGCTCTACGGGCCGCCGGGCTGCGGCAAGACCTACCTGGTCACCGCGCTGGCCGGGTCGGGGCGGGCCAACGTGCTGTCGGTCAAGGGCGCCGAACTGCTCTCCAAGTGGGTCGGCGAGAGCGAACGCGCGGTCCGGGAGCTGTTCCGTCGGGCCCGGGAGGCGGCTCCCACCCTGATCTTCCTGGACGAGGTGGACGCGCTGGCCCCGGTACGCGGTCAGGCCACCGACGGTGGCACCACCGACCGGGTGGTCGCCGCCCTGCTCACCGAGTTGGACGGGATCGAGACGCTGCGCAACGTGGTGGTGGTCGGTGCGACGAACCGGCCGGACCTGGTCGACCCGGCGCTGCTGCGGCCGGGCCGGTTGGAGCGGCTGGTCTACGTGCCACCGCCGGACGGGCCGGCCCGGGCGGAGATCCTGCGGGCCGCGTCCCGGCAGGTGCCGCTGGCACCGGACGTCGACCTGGCCGCCCTCGGCGGCGAGCTGACCGGCTTCTCGGCAGCGGACTGCGCGGCGCTGGTCCGCGAGGCGGCACTGGCCGCGATGCGCGAGTCGCTCGCCGCGGCCACCGTGACCGCCGGGCACGTGTCGGCGGCCCGGGCCCGGGTACGCCCGTCGCTCGACCCGGCCCAGGTGGCCTGGCTGGCCGCGTACGCCGCCGACCGGGAGTGATCTGACCAGCCCAACCTTTTGTCGCGCCCCGAACGTTCCTAGTACGTCACATTCCTCTGTGGAGTCATCCACTGCGACGTCAGGTGGTGTTCAGTGCGCAAGCGGCTCTCTCTTCTCCTCGTCCCCCTCGTGGCGGCGGCGGCACTGGTCTCGGTCGGTGCACCGGCGACGGCTCATCCGGCGAAACCGTTCCCGGCCCGGATCGCGCTGCCGGACGGGTTCACCCCGGAAGGGTTGACGATCGGCCGGGGCACCACCGTCTACGTGGGTTCCGTCCTGGATGGTGCCGTCTGGCGGGGTGACTTACGCACCGGGCGCGGCTCGGTGCTGATCCCCGGCACCCCGGGCACCGCCAAGGCGGGCATCAAGCTCGACGCGAAGGGGCGGCTCTGGAGTGCCGACTTCTTTGGCGGTGGGGCCAGCGTGTACGACCCGGGCAGCGGCGCCCGGCTGGCCCACTACCAGTTCACCACCGAAGCCAACACCCTGGTCAACGACATGGTGATCACCGAGCGGGCGATCTACTTCACCGACTCCGTCCGCCCGGTGCTGTACGTGGTGCCGCTGGGCCCGGGTGGTCGACTGCCGGCCCCGGACGCGTTCCGGGTGCTGCCACTCACCGGTCCGGGCGCGACGCCGGACGCGTTCAACAACGGGATCGTGGCACTGCCGAACGGCGACCTGCTGGTCGCGCAGATGCTGACCGGACAGCTGGTCCGCGTCGACCCGCGTACCGGCGGCAGCGCCCTGTTCGACCTGGGCGGCTACTCGGTGGACCGGGCCGACGGGCTGGTGCTGCGCGGACGCACCCTGCACGTGATCCGCAACCTGTCCAACGT
The DNA here is from genome assembly GCF_029809455.1 of Micromonospora sp. DH14. NCBI lineage: Bacteria > Bacillati > Actinomycetota > Actinomycetes > Micromonosporales > Micromonosporaceae > Micromonospora > Micromonospora sp. DH14. The sequence goes on along the minus strand of NZ_JARVKT010000002.1, from coordinate 255,474 downwards.
CGTCGCGGTGGTCCGGCTGAATGCCGGGTACACCGCCGGGGTGGTGCAGCGGGAGATCACCGGCCCGCAGCTGCGGTCACCGGCCACCGGCGACCTGCTCGGTTCGGCGTTGTACGTGGTGAACGGCCGCTTCGACGTGGAGTCGACGCCGAGCACCGACTACGACATCGTCCGGCTGCCGGCCTGAGCCGGGACGGTCGGCGGCGGCCCTGCGGTCGCCGCCGGCCCAACGGCAGCTCAGAAGGTGGGCGGCGTCGAGTCGAGGCAGATCTCGGCGCGGATCTTGCCGTCGTCCTCGTGCAGTTTCGCGCCGCACTTCTCCAGGACGGCGACCGCACCGATGTTGTCCGGGGTGGTCTCGGCGACCACCACCCGCATGCCGGCCCGAGCGGCGGCGTTCAGCAGCTCCCGCAGGGCTGCCGCGCCGATCCCCTGCCCGCGTGCCGAACGGCCGAGCCACATCCCGGTCTCCACGGTGCCGGGATCGTCACAGCGCGTCATCCGCACCATGCCCATCACCTCGCCGCCGACGAGGATGGCGTACATCTGCGAACGGGTCGGGCCGTCCAGCCCGCTGAAGCTGGCCCGGTGGAACTCGCGGAACGCCTCGCGACGGGCGAGCGACCAGCCTGCCGGTGCCTCGACCGGGGGCATGACGTCGCCGGGCTCCGCCTCGGCCGCCGCTACGGAGAGCAACGGCTCCAGGTTTCGCTCGTCCACCGGCTCCAGCCGGACCGCACCCGCCACGTGCCGCAGTCTGCCGCCCTCATCGGGCGAAGTCCACCCCATTGGCCATCCACTGGCGGTCCGGACAGCGGTACCGGCCGGTCGGGCGGTATGGGTGTTCCACATCACGCTCCGTTGTCACCCGACCGGGTGTCGAACGCGCGAACCCCCGACTCGAACTCGCAGAACACCACCGACGCGTCGTCGGTGGACTTGTGCCGGCGCAGTCGGTCGGGGTGGTCGCGCTCGGCGTCCCGCACCCGGTCGATCAACGCGCCCGGACCGTCGACGCTCAGCAGGTCCAGCAGACCGGCCCAGTCGGTCAGACCGAACTGCTCCACCGCGCTGGACGCGCCGTCGCTGAGCAACGCCGCCCGCCGCAGCGCCCCCGGACCGTACCGGGGTGCGGTCCCGGTCACCGCGTGGAAGGCCGCGTCCGGGTCGGCGGCAGCCACCCAGTAGCCGTGGGTGCGGTTCATCCGCTCCCGCTGGACGCTCACGGCGTGCCGGAACCGGGTGACCGGGTCCGCCGCGCCGCCCGGCACGATCGCCACGGTCTCCCGCAGCTCCGTCATCGCCGCGTCCAACCGATTGTCGGTGATCACGCTGACCTGTCCGCCCGCGTCGAGGACCAGCGGGCTGTCGCAGAGCACCAGGTAGTCGACCTGGTCGCCGCAGTCCCGCAGGAGGCAGACCGTGCTGGACGGGGTGCCCGGATGGTCGAGGTCGCACCGACCGCCGTGGTCGGCGCGCACCGCAAGGATGGCAGCGGCCAGGTTGCTGGTCAGCCGGGCCGCCGGGCGTACCGCCTCGGCGACGCCGATCCGGGCGGCCAAATGCCGCACGTACCACTCGGGCCCGTGCACGCAGCCGGTGTCGAAGCCGTCCGGCACCGTCGCGCCGTCCAGGACACCGACCAGCGGGCCGAACCGGAAGACCAGATCCTCGTTGACCGGCCGTCCCGGGGCTGGCGTGGACGCGGAGCGTACCCGCATCACGGTTGCTCCCACCTGGGGTTGGTGCCCGTCACTGGTCGCTCCCTCCGTCGCCTCCGGCCACCCGCCAGCGGCCCCGGAGCGCTCCCCGCGTACCCCTTGGGCCTGGTGACATTCCTGCCCGAGCCGGCGGAGTCAGCGGCGGCGGTTGCGGGCGCGCGACGAGCGCAACCGGCGGAGTCGGCTGATCAGCACGGGGTCGGCGGCGAGGGCCGCCGGATTGTCCAGCAGACCGTTGAGCAGTTGGTAGTAGCGGGTCGACGAGAGCCCGAAGGTGTCCCGGACGGCCTGCTCCTTGGCGCCGGCGTGCCGCCACCACTGCTGCTCGAAGGCGAGGATGGCCCGCTCCCGCTCGGTCAACGCCGCCGCCGGGCCGACGGGCTGGACGTCCACCGGTTCGGCTGGCAGCGCCGAATCGTCAGCGGTCTCGACCGGCTCGACCGGCAGCGCCGGTTCGTCGGCGGTCTCGATCGCAGGAGCGGGCCGGGGAGTCGGAACGGTCTGGCCGACGCCACCCGGACGAGCGTCGGTGGACGGCTCCGGGGTGGTGGCGTCGGCGGACATTCGTTCAGCCTAGCCAGCCTGGGCCCGGGTCGCAGCAGCCGGCGCGGCGGTGCCCGCATGCCCGAAGGCCCCCGGCGGGTGCCGGGGGCCTTCGGGACCGAACGTCAGGAGATGTCGCGGCGGCGCATCGCCCAGAGCGCCGCCCCGAGGATCACCACCACTCCGACCGAGAGCAGCACGGAGGACTGCTGCCAGGTGATGTCCATCGTGGCCGGCTTGCACTCCCCGTAGTAGGTCGCGTTGCAGGCGTTCCAGTCCTGCAACGTGATCTTCTTGGTCATCCAGGCCAGCGCGTAGGTGGGCAGCAGCCAGGCCTCGGCGAACCGCACCCCCGCCATGGACAGCAGGATGCCCAGGCCGAACTGGCCGACCACCATCACCGCCACCACGCCACCGAGGGCCATCGCGGTGTGCCGCCCCAGCGAGGCGAGGGCGAAGCCGATGGTGGTGAGCACCAGCACCAGCGCCACGCCGCGTACGCCGGTGAGTACGAACGACTGCCAGACCCCCGAGGTCATCTTCTCGGTGCTGCCCCGGAACGTGGCGACCGCCCAGAACCCGGCGAACCACAGCACCGCGGCCGGAAGCGTCACCGCCAGGATGCCGGTGAGCAGCGCGGCCAGCTTGGTGAGCAGCACGGTGAGCCGCTTGGGCCGCCAGAGCAGCAGGTTCATCATGCCGCCGGTGCTCCACTCGGCGCCGACGAAGGACGCGCCGATGACGAACCCGACCAGGGCGAGGATCGCCGCGAACGGGATCAGCGTCTCGTCGAACGTCTCCTTGAAGTTGAACGTCGAGGGCAGGAACCACCTGGCCTCGATCTGGTCGCGGGGCGGCGGCGTGATCACCGAGCAGTCGTCCGGGTAGCGGCCGTCGCTCGGGGTGCCGGCCGCCTTGGCCTGCTCGCAGGCCGCGCGCTCCTGCTCGCTCCAGCGCACCTGCTCCTGGTACTGCTGGTCGGCCTGACGCTCGGCCCGAGCGAGCTGACCGGCGTCGATCTTCTGGTTGGTGAAGAACACCCCGACCACCACCGCGGCCAGCACCACGAGGCCGAGCAGCGTCATGTAACGGGTGAAGCGCCGCTTGCTGAGCCGGCGCAGTTCGGTACGAAGGAGGCTCACGCGCCCCACCCTCCCCCGGCGGGACCAGGCTGACCCGTCCCGCCGACCTTCATGGACTCGTCGACCTGCCGGTGCTGACCGGGGACCGGCGCGGTGGCGGTCAGTTCGAGGAAGACGCTCTCCAGGTCGACGGCGATCGGCGCCAACTCGCTGACGTAGAGGTTTTTCTCGGCGAGCAGCCGGGTCACCGACGCCGGCTTGTCGACGCCGGCCAGCATGAGGTGGTCGGGGTGACCGGTGACCCGGATCCCCGCCTGGGTGAGCACGTCGGTGGCGACCGGCAGGTCGCTGACCGCCTCCAGCCGGATCCGCACCGCACCGGACGAGTGCTGCGCGAGCACCTCGTCGACAGGGCCGAACGCGACCCGCCGGCCCAGCGAGATGATGGTGACCGAGTCGCAGATCAGCTGGATCTCGCCGAGGATGTGGCTGGACAGCACCACCGTCATTCCGGACTCGGCGAGGTTACGCATCAGCGTGCGCATCTCCCGGATGCCGCCCGGGTCGAGGCCGTTGGCCGGCTCGTCGAGGATGAGCAGCTTCGGGTTCTTCAGCAGGGCCGAGGCCACCGCGAGCCGTTGCTTCATGCCCAGCGAGTACGTCTTGACCCGCTCGCCGGCCCGGTCGCGCAGCCCGACGAGTTCCAGCACCTCGTCGACCCGGGTGGCCGGCACCTCGCCCGCCCCGGCCAGCAGGGAGAGCGTGTCCCGTGCGGTGAAGTGCGGGAAGAACTGCGGGCTCTCCACGATCGCGCCGACCTGGCCGGCGACGGTGGGCAGCGCGTCGGGGACCTCGTGCCCGAGCAGCACCATCCGGCCGCCGTCGGGTCGGATCAGGCCGAGCAGGGTACGCAGCGTGGTGGTCTTGCCGGACCCATTGGGCCCCAGGAAGCCGTGCACCTGCCCCGCGTCGACCCGCATGTCGAAGCCGTCGAGCGCGTTGCGGGTGCCGCGTCGACGACTCTTGTACGTCTTACGTAGACCTTCGATCTCCAGGACAGCCGGCAAGCTGCACCTCCGTTATCGATCAGTGCGCTTTGGTAAGCACACGATTGGTAGTCCCGCCTTGCGGTGGGACGGTCCCGGTCTGACCGGCGAACGCCGTGCCGGGAGGACGGTTCATCGCCACCTGCCCAGCGGCGAACTGGGTCTTACGGTCGGCTCCGCGTCCGTTCGAGCCTCGCGGCTGCGGGTGCACGGCCACTCCGGCACCGGTATTGCTGACGAGTGCCGCAAGGTTGCGGGCCGCGTTGTGGTCACGGTCCAAGCTCAGGCCGCACTCGTCACACGTGAGAGTTCGGACCCGCAGCGGCAGCTTGGCTTTCGCCGCGCCGCAGGCCGAACAGGTTTTCGACGACGGATACCAGCGGTCGGCTACCAGCAGCCGCCCGCCGTTCCAGGCCGTCTTGTAGCCCAGCATGGTTCGAATGGTGCCGAAACCGCAGTCGGATATTGCCTTGGCGAGCCTGCGGTTGCGGACCATCCCGGCCACGTTGAGGTCTTCCACCACCACCGTGCCGTATTCCACGGCAAGGCGGGTGGTGAGCTTGTGCAAACCGTCGCGGCGCAGGTTGGCCACCCGCCTGTGGGCGCGGGCTAGGTTGGATGCGGCGCGCTGCCACCGCCGCGAGCCCACGACGCGACCGGTACGGCGCTCGGGTCCTTGCCGCCGGGACATGCGCCGGGCGGCGCGTCGTAGCCGACGAGCGGCGCCGGCCAGGTGGCGCGGGTTGTCCACCACCTCGCCGGTGGACAACACCGCCAGGTGTCTGATGCCGACGTCCACGCCTATCGTTGACTTCGGTCGGGCCGGGCGACGGTCAGCCTTGTCGACCTCGCACGCGAACGATACGTACCAACGTCCCCCGGCACGCTTGACGGTGGCCGACAAGATCCGAGCGGTGCCGTTGTCGAGACGGCGGGCGAGCGTCCGGGCCGACTCGTGCAACCGCAGCACGCCGAGCCGCGGCAACGTCACATGCCGGCGGTCCCGCTCGACTCGGATGGCGCCGGTGGTGAACGTGCACGACAGCGTCTCGTGACGCTTGCCTTTGAATCGAGGGAACCGCACTGGCGGTCCCTTACGCTTGCCGGACTTGGAGTCACGCCAGGCGTCCAGGCCACGCACCAGGTTGCGGATCCCAGACGCGTACGCCTCCTTCGAGTTCTCCGCCCACCACGGCGCGACCTCGTACTTGGCTACGTTCCAACGCTTGCGCAGACCGGGAAGCGACCATGACACGAACGGGGTCAACTGGTCGCCGTTCAGCCCGTAGGACTTCTCCGCTTCCCGCTGGTCCAGCTGGGCCTTGATCAGGCCGAGCCCCCAATTGAACGCCTTGCGCGATGCACCCGCATGCGACGTCAGCGCACGCACCTGCGCCGGGCTCGGATCGAGCGCGAACCGGTACGCCTGGTTGACGATCACGTCGGATCCGTCTTCGTCGCCTCGACTGAACGGCAGATGCCGTTTGCCCGGGCTGCCTGCCAGGCCAGTTCCACTCTGTGCTCGGCGGACGGCACGCGGATATGCACCACGACCAACCCGGCGTTCGGGGCTGCGCCCGTCAGCGGCTCACCAACCATGAGGAGCCGGCCCAGCCGGTACGTGGGAACAGGCAACCTCCACGCCGCGTACTGCCGGCGCGCGGTCACGTACGAGACAACTGGTCACCGCCGCCCACTCCTTCAAAGTCACACCGGCCACTACTTGTCGTCCTACGCCGGCAACTGCCACCCCATCGGCGGGCATGACAGGCGACACCATACCCGGTATGCAAGCCAGCGTGTGCCCCTGTGGTCTCGACGCGCCGATCGCGCTAATTCATCGACGGAGCGTGACCGCTCAGGCGCAGATGACCTGCACCCCGGCGGTGCGGAACGCGTCCACGATCTCCGGCGCGGCACCGGAGTCGGTCACCAGCGTCTCCACCCGCTCGACCGGGCAGATCCGGGCGAAGGCGTGACCCCCCAGCTTGGACGAGTCCGCGATGATCACCACGCGCTTGGCGCGGGCCACCATAAGGTTGTTCATCGCCGCCTCCCCCTCGTGGTGGGCGGCGGCGCCGAGCTGCGGGTCGATCGCGTCCACACCGAGCAGGGCGACGTCCAGGGTGACCTCGCGCAGCAACGCCCCACCCAGTGGGCCGACCAGCTCGAACGACTTCGGACGCACCACGCCGCCGGCCACCACCACCTTCATCCGGGATCGGACCAGCAGCTCGTTGGCGATGTTCAGCGCGTTGGTCACCACGGTGAGCTGGGCGCCCTCGGCGCTGGTGTTCAGATCCGGGCGCACGGCGAGCGCCCGCGCCACCTCGGTGCTGGTGGTGCCACCGTTCAGGCCGACGACGGTGCCCGGCGTGACGAGCGCCGCGGCGGCCGCACCGATCCGCTGCTTCTCGGCCGAGTGCTTGGCCGTCTTGTACCGCAGCGGCAGGTCGTACGACACGCCGTTGGCGACCGCGCCGCCCCGGGTCCGCGTGATCATCTGCTGTTGCGCGAGCTGGTCGAAGTCACGCCGGATGGTGGCCTGGGAGACGTCAAGCCGCTCGGCCGCCGCCTCGACGCTGACCCGGCCGTTGTCGGTCAGCATTTCGAGCAGGGCGTTCCATCTGGCGTACCGGTCCACCGCGGGGGCCCTCCCAGCAACTGCACGGACGGTGATTGATTGCGTGCACACTAGTGCGCGAAACTAGGCTGGCGCAAAAGGCTGACCTGCGCGATCGATTGGTCGGTTGCCATGGTCACCTGCGTTCGCGCAGAATAACGCGCGAAATGCGGGTGTAACGAGCCGTATTGCGCACCGATCGGCCCTGCGAGGAGTTTCCCATGGCGTACGTGGACGCGGAGATCGCGAGCCAACCCGACTGCTGGCGGGAGGCGGCCAGGCTGGCCGAGGTCGTACGCGGTGACCTGCCGCGCCCCGGCGAGCGGGTCGCCGTCGTCGGTTGCGGCACGTCGTGGTTCATGGCGATGGCGTACGCGGCCCGCCGCGAGCAGGCCGGCCAGGGTGAGACCGACGCGTTCCAGGCGTCCGAGTTCCCCGCCGGCCGCCGCTACGACCGGTTGATCGCGATCACCCGCTCCGGCACCACCACCGAGGTGCTGGACCTGCTCGCCGCGCTGCGCGGGCACACACCCACCACCGTCATCGTCGGTGACCCGGCCTCCCCGGCGGTCGACCTGGCCACCGCCACCGTGACAATGCCCTTCGCCGACGAGCGATCGGTGGTGCAGACCCGCTTCGCCACCACCGCGTTGGCCCTGCTGCGGGCCCAGCTCGGCGACCCGGTGACCGCGCTCGCCGCCGACGCCGAGGTGGCGGTGCGATCCCCGTTGCCGATCGACCCGGCCACCATCGAGCAGGCCACCTTCCTCGGTCGGGGTTGGACGATCGGGCTGGCGCAGGAGGCGGCGCTGAAGTGCCGCGAGGCGGCCACCTTCTGGGCCGAGGCGTACCCGGCGATGGACTACCGGCACGGGCCCATCTCGGTCGCCGCGCCGGGCCGGCTGGTGTGGGCGTTCGGTGAGCTACCCGACGGGCTGCCCGAGGATGTGGCCGCCACCGGCGCGGCCTTCGTGCACAGCCGCACACACGGGTGGCGCACGGTGCTGGGCAGCTGGTCCGCCGGCCGCACGCCGGTCGACCCGATGGCCGACCTGATCCTGGCCCAACGCTTCGCGGTCGCGCTGGCGACCAGCCGGGGCCTCGACCCGGACGCGCCCCGCCACCTGACCCGGTCAGTGGTTCTCGCGCCATGACCGATGACCGCGTGGTCGTTGCGCTGGACGTCGGCGGCACCGGCATGAAGTGCGCAGTGGTCCGACCGGACGGCGTGGTGGTACGCGCCGAACGGCATCCCACCGACGCCGCGCGCGGCCCGGCCGCCGTGGTCGACACCATCCTCGACGTGGCCGAAGGGCTGGCCGACAAGGCCCGCACCGACGGGCTCACCCCGATCGCCGTGGGCATCGCCGTGCCCGGGGTGGTGGACGAGGCGCGCGGCGTCGCGGTCTGGTCGGCGAACGTGGGCTTCCGGGACGTACCGGTGCGGGACCTGGCGGTGGCGCGGCTCGGCCTGCCGACGGCGCTCGGCCACGACGTGCGGGTCGGTGGTCTCGCCGAGGCCCGGCTCGGTGCCGGACGCGGCAGCGGGCACGTGTTGTTCGTGGCGATCGGCACCGGCATCGCCGCCGCGCACGTCGTCGACGGCACGGCCGCCGTCGGCGCCCACGGCGCCGCCGGGGAGATCGGCCACATCCTGGTCCGGCCCGGCGGTCCGCGCTGCGGCTGCGGTCGTCCGGGCTGCCTGGAGGCGGTCGCGTCGGCCGCCGCGATCGGCCGCCGCTACGCCGAACTCGCCGGGCAGAGCGCCGACGCCTCGGTGACGGCGGCGGAGGTGGCTGAACCGCCGGTAACGGCGGCCGAGGTGGCCCAGCGGGCCGCAACCGGCGAACCGCTCGCCGGCCAGGTCTGGCAGGAGGCGATCGACGCGCTCGCCGACGGTCTCGCCAGCGGGCAGGCGCTGTTCGACGTGGCGACGATCGTGCTGGGCGGCGGCCTGGCCCAGGCCGGAGATCGGCTGCTCACCCCGCTGCGGGCGGCCATGCGGGAACGAATGACCTTCCACCGGGAGCCGCACCTGGTCGCGGCAGCCCTCGGCGACGAGGCCGGTTGCCTCGGTGCCGCTCTGCTCGCCCTGGACGCCGTGGGTGTCCGTGACCATCAGGAGAAGCGATGACCGTACGGGTGGACGGCCGAGTGGTGACCCCGACCGGAGTCATCCGACAGGGCTGCGTCGAGTGGGACGGGGATCGGATCACGGCGGTGGCCGAGTATCCGTCGGTGCGCGACGGGCACTGGATCCTGCCCGGCTTCGTCGACATGCACACGCACGGCGGGGGCGGCCACACCTTCACCACCGGGGACGCCGACGAGGCCCGCGCGGCGGCCGGCTTCCACCTGAGCCACGGCACCACCACCCTGCTGGCCAGCCTGGTCAGCGCTCCTTTCGCGCTGATGCGGTCGGCAACCGAGGCGTTCGCCCCGTTGGTCGAGGAGGGCGTGTTGGCGGGGGTCCACTTCGAGGGGCCGTACCTGTCGGCCGCCCGCTGCGGCGCGCAGAACCCCGAGTACCTGCGCGACCCGTCGACCGACGAACTGTCGGAGCTGATCGAGCTGGGCCGGGGCGCGGTCCGGATGGTCACCCTCGCCCCGGAGCGCGACGGCGCGCTGGAGGCGATCAAGCTGCTCACCGCGCAGCGGGTGGTGGCCGCGGTGGGCCACACCGACGCCACGTACGAGCAGACCCGCGCCGCGGTCGCCGCCGGCGCCAGTGTGGGCACCCACCTGTTCAACGGGATGCGGCCGGTGCACCACCGCGAGCCGGGACCGGTGGTGGCGTTGCTCGACGCGCCCACAGTGATCTGCGAGCTGGTCGCCGACGGGGTGCACCTGCACGACGGCATGCTGACCTTCGTCACGGCGACCGCCGGGCCGGATCGCGCCGCGCTGATCACCGATGCGATGGCCGCCGCTGGCATGTCCGACGGTGAGTACGAGTTGGGCGGCCAGGCTGTCACCGTCGCCGACGGGGTGGCCCGACTCGCCCGCGACGGCGCGATCGCCGGCAGCACGCTGACCATGGACGCCGCGCTGCGGCACGCGGTGAACGCCGGAATCCCGATCGCCGACGCCGCCCGGATGGTGGCCACCACCCCGGCGCGGGCCATCGGCCTGGGCGACCGGGTGGGCGCCCTTCAGGTGGGCCTGCGCGCCGACCTGGTGGTGCTCGACGACGACCTCAACGTGGTGCGGGTGCTGCGCGGCGGCTCCTGGGTGGAGTGACGCGCCCGGTGGCCCATGGCCGCAGGCTGCCCGCCCGCGGCCAGCCCCACAGTGCACCTGGAGGGCCTTTGGAGCTGAATCGTTTGCGGCATCAGCTCCACAGGCAGCGGCTTGGATAAGTCCGGCCGCCGAGCAGACCAGCAACCGTCTGAACGAGCCGGCCCCGCAGGCCAGGAACAACCAGACCAGGAACAACCGGGCCGGGCCTCAGCTCAGGCTGGCGACTTCCACGCCGAGGACGGCCTGCTCGTCGGGGCGGTGCACCAGCACGTCGGACAGGTACGACTGGACCGCGTGGCGCATCCCGACGTCCCGGCCGGCCTGCTCGGAGAGCAGCCACTTGTGCTCGATGATCTGGGCGAACAGCTCCTGCGGCTCCAGCTTGCGGCGCAGGTGCGTGGGGACGGCCCGAACCACCGGCTCGAAGACCTCGGTGAGCCAGCGGTGCGCGGCCTGCTGCTCGTCGATCAGGTCGCTCTCCGCCCGGTAGGCGTCCAGGTCGTTGAGCAGCTTGCGGGCCTGGTTCTCCTCGGCGTCCAGCCCGGTCAGCCGCAGCAGCCGCCGGGTATGGTAGCCGGCGTCGACGACCTTCGGCCGAACCAGGAAACGTCCGCCGTCGATGGACGACATGGCTACCTCGGCGACGTCGAAGCCCAGCTCGTTGAGGCGGCGGATCCGACCCTCGATGTCGTGCCGGGCCTCCCGCTCGATGGCCTGCTCGTAGGTGATCTCGTGCCAGAGCCGCTCGTAGCGCTGCACGACCTCCTCGCAGACCACCTCCGGGTCGATGGACTCGTGCAGCAGGCCGGCGGCCTGCAGGTCCAGCGCCTCACCGAAGATGTTCACCCGGGCGATCTCCAGGTCCTCACCGCGCTGCCCGTTGGAGAGCGAGTTGTGCAGGGCACCCGTCTCGGCGTCCACCAGGTAGGCGGCGAAAGCGCCGGCGTCCCGCCGGAACAGCGTGTTCGACAGCGAGCAGTCACCCCAGAAGAAGCCGGTCAGGTGCATCCGCACGATCAGGGCGGCGAGCGCGTCGAGCAGCCGGCTCATCGTCTCCGGCCGAAGGGTGTGCGAGAACAGCGCTCGGTACGGCAGCGAGAACTGCAGGTGCCGAGTGATCAGCACCGATTCGAGCGGCTCCCCGTCCTCGGTCTGCCGGTCGGCGACGACCGCCACCGCCTCGACCGACGGAAAGTCGATCCGCTCCAGGGCCCGGAGCAGGTCGTACTCCCGCTCGGCGATCCGCTCGCGGGTCTCCTTGAACGCGTACACGTAGTCGCCCAACCGGACGAACCGGACGATGTGCCGGGAGATGCCCTGCGGCAGCGCGACCAGGTGTTGGGCAGGCCACTCCTCCAGCGGCGTCGACCAGGGCAGGTCGAGCAGCGCCGGGTCCACGAGGGCAGACGTGATCCGCACGGGCACAAGCATGACGCCTCACCCCCGGTATCCGCTCCTGATCGTGGTTGGGCCCACAGCGCCATACATCCCGGCCTCGCACCGGGCCGGTAGCGTGGTCGCGTGCTCAAACCCACGGGTGTACGACGTGACCTGCGGCTACGGCCCGTCCGCCCGGCCGGCTGGTGGTTCGACGCCCTCCTGCTGGCCGCCCTGGCCGGATTGACCGTCGCCCTCGCCGCCGATCAACTCTTCGGAGTGGACCGGGCGGTCGCCGACTGGGCCGACGGGCACCGGCCGGCAGCCGCGTACTGGGTGGCCCGGGTGCTGAACTTCCTCGGCCAGGGCACCCCGCTGACCCTGATAGGCGTCGGGCTGGGAGTGCTGCTGGCCGTTCGGCTGCGGTCGGTGCGGCCCATCCTGCTGCCGGTCGTCGGATTCGTGATCACCACCTTCACGATCGGTCCGCTCAAGGTCTGGACCGCGCGGACGGCGCCGAGCGCCAGCATCAAGGAGCCGTTCCTGCCACCCGAGCAGACCCTGCCGCTGTTCCACGACGACCTGCCGGTCCGATTCGCCCAGTCCTACCCGTCGGGGCACGTCGCCAACGCCATCGTCTGGTACGGCGTCATCGCACTGCTGCTCGCCCCGCTGGCCCGCAGCTTCGGCCGGCACCTACCGGCACGACTCGTCATCGTGATCCGCATCGTGCCGCCGCTGGTCGTTCTCACCACCACCACCTACCTGGGCTGGCACTGGCTGACCGATTCGGTGGCGGGGCTGCTGCTGGGGCTGTTCCTGGACCGGCTGCTGCACCGGGTGCCGTGGGACGATCTGCCGCTCCCCGGCCGGCTACGCGAATGGGACCGACCGTTCACCTCGTACCCCTAGGTTTGGCCTGTGAATCAACTGGCGCGGCGACTGGGCGTACCCGATGCGGTTGTCATCGGGTTGGGCTCGATGCTCGGCGCGGGCGTCTTCGTGGTCTTCGGCCCGGCCGCGGCGGCGGCCGGCGGCGCCGGCCTGCTGCCGGCGCTGGTGCTGGCCGGCTTCGTCGCCTTCTGCAACGCGACCAGTTCGGCGCGGCTGGCCGCCCGGTACCCCGAGTCCGGCGGCACCTACGTCTACGGGCGGGAACGCCTCGGGCCGTTCGCCGGGTTCCTGGCCGGCTGGGGCTTCGTGGTCGGCAAGACGGCCAGCTGCGCGGCGATGGCGTTGACCATCGGGGCGTACCTGTGGCCGGGCCAGGCCCGGCTGGTGGCCGCCGCCGCGGTGCTCGCGGTGACCGCGGTGAACCTGCGCGGCATCGGCAAGACCGCCGCCGTGACCAGGGCGTTGGTCGCGCTGGTGCTCGCGGTGCTGGCCCTCGTCACCGTCGTCGGCCTGCTGGGCGGGCCGGTGCACCTGGACCGGCTCGGTGAGAGCGGCGGTTCGGCGCGGGGTGTGCTCACCGCCGCCGGCTTGCTGTTCTTCGCCTTCGCCGGGTACGCGCGGATCGCCACGCTCGGCGAGGAGGTCCGCGACCCGCAGCGGACCATCCCGCGTGCGGTGCCGCTGGCGCTCGGGGTGGTGCTCGCGATCTACCTGGTGCTGGCCGTGGTCGCGCTGGGTGTGCTCGGCGCCGACCGGTTGGCCGCTTCCGCCGCGCCCCTGGTCGACGTGGTGACCGCCGCCGGGCTGCCCGGCCTGGCGTGGGTGGTCCGCGCCGGTGCGACCATCGCCGTCGTCGGAGTGCTGCTGTCCCTGGTCGCCGGGGTCGGCCGGACCACCCTCGCGATGGCCCGCCGGCACGACCTGCCCGGTGCGCTGGCCGCCGTGCACCAGGTGCACCAGGTGCCGCGCCGGGCCGAACTGGCGGTCGCCGCCGTGGTGATCGTGGTGGTGCTGCTCGGCGACGTACGCGGCGCGATCGGCTTCTCCAGCTGCACGGTGCTGGTCTACTACGCGATCACCAACGCGGCGGCGCTCACCCTCGGCCGGGACCCGGACCGGCGGCTGCCGGTCCAGGTCCTCGCCGCTCTTGGTCTGGTCGGCTGCCTGCTGCTCGCTGTCAACCTGCCGCTCAGCAGCGTCCTCGCCGGATTCGGCGTGCTCGCCGTCGGCGCGGCCGTCTACGCGCTGCGGGCCCGCCGCTGACCCCCGGTCACGTCACCGGTCAGCGACTCAACCGCCGGTAGCGGCGCACCGCCAGCGGGGCGAAGATCGCGATCAGCAGCACCGGCCACAGCACCGCCAGCAGCATGGCGTGCTCCGCCGGCCAGGAGTCGCCGCCCAGGCCCGGGTTGCCGAACAGTTCACGGATCGCCGCGACGGTGGCCGACAGCGGGTTCCACTCCGAGATCGCACCGATGACCGACGGCATCAGCTCGGGCGACACGAAGACGTTCGATATCGCGGTGAGCGGAAACGCGGCCGGGAAGACGATCACGCCGACCGTGTCCGGGTTGCGGACCAGCAACGCCAGGTAGATCCCGACCCAGGTGATCGCGACCCGGAGCAGCAGGAGCAGCACGACGGCGAGCAACGCCTTGCCCACCCCGAGTCGCCACTGCCACCCGACGAGCAGGCCACAGACCAGCAGGGTGGACATCTCCAGCAGCGCGCGCAGCAGGTCAGCCGCGCTGCGACCGGTCATCAGCGCGGAGCGGGCCATCGGCATCGACCGGAACCGGTCCACGACGCCCCGGCTGAGGTCCAGCGCCACGCCCGTCGCGGTGGCGCCGAGTCCGTACAGCATGGTCATCACGAAGACGCCGGGCAGCAGGAACTCGCGGTAGTCGCCACCGCCGGCCACCTGCATGCCGCTGCCGAACACGTACCCGAAGACCAGCACGAACATGATCGGCAGGGAGAAGTAGAGGATCAGCTCCTCCGGCGCGCGGACCACGTGGAGCATGTTCCGCCGGGTCATCGTCCAACCGTCGGTGATCGCGGTGGTCATGCCACTCCCGCCTTTCGTCCGGCGCCGACGGGCTCGCCGGTCTCGTCGGGCCGGTGCCCGGTCAGGTACAGGAACGCCTCGTCCAACGTGGCGCGCCGCAGACCGATGTCCTCGACAGCGATCCCGGCGTCGTCCAAAGCCCGCACCACGTCGACCAGCCCGGCGACCCGGTCGGCCACCGGGACGCTGAGCCGCCGGATCTCCGGATCGACAGCGGGCTCCACACCGCAGATCGGCGCGACGACATCGGCGGCCCGGGTCACGGCGGCGGGGTCGCGGACCACCACCTCGATCCGGTCGCCGCCGGTCATCGACTTCAGCTCGTCCGGCGTCCCCTCGGCGACCACCCGCCCGGTGTCGATGACCGAGATCCGGTTGGCGAGCTGGTCGGCCTCCTCCAGGTACTGCGTGGTGAGCAGCACCGTGGTCCCCTCCGTGACCAGGCCCCGGACCAGGTCCCACACCTGGTTGCGGCTGCGCGGGTCCAGGCCGGTCGTCGGCTCGTCGAGGAAGAGCACCCGGGGGGTACGGATCAGGCTGGCGGCGAGGTCCAGCCGTCGGCGCATCCCGCCCGAGAACTCGCCCGCGGACCGATTCGCCGCCTCGCTCAGCCCGAACCGTTCCAGCAGCTCGTCGGCGCGTCGACGGGCTGCCCGTCGGCCGAGCCGGAACAGCCGGCCGAACAGTTCCAGGTTCTGCCGACCACTGAGGGTCTCGTCGACCGCGGCGTACTGCCCGGTCAGCCCGATCCGGGCGCGCACCTCGTCGGGCTGGCGCAGCACGTCGTACCCGGCCACGCTGGCGGTGCCGGTGTCGAAGCGCAGCAGCGTGGTGAGGATCCGTACCGCCGTCGTCTTGCCCGCGCCGTTGGGGCCGAGCAGCCCGTACACGGTGCCGGACGGCACGGCCAGGTGGAAGGTGTCCAGCGCGCGGGTGGGGCCGTAGCGCTTACCCAGCCCTTCGGCCACCACGTCGAATGTCGTCATGCCCCCACCGTGCGGTGGCTCGCTGACGAATCACGCACGCTCCGCTGACGGTGGCGCACCGGGGCCGGCCTTCTCCGCCTCGGTGATCTGTTCGAGCACGAACATGATCTCCGTTCGGGTGGCGTCGCCGACGTACCAGCCGGTGAGTCCGCCGGTCAGCGCCGCTTCGCAGAACCGCCTCGCCTCGGCCAGGTCACCGCGCAGCCGGGCCACCTGGGCGAGGCCGAGCCGGGCGCTGGAGACGAACTCCGGTGCGCCGCTGCGCTGCGCGAGGAGCAGGGCGGCGGCGAAGTCGTCGCGCGCCGCGCCGAGGTCACCGGCGCGCAGCCTGATCTCGCCCCGGGTACGCAGCATGTCGGCCTGGTCGACAGTCGACTCGAGTTCCTCGGCCAACAGCATGGCCTGGTCCATGTGGGCGCCCGCCGCTTCCGGATCATCGCGCCAGGCGGCGAGTTCGCCGAGCACGCCCAGCGTGATCATGCACCCCCAGCGGTCCCCGGCCTGCCGGAAGCCGTCGAGCGCGGTGCCCAGTGCTGTCGCGGCCTGGTCCCACCGGCCACTCCACATCTGCGCCGAGCCGCTGCCCATCGCGCCCAGCGCGTTGATCCACACGTCGGAGCCGACCAGCCGCCGCAGCTCCCGCATCAGCTCGTTGACGTGCTCGGACCCGCCGGACGGCGGTCCGGCCGAGATCCCGGACAGATACAGCAGGAAGGGTTGCCGGGGCGGCCGGTCGAGACTGCTGATGACGGACCGCTGCGTCGTCAGCGAGTCCAACGGCCCCGACCCACCGAGCGAGGCGTTGTAGACACAGAGCGTGTACTCCTCGCGCAGCCCCGCAGGCGCTTCGGGGCCGAGCACACCGAGGACGTCGGCCGCCAGCCGGGCCCCTTCCCCGCGCATGCCGCGCAGCCACCAGTAGAACGACAGGGCGGCGACCATCCCGGCCGCGTCGGACGCGTCACCGGCGGCCGTGGCCCGGCGCATCGCCGCGTGCAGGTTGTCCCGCTCGGCGTCGAGCAGTCGCAACCAGTGCAGCTGTTCGGCGCGCCGGAGGTGGTCGCTGGCGGTCCAGGCGAACTCCAGGAAGTACGCGGTGTGCGCCCGACGCAGGTCGTCGGCCTCGCCCGCGTCGGCGAGACGCTCGGCGCAGAAGGCCCGCACGGTCTCCAGCATCCGGTACCGGCCGCCGGACATCTCCACGAAGGATTTGTCGACCAGGCCGGTCAGCGCGTCCACGAACTCCCCGCCGGGCAGGCCGCAGACCCGTTCGGCCGCTTCCAGCGTCGCGCCGCCGGCGAAGACGGTCAGCCGGCGGGCCAGTCGGCGTTCGGCGTCGCCGAGCAGGTCCCAGCTCCACTCGACCACGGCCCGCAGTGTGCGGTGCCGGGGCGACGCCGCCCGGCTGCCCATCGACAGCAGCCGGAACCGGTCGTCGAGGCGGGCGGCCACCTCGGCGACGGGCAGCGCGCGCAGCCGGGCGGCGGCCAGCTCGATCGCCAACGGCAGGCCGTCGAGGGTGCGGCAGATCCGCAGCACCGTGTCGACATTGGCAGCCGTGACGGTGAAGTCGGGTGCGACGTCGGTGGCCCGCTGGGCGAAGAGGCGGACGGCGGCGTACTCGGCGGCGTTCAGCGCGGACGCGCCCGGCGGTGGCACCGTGAGCCCGGAGAGCGGGCACAACGCCTCACCGGCCAGCCCGAGCGGTTCGCGACTGGTGGCCAGCACCCGCAGCGCCGGGCACGCGCCCAGCAACCGGGCGACCAGCCGGGCGGCGTCGGCGATGACGTGCTCGCAGTTGTCGAGCACCAGCAGCAGCCGCCGCTCGGCGAGCGCCTCGACCAACCGGTCGGTGGGGTGCCGGCCCGGCTCGGCGGAGGCGCGCAGACCCGCGTCGCGCAGGCCGAGCGCGCTCAGCACCGCCTGCGGTACGTCCGCACCGTCGGCCAGCCCGGCCAGTTCGACGAAACGGACCTCCCCGTCGACGTGACCGGCAGCCTCGATCGCCAGGCGCGTCTTGCCCGCGCCGCCGGGGCCGGTGAGGGTGACGAGCCGGCGCTCACCGAGCAGTTCGCCGACGCGCTTGAGTTCCTCCTCCCGCCCGACGAAGGTGGTGAGCTGACCGGGTAACACCGGTTGGGCGGACCCGCGTTCCGCACCGCGCAGCACCGCCAGGTGGATCGCGGCCAGCTCCGCCGACGGGTCGACGCCGAGCTGCTCGGCCAGGGTCTGCCGGGCGTCCTCGAACTCGGCCAGCGCCTCCGCCGGCCGACCCACCGCGGCCAGTGCCCGCATGAGCTGACCGCGCGCCCGCTCCCGCAACGGATGCGCGACCACGAACTCCCGTAGCTCCGCGACCAGCGCGCCGTCCGCGCCCGACGCCAGGTCCGCCTCGACCCGGTCCTCGATCGCGGCCAGCCGCAGCTCGTCCAACCGGGCCGCCTGCGCGGGCGCGCCCGGCACGTCGGCCAGGGCGGGGCCACGCCACAGCTCCAACGCCTCACGCAACACGGCCGCCGCCCGGGGCCAGTCGCCGTCGACGAGCGCGCGGCGTCCCGCCTCGGCAAGTCGCTCGAACCGGTACGCGTCGACGTCCTCGGGGTCCACGGCGAGGCGGTAACCGGCCGGGTGGAACTCGACCGGGTTCTGCTCGGCGGGCAGAGCCTGACGCAGGCGCGACACCTGGGACTGAAGTGCGTTCGCCGCGCCCCGGGGCGGGTGCTCGCCGTACAGGCCGTCGATCAGCCGTTCAGCGGAGACCACCCGGCCCGCGTCGAGCAGGAGGAGCGCCAGCAACGCGCGCAGCCGAGGGCCGCCCACGGGAATCTCGCGCCCGTCGGCCAGCAGCACCCGGGTCGTCCCCAGGATGCGGAAGCGCATGCAATGGATTGTCGCTCCCGAACTCGTCAGCCGAGCCGCCGGTGGTCATGATCGTGGTCGGCGAGGAAGACGCCCTCGGCGGGGGCAACGGGATGCGACGCGCCGGGCGCCGACGCGGCGACCCCGGGGTCAGTGGGGCCCGGCACCGGAGAGGGCGTCGTCGTTGGGGTGTGCACCCCGCCGTGGACCGGCCCGACCGGTCGGGGGACCGGGCCCGGGTGGGCGGGTGGGGCGCACTGCCGGGTCAGCCAGTCCAGGCCGCGCCGCCGGGCGACAACGGTCAGCCGGTCGCCCGCGAAGATCACCTGCCGGGGGTCGAGGTCCTTCCACCAGATCGTCTTGGCACCGCCGGCCGGGGTGCGGGCGATCAACCGGACCTGCCCGTCCCGGTTGACCACGTCCAGCGGCCGGCCGTCCAACTCGGAGCCGGCGGCGACCGGCACCTCGGCTACCGGCAGCGCGTGCCTGTCGACCGGGATCGTGGTGATCACCGCCCGTTCGGTGAGGGCCCCGATGAAGGCCGGTGCGGCCAGGTAGGAGACCGACCGGGACACCCCGAGGGCGAAGGTCTCCTCCACCCGCTCGGCGAAGTCACCGTCGAAGAACCGCAGCACCACCCGCAGGTCGTTGCGGAGGTCGCGGGCGGCGAGCGCCGCCTCCAGGTTGGCCACGTCGTCGGTGGACGCCACCACCAGCGCCTGACAGTCGCCCACCGACGCGGCGACGAGCGTCTCCGGCAGTGCGGCGTCGCCGACGATGAGCGGCACCTCCAGTTGGCGGGCCAGTGCCGCGCCGCGCGGCTCCGGGGACTTGTCGATCGCCACCACCTCGACGTCGTACTCGCGCAACTGCGCCATCACCCGGGTGCCGACGTTGCCCAGGCCGATCACCACGACGTGCCCGACCCGCGCCGGTTGCAGCCGGCCGGTGTGCAGCGCCAGCCGGGCGTTGACGATGCCGTCCACCACGACCGCGGTGATCAGCGGGATCAGCGCCAACCCGGCGAGGTTGAGCACCACCTGCATGATCTGCGCGTCCGGTGGCTTGGTGGTGTCCGGGTCGGCGCCGCTGAGTGTCGTGACCAGCGTCAGGTACAACGCCTCCACCGGGGAGACGTCCTCGGCCCGGGAGATCAGCGCCCCCAGCACCGCGATCAGCGCGAGCACCAGCATCACCGCGATGCCGATCTTGCGGGTGGCGAACCCACGTACGGCCCGCATCAACACGGCGACCGGGCGACGCCGCCGACGGGCCCGGACCAGCCGACGGGCGGCGACCTCGGTGCCCGGGGGCTGCCCGGTCGCCTCAGCGAGCACCAGGTCCGCGCCGGCCTGCTCGGCGGGCAGCAGCTCCACGCCCTGCGCCTCGGTGAGGTGGGCCAACGCGCAGACCACGTCCTGCGGTCGGACGTCGGCTCGCCGCGCCACCCGCAGCGTCTTGTCCCGATGCTGGAACGAGCTGGGGTCGACCTCGTTGAGCGCGGCGGCCACGAAGGCCGGCGCGGCCATCTCGGCGTCGGAGAGCACCTCGACCGGTGCCTTCAGCAGCTTGCGGACGCCGTCGGCGAGGGTGCCGTTGAACATCCGCAGCACCTGACGGACCCGCTGGTCGACGGCCTGCGCGCAGAGCGCGGCGTGCAGGTTGCCGACGTCGTCCTGGTTCAGCAGGGCCAACCCGGCAGCCCCGGCCAGACCGGCGGCCTCGAAGGTGTCCACGTCCAGCCGGTCCGAGCGGACCACCCGGACCCCACGCAGCCCGGCCACGTCCGGCCCGTTGCTGCGGTAGCGCTCCGGCACCACGACGGTGACCCGGGCCCCACCCACCGGCAGCTCGGATTCCAGCATCGCCCGGGCCACGTAGTAGGCGAGCGCGTCCTTCCCGCAGATCACGTAGTGCGGTCTCGGATCCCCGGCAGAACGCAGTCGCCAGTTCCACTCGACCGCCCGTCGCGCCCGGTCCCGCCACGGCTCCGCCATGCCCGGATCGTAATCAGCACGGCCACGGTGGGCGACCCCGTCCGGATCATCCCGTGACCAGGTATGTCCTCCGCAGCGACGGGTAGAGCAGCGACATGCAGACGTTCCTCCCGTACCCGGGCTTTCTGGCCAGCGCCCGCACGCTGGACCAGAAGCGGCTGGGCAAGCAGCGGGTGGAGGCCATCCAGGTGCTGCGCGGGCTCACCCGACCCGGGTACGGCTGGCGCAACCACCCGGCCGTGAAGATGTGGGCCGGGTACGAGGAGGCGCTCGTCCGCTACGGGTTGGACATGTGCGCGGTCTGGACCGAGCCGGGGCGGGCCGACACCTGTGCCACCACGATGACCGTCGACCTCGCGGCCGCCTGTGGGGCCGGTGTCATCCGGACCCAGGACGAGCTGGCCGAGGCCGGTGAGCTGCCACCCTGGCTGGGCCGCGACGACCTGCACCTGAGTCACCGTTCGTCGCTGCTGCGCAAGGACCCGGCGCACTACCGCCCGCTGTTCGGCGACGACGTGCCAGACGATCTGGAGTACGTCTGGCCCGCCTCCGACCGCCCCCGCCGATGCCTGCCCACCGACTAGCGCTCTGAACAGGCCGTTGGGCCGAAGGTGGGGCAGACTGGGCCCATGGCGCTGTCGCAAGTGGTGGGTCGGCTGATCGGCGTACGGCAGCACCTGGTGGACCCGGGCGGCGGTGGCGCCGACCGGGTGCCGCGACCGACCACGGCGCTGGTGGTGGGTGGCGGCATCGCCGGCATGTCGGCGGCGGTGGTGCTCGCCGAACGGGGTGTGGCGGTCACCGTGTTGGAGGCGGCGCCCACCCTGGGCGGTCGACTGGGTGCCTGGCCGGAGGCGCTCGCCGACGGCAGCCAGCAGAACGAGCACGGCTTCCACGCGTTCTTCCGGCAGTACTACAACTGGCGGTCCATCCTCCGCCGGGTCGACGGTGACCTGGGCTTCCTCAAGGCCATTCCGGGCTACCCGATCCTCAGCGAGCAGTGGCCGACCGAGGAGTTCGGCAGGTTGCCGCCCGCCCCACCGGCGAACCTGCTCGCGTTGCTGTTGCGCAGCCCCAGCCTGCGCCTGGCCGACCTGCGGGTGATGGATCGGGACGCCGCGCTGCCGCTGCTCAGCTACGACCCGGTGCGCACCTACGCCGACCTGGACGACACCACCGCCGACGAGCTGCTGGCGTCGCTGCGACTGCCGGACCGGGCACGGGCGATGCTGTTCGAGGTCTTCTCGCACTCGTTCTTCAACCACGAGGCGGAGATGTCGGCGGCCGAGATGGTCGCCCAGTTCCACTTCTACCTGCTCGGCAACCCGGAGGGGTTGGCCTTCGACTGCCCTGACGAGGACTACGCCACGGCGATCTGGCAGCCACTGACCCGGTACGTGGAGAAGCACGGCGGTCGGATCCTCACCGACTGCGCCGCCACCGGAGTGCACCACGACGGAGAGGGCTGGCGGGTGACCACCGCCGACGGCGGCAGCCACCCGGCCGGCCACGTGGTGCTCGCCGTCGACCCACCGGCGCTCGCCGCGCTGGTCGCGGCCTCGCCGGACCTGGCCGGGCGGGCACCGGAGCTGGCGGCACGGATGCCCGCCTTCGGCACCCCAGGCCCGCCGTACGCGGTGGCCCGGTACTGGTGTGACGGGGACGTCGCCGCCGAGCGCGCGGTGTTCAACGGGGTGTCCCGCCAGCCCACTCTGGACTCGGTGACGCTCTACCACCGGTTGGAGAACGAGTCGCGCCGCTGGGCGCGGCAGACCGGCGGGTCGGTCATCGAGCTGCACGCGTACGCCTGCGAACCCGGCGTGCCGGCCGAGGAGTTGGCCGAGCGGATGCGCCGCGAGCTGGTCGCGCTCTGGCCGGAGGCTGGCGACCTGCGGGTCCGCGAGCTGCGGGCCCGGATGGAGGCGCAGGCGCCGGCGTTCACGCCGGGCAGCCACTCCTGGCGGCCGGGGGTACGCACCGACGCGCCCGGCGTCTACCTGGCCGGGGACGGCATCGCCACGGACTTCCCGAGCGCGTTGATGGAACGCTCGGCCGCGACCGGGATCATCGCCGCGAACCACATCCTGCGGGCTGCGGGTGCCGCGGCGGAGCCGGTTCGCTCGATCCGGCCGCGTGGGCTGCTGGCCGGCAGGCTGAATCGACAAAACACCACATAAGCCCCGGTACGCTGCCGTACGCTCGAATGATCAACCGTCGATCGGCCGGGCGGGAGGGCAGCGGAGATGTCACCACTGCACCGCGCCGGCGCGGACCGCGGCTCGTCGATCGACGAGATCGGCCGCGACGACACGTACCCGCTGATCCGCGACGAGCGCGCCTGCATCGTCACCGCGCTGCGGCTCGGTTGGTGGATGGCGGACGCCTACCACCACGGGCAGCAGGCGCAGCCCCGCGCCTTCGCCGAGACCCGCCCCGCCGTACCGCCGGCCAAACTCTCCAACCTCACCGAGATGTCCACGCACCGGCGGATGCGGATGTACCTCGACGGGGTGGACGTCGCGGTGGCCCAGATCGCCGAACTCACCCGGCACACCGGGCCGGTGCCCGACACCTCGGCCGCCCGGACCCTGCTACCCGACCCGGGCCAGCCGGACCCCGCCGACCCGGTCCCGCTGCTGCTCGCCCTCGACGACCTCAACGTGGAGGTGCTGCGCTGGGCGATGGCCGCCAACCACCGGGTCGGGCTGGCCTACCGGTTGGGCCGATCAGTGGCCGACACCGTCCGGGCCGGCGACGTCGCACAGCTGCTGCGGCAGTTCGGCGGTCGGCAGGTCCAGATCAGCCGGTGGCTGGACGAGCTGGCCAGCGTGCTGCCGCCGTACTCGGCCGCGGTGGTGCGCCGGTCGCTGGCCGACTGGGCGAGCGCCGTCGACCGCGCCGGCCACAGCGACCCGACCGAGCCGACGCCGGCCGCGCTGAGCCGGGCCCTACGTGGGCAGGGTGACCTCTGGCGGGACGTGCTCACCGGCGGCCTGCACCCGCGCGACCTGCTCGACGAGGAGGACTACGCGGTGATCGCCAGGAACCTGATCATCCGGGACCGGCGGCTGGTGGCACAGGCCGCCCGGGGCATCTTCTGGCCGGTGCTCGTACCCCTGCTGCTGGTGCTCTTCGCTGTCGTCGGGGTGAGCGCCGCCGCGGCCGCCGGCTCACCGACCACCCGGGCCACCGTCGCCCTGGTGGGCCTCGGCGCCGGGCTGGCCGCGATCTGGCGCTCGGTCTCCGGGCCCGCCCTGGCCGTCGCCGGTGAGGTCAACCGGCCGCTGCTGGACAGCGAACTCACCACCCGGATGGCCCTACGGCTGAACCGGCCGCTGACCACCGCCCGGGCCGCTGTGAAAGCGGCACCCCGTACCCGCCGCCAGCGGCGACCCGACGACACCGGCCGATCGAAATACGTTGCCCGGGTCTCCCGCGTCGACCTACCGTGAGCACGCACTGTCAACCACCACCGCGGGAGCAACACATGACGATGTCGCACGTCACCACCGTGCCGTCGACGCTGCCCGGTGACGGTTGCCGAGCGGAAGGTCCCCGGGCGGGCCGGCCCGACTGACGCGTACCCGTACGCGCCGAGCCGCCCCGTCCGACCACTGGACCGGGCGGCTTCTTGCTGTCCGCCACCAACCGGAAAGGAGTCCCGGTGGACGCCGTCCTCGTCGTCAACGCCGACCTCGGCCCGCTGCACCGGGTCACCGTCCAACACGCCGTCCGGATGCTCTGCCGTCGGGTGGCCGAGATCCACGAGGCCGAGCCGGACCGGGTGATCGGGGTCTTCCCGATGCCCCGGGTGGTGCGGCTGGTCCGCTACGTGGTCACCCGGTGGAGGTTCAACTCCGGGCCGGCCTGGTCGCGCGCCGGAGTGCTGCGCCGCGACGACCGGTGCTGCGCGTACTGCGGTGGCCCGGCCTCCACCATCGACCACATCCTGCCCCGCTCACGCGGCGGCCGGAACACCTGGCGGAACACCACAGCCGCCTGCTACGCCTGCAACCAGCGCAAGGGGGACCGGACGCCAGCGGAGGCGGGCATGCCGCTGCGCCGGGAGCCCGTGAACCCGGGCTGGGGGGTGCTGGTCGGGCGGTGACGGACCGGCCGGCGGGAACGGGGGGCCGCGTCCCGGGTACGTCCTGGGCGCGGCACCCGCCGGCCCCCGATCAGACGTCGCGTTCCTTGACCGACGACTTCAGGTGGCCACCGGGGCACTGCACCCGGATCTCGCTGCGGTGCTCGGTGGAGGTCAACCCGACAACGATCTGCTTCGCCGGCCCCGGGTCGTACGCCTCGGCCCGGAAGTCCGGCGCGAGCGTCACCGCGAGCACCTCGACCGTCTTTCCCACACAGCGAACGGTGACCGTCCCGCCGCGTCCGGCGACGGGTACGCCGGCGCCGCGGGTGGGAGTCGGCGCGACCGTGGTCGGGGTCGGGGTCGAGGTCGGGCCTCCAGCGGTGGCGGTCGGGCCGGGGGCCACCGTTCCGCCCGGACCGGTCGGGGGACCGGTCCGGGTGGTAGCGGGGGCGGTGCTCCTGGTCCGCGGTACGGCGGACGGCCCGATGTCGACCGGGTCGGTCGGCTCCTCGGTACTGGGCATCCCCACCGTGGTGGTGCCCGGACCGCTGCCGGCCGGCGCGGAGCCCTGTCCGGGCCGACGGTTGCTGGAGTCGCCGAGCGACCCGGCCAGCGCCACCGCGGCGATCACGGCCCCGCCGACGGTCAGGATGGCACGGCCCCGACGCCACGGAGGACGCCGCACCGGCACCGCCGAACCGCTGCTCGGATTGACGCTGCCCGGACTGGCGCTGGCAGTCCCGGCGCTGGCCCTCCCGGCGTTGCTCGACATCGCGGTCGCCGGCCCGACGCTGGTCGGACTGGCGCTGGTCGTCGTTGGTTCGGCGGCGGCCACCGCGGGTGCGGCCGGGCTGGCGGCGGCGAGCAGGATGCGGGCCGCGTCGGCTGCCGACGGCCGGTCGGCGGGGTCGCGAGCCAGGCACCAGCGGTAGAGCCGGTGCACCTCGGGCGGCACGCCGTCGATCGGGGGCAGCGGGGCCGGCTCGACGTGGGTGTGCGCGCGGAGCATCCCGGTCTGCGCGTCGGCGGGCCAGGGCAGTCGCCCGGTGAGCACCCGGTGCAGCAGCAGGCCGAGGGCGTACACGTCGCTGGCCGGCAGCACCTCGCCGGCCAGCAACCGCTCCGGTGCCAGGTACGCCGGTGTGCCCAGCAGCCGCCCCTCGAAGTCGATCTCCGGCGCGCCGGCGGCTGCCGCGATG
Organism: Micromonospora sp. DH14; assembly: GCF_029809455.1. Lineage (NCBI taxonomy): Bacteria > Bacillati > Actinomycetota > Actinomycetes > Micromonosporales > Micromonosporaceae > Micromonospora > Micromonospora sp. DH14. Next base: position 229,749 of record NZ_JARVKT010000002.1, on the reverse strand, counting down.
CCGAAGTCGAGCACCTTCGCCCCGGTCGGCGTGAGCATCACGTTGCTCGGCTTGATGTCGCGGTGCACCAACCCCTGCTCATGCGCGGCGGCGAGCGCCGAGCCCACCTCGGCGCACACCAGCAACCCGGCGCGCGCCGGCAACGGGCCGACCACCAACCGGTGTTCGAGGGTGTGACCGCCGAGCAACTCCATCACCACGAACGGGACCTCGACACCCTCCAGCGTCGACTCGCCGTAGTCGTAGACGCTGGTGACATGCGGATGCGACAGCCGGGCCGCCGCCTTGGCCTCGCCCCGGATCCGCTGTCCGGCGTTGCCGTCCGAGGCGACCAGCACCTTCACCGCCACGTCCCGTTCGAGCACCTCGTCGTACGCCCGGTGCACCGCCGACATGCCGCCACTGCCGAGGCGCTCCAGGAGCCGGTAGCGGCCCGCAAGCAACTGATCACGCTGCACGACGGACAGCCTGCCGTACCGAGCGGAGAGTCGGGTACCCGGGATCGAGATGTTGCGATGAGTGGGACGGTTCCGCGGCTACCGTCCGCTCAGATCTGGATAGGCGCGCAGAAACGCCTCGCCCCGGTTGGCGTTTCGAATGACCGACACGACAAGCACCGCCCAGATCACCACCAGCAGCACGCCGATCGCCACGAAGAACGGCGCGTATCCCACAAATGCCTGACCGGCGCTCGTGATCGCCAACCCGGCGACCAGCACCACGAACCAACGCTGACCGGCGAACTGTCGGGCGGTCTCCGCCAGGAGGGTCGGGTCTTCGTCGGGGTCGGGGGTACCGCCTCGAACCTGCCGCGCCAGCCGACGACGGTGCGACCAGCTCAACGTCAGCAACGGGGACTGTCGGGCGGCCCGGTGACGCCCGGTGCGGACGGCCCAGACGATCACGGCCACCTCGACGACGACTCCGAGGATCATCAGAACGCGTCCGAGGTTGCTGGCCCAGCGCGGCGGCTCACCCTCGAAGATGCCGGTGTTCTGGCCACCCATCGCCACACCGACCGCGAGCGCCCCGACCACGGCGGGCAGCAGCACGAACAGGAGAATCAGACGGAGTCGCCGCTGTTGCCGCCCGGCCTGGTCCGGATTCGTCGCAGATGCGTCCATAATGGCCCCCCGATCACCGTGTGGAGCGGGGACTACCCATCGACGCGGGAAGCTGAAACAGGGTCAGTCGCCGGTCGGTGGTCGCCAGGCGAAGCGGGGCGTACGGCGTTCGGCGACGGCCGCGATCCCCTCCCTGGCCTCGCCCGTGGCCGTCACCTTCCGGTGCCACCAGGCGATCCGCGCGGGCTCGGCCCGATCGTCGATGATCTCCTTGGCGGCGGCGATGCTCACCGGTGAGCGCTGGGCGATGGTCGCGGTCAGCTCGTCCACCCGCGCGGCGAGTCGGTCGGCCGGCAGCACCTCGTCGACCAGGCCGATCCGCAGCGCCCGTTCGACGTCGATCAGCTCGGCGGTGAACAGCAGATGCTTGGCGGCGGACGGACCGATCAGCCGGGCCAGCCGGCGCGTCGTCGGCGCCGGATAGACCAGCCCGAGCCGGGCCGGCGGTACGCCGAACCGGGCGTCGTCAGCGGCGATCCGCAGGTCGCAGGCGACCGCGAGCTGAGCCCCACCCCCGACGCAGGCACCCCGGACGGCCGCGACCGTCGGCTTGGCGAACCGGGCCAGTCGTTCCTCGGCGGCCACCGCGATGCTGGTGTCACCGGCGTCCAGCAGTTCGGCCAGGTCACCGAGGTCGGCACCGGCGCAGAAGGCGTCGCCGGCACCGGTGAGCACCAACGCCCGTACGTCGGGGTCGGGCTCCAGCCGGTCGAGCAGTTCGGGAAGCTGACGCCACATCGCGGCGGTCATCGCATTGCGCCGAGCCGGGTTGTGGATCACCACAGTCGCGACCGGTCCGGTCACCTCGACTGTCAACTCCGCATCCGACACGCCCACCTCCTCATCCGCGCGACAGTGCCCGACGACGCCGACCGACCCGCGACGCCGACCTGGCCGCGACGCCGCAGGCCCGGTCGCCCCGACGCCGCAGGCCCGGTCGCCCCGACGCCGCAGGCCCGGTCGCCCGGTCGCCGCGACGCCCGACGCCGCACGCCGAAGCACCCCGATGCCGCGCACCAGCCCCGGCGACCATAACCGCGCCGATCCGCGACCGATCGGCCAGGCTGGCCCGCCGCACGCGTGGTGCCGGGCAATCTTGGACAGTTTCCGTTACGCGCTAACGGAAACTGTCCAAGGTTGCCGGAAACCGAGCGGGGCACGGGCCCGAGGGCCACCGTGCGGCTCGGATATCGACGGTGCCCGTTCGGGGAGGCCCGTGACAGGGGAACCGACACTTCCGGCCGCGCGTCCGACGGGGATGAGAGCCACCTCGACAACCGGCGTCACAGTCGCGCTACTGGTCGCCCTGCTGGCCGGATGCACCAGCACCGACCGGGCCGGCACCGCCGGAGATCCTCCTCCGGACACCCCCGCCCCGACGGCCACCGTCCCGACCGCCGGCACCTCAACGCCCGGCTCCACCCCCACGGCCGCCAGTGCCGCAGCCTCCCAGGTGACGCTGCGGAGTTCGGGCGGGTTCGCGGGCCGTGGGGACGTCGTGACCGTCGAGCCGGACGGTCGGTGGACCGCTGTGGACCGGGCCGGCAGCCGGCGTACCGGTCGGCTCAGCGCCGCCGACCTGGGCAGCCTGACGGCTCTGGCCGCCGACCCCCGGCTCGCCGCCGAGGCGGGGCAACCGACCACCGCTACCAACTGCGCGGACGTGATGCACTACCGCCTCACAGTGGGCAGCACCGAAACCGGGTACGCCGACTGCCCGGCCGAAGGGCCCCCGCCGCCGGCCACCCAGGCGGTGGTCAAGCTGCTGCTGCGGGCCACCGGCACCTATACCAGGTAGTCCGGGGGCAGGCCGGTGCCCCGCAACTCCACCGGAAGGTGGGCGACGTCGTTGACGGCGATCAGGTTCGGCGGGCCGGAGGGGCTGTACCGGATCACGGTCAAACCCGCGTTGTGCGAGTTCAAGCCCAGCCACCGCTGCTCCGGCGCGTCGAGGGCGTGCCGCACCAGCCAGCCGATCAGGAAGGTGTGCGTCACGACCAGCTCGCGGACCGGCTCGTCACCGGCTGTCGCCTCGGTGGCCGGACCGGCGAACCGCCGCACGGCCGCCGCCGTCACCTGCGGCCCGTCGACCCGCTGGGCCGCCGGGAACTGGGCCAGGAATGTCGCGTACGCGGGCGGCAGGCCGGTCGGGTCCGTGTCGTGTGGAAGGTGGTCGCCGGCCAGCTCCGTCTCGTACACCGGAACATCGGGCAGTGACGTGGCGATCAGCTCGGCGGTCTGCGCGGCCCGGCGCAGCGGCCCGTGGTGGACGGCGGCGAACCGGCGGCCGCGCAGGCGTTCACCGAGCAGGGTGGCCTGCTGCCGACCGCGCTCGGACAGGCCGGTGTCGGGCTCGTCGGCGGTTGAGCCGTTCAGCTCGGACAGGTCCTGCTCGGCGTGTCTGGTCAGGTACAGCAGTCGGGTCACCATGGCAGACACCTCAACACACCGGGAGACACGGTCGCGATCCCGTGCCTCCCGGCCCCGCACACGTCGGCTCAGTCGGCCCGACCGGATGCCGCTCGCGCGAAGGTGACCGACACCCACAGCCAGCCGGCCGACACCGCCACCCCGAACGCCACCATCACTGCCGGTGCCGGCCGGACGATCAGCGTCACCCAGGCCACCGCGAAGAACACCCCGGTAACCAGGCTGTACGCGGCCCGACCGCGCGCCCCCTGCCGTGCGGCCCGACGGGCCGCCAGCACCGTCGCCGCGATCAGCGACCCGAAGGCGACCGCCGCCACCAGGAAGTGCAGGCCCCCGTGCCAACTGATCTCACCGGCACCCCGAGGCGTGCCGACCGGGAACCCGTCGGCCGGGTCGGCGCTGAAGATCGCCGCCCCGACCAGGCCCAGGCCGTACAGCGCGAGCAGTCGCGGCAGCCAGACCGACCGGTCACCGTCGCCGGCACGGCGGCGCAGCGCCCCGGCAGCCAACACGCAGAGCACTCCGCTGACCAGGAACGTGACGATCTGGATCCAGCCCAGCTCGCCGGTGCTCAACACGCTGACCGGGTGCCGGCGAAAGTCGAAGCCCTCCCGGGTCGACGCCTGCGCGATCGCCGAACCGGCGAAGATCGGGCCGGCGAGCACCCCGCCGATCAGTAGTGCCCGGTCCCGGCCGACAGCCGCCGGCCGGACCAGTGGAAGAGACGCGGCCTGACTCATCGTCCGCCCCCTACGCCCGCGGGAACATCTGGCCGATGCGGATCTTGTTTCCGAACGGGTCCCGGATGCCGAAGTCGATCCCGTACGGGCGCTCGGTCGGCTCGTCGGTGATCTCGACGCCCTTCGCCACCAGATCCTCGTGCGTCTTGTGGGCGTCGTCGGTGGTCATGAAGAGGTACCCGCCGAGGGCACCCTTGGTGAGCAGCTCGCGGACCTGCTCGGCCGTGGCCGGGTCCAGCGCGGGCGGCCCCGGCTTCTCCAACAGGATCTCCCGCTCCGGGTCGCCGGGCAGGTTGACCGTCAACCACCGCATGAAACCGAGGTCCTGGTCGGTGTTGACCTCCATGCCGAGTTTGTTGACGTAGAAGTCAAGCGCGGCGTCCTGGTCGAGGACGTAGATCTGGGAGCGGCTGATCGCGTTCATCGTCATGCCCATGACGCTAGAGGTTGGGCGTGACCTGCGGCTTATCCAAAACTGCTGGGTCGGGTCCAGGCTTTGGTGAAGCACGACGGCACGTTGGCCGGCGCGATGCGCTGACGCCGGAAATCCGAGGGCGACTCGCCGACGATCTGCCGGAACGTCCGGCTGAACGTGCCCAGGCTGCTGAAGCCGACCGCGTAACAAATGTCCGTCACGTCCCGGTCGGTCTCCACCAACAACGCCATCGCCCGCTCCACGCGGCGGCGTTGCAGGTAGCGGTGCGGGGTCTCACCGAAGGTGGCCCGGAAGGTACGGATGAAGTGCGCCTCGGAGACGAGCGCGATCCGGGCCAACGCCGGGATGTCCAGGGGCTCGGCGTACGCCCGGTCCATCGCGTCCCGGGCGCGCAGCATCGCCCGGTTCGACTCCTCCACCGCGCGACTCATCGGCCCCCGCCTCGCTCGCCCGTTGCCGGGCCCAGGCTACCGCCGACCCGGTGATCCGGCGTTCAAACCCGTCTCCGTTGTGACATCGGCCTATGGCCGCGACGGACCGGCCACGCCAGCATGGAGGGCATGACTCGTGCACTCATCGCCCTGACCAGTCACTCCGAGCTGGGCCGCACCGGCCGTTCGACCGGCTACTACGTCGGCGAGGCCGCCGAGCCGTGGGAGGTGTTCCGGGCCGCTGGCTACGACGTCGACCTGGTGTCCGTGGCCGGGGGCGAACCGCCGGTAGACGGCCGGGACGAGAACGACAGCATCCAGAACGACTTCCTCGCCACCGCCGGCGTCAGGGACACCCCGAGGGCCGCCGACGTCGACCCGGCGGGGTACGACGTGATCCTCTTCGCCGGCGGTCACGGCACCATGTGGGACTTCCCCGACGACCCCGACCTGGCCCGCATCGCCCGCTCGGTCTACGAGCGCGGCGGCGTGGTGGCAGCCGTCTGCCACGGTCCGGCGGCGCTGGTGAACCTGACCCTCACCGACGGCTCCCGGCTGGTCGCCGGCAAGCGGGTGGCCGGCTTCACCAACAGCGAGGAGGCCTCCGTCGGCCTCACCGACGAGGTCCCATTCCTTCTCGCCGACAAGCTCACCGAGGCTGGCGCGCAGCACGTACCGGCACCGGACTTCACTGAGCACGCGGTGGTCGACGGCCGCCTGGTGACCGGTCAGAACCCGCAGTCCGCCCGCGCCGTGGCCGACGCCGTGGTGAAGCTGCTCGCCTGAGCGCCGATCGGATCCGATAGTCGTCTGGCGGGCGGGAAGGCCCGCAGCAAGCTCGACGGGAAACTGTCGTGAGTGCCGTTGCTGTCAACTGGTCGACTCGTGGCAGCGCCACTGGGGAAGCTCTGATGAAGTTGGAGCCCCCGGCCGGGATCGAACCGGCGACATCTCGCTTACAAGGCGAGTGCTCTGGCCAGCTGAGCTACAGGGGCGCGTGCGTCGAGGTCAGCATAGCGACTGACGTCCGGATATCCCGATCGCGAGGCCTCCCGACCACGGGAATCGTCAACAACCCGACGCACACCGGTTCGCCGTGGCGTCGATTGATGTCTGACCGTGCCCGAGTGACCGGAATGCGTAGCCCGCCTGGTGGGCGCGGCGGCCCCCCACCTTGGCAGCACGGGTAAACGCGTTTACGGTTCACTCACACGGACGATGACCGGGCGCCCCCGCGACCGCGCCGCCGTCCGTTGACCGACACGGACACGTGCCGGTTGCTCCTTCACTCGGATCGTCCGGCACGTTCCTGCCGGTGAAAGGAAGCGCTTCACCATGGCTACGGTCACCTATTCCAAGGCGTCCCGGATCTACCCGGGCCAAGAGCGTCCCGCCGTCAACGAGCTGAACCTCGAGATCGGCGACGGGGAGTTCCTCGTCCTGGTCGGTCCCTCCGGTTGCGGTAAGTCCACCAGCCTGCGCATGCTCGCCGGCCTGGAGGACGTGGACGCCGGCTCGATCTACATCGACCAGCGTGACGTCACCCACCTTCCCCCGAAGGCCCGCGACATCGCGATGGTCTTCCAGAACTACGCCCTCTACCCGCACATGACGGTGTACGAGAACATGGCGTTCGCGCTGAAGCTGCGCAAGACCTCCAAGTCGGAGATCGACCGGCGGGTCAAGGAGGCGGCCGGGCTGCTCCAGTTGGAGGAGTACCTCAGCCGTAAGCCGAAGGCGCTCTCCGGTGGTCAGCGCCAGCGTGTCGCGATGGGCCGGGCGATCGTCCGCGAGCCCCAGGTCTTCCTCATGGACGAGCCGCTGTCGAACCTCGACGCCAAGCTCCGGGTGCAGACCCGTACCCAGATCGCGTCCCTGCAGGCCAAGCTGGGCGTCACCACCGTCTACGTCACGCACGACCAGGTCGAGGCCATGACCATGGGTCACCGGGTCGCGGTGCTGCTCGACGGTGTCCTGCAGCAGGTGGACACCCCGCGGGCGCTCTACGACACCCCGGCCAACGTGTTCGTTGCCGGCTTCATGGGCTCTCCCGCCATGAACATCAAGACCGTTCCGCTGAACGAGCGGGGCGCCGAGTTCGCCGAGCTGAACATCCCGCTGACCCGGGAGCAGGTTGAGGCGGCCCGCGCCGAGGGTGGCGACGGCAAGGTCACCGTGGGCTTCCGCCCGGAGGACTGCGAGCTGGTCAGCCCGACCGAGGGCGGCATGCCGGTCGTGGTCGAGCTGGTCGAGGACCTCGGCTCGGACGCCAACGTCTACGGCCACGCCGCGCTGGGTGGCAACTCGGAGCGCTTCGTCGTCCGCACCGACCGGCGCAACATGCCGAACATGGGTGACACCGTGTTCGTGAAGCCGGTCGCCGGCCGCAGCCACGTCTTCCACGCCGCCACCGGCAGCCGGATCTGACGTAACGCCGTACCGGAAGGGGCGGTCCGCTTCGGCGGGCCGCCCCTTCCGTCGTACCGGCGGTGGCTCCTCACCCCCGGGAGCCAGCGCGCAGGTGGCTCTCCGGGGTGACTCGGCACGGCTGGCCGTTCCCCTACCGTCACGGCAACCCCGAACCGGAGGACGTGCCGTGCCGACCGATCTCGCCCGACCCGCTGCCCACCAGCCGACCGCCCGTTCCCGGCCGTACCAGGTGCTTCGCCTGGCCGGCCGGAGCCTCGCCTACTGCGCGACGCTGGTCCCGGTCGCCGTCCTCACGTTGGTGACCGTCCCGCTGGGCGGAGCCGGCGCCGCCGTCGCACGCTGGCGAGCCCTACGTACCGGACTGCTCGGAATGCCACCGACGGCCGTGGCCGGCCGGCGGCCCGGCACCGTCGCGGTGCTCGGCCACGCGCTGCTCAGCCTGCTGGTGGGTGCCGTTGCCCTGCTGCCACTCGGCGTGCAGCTGCTGATGGTGCTGCGGGGTGTCCTGTACGGCCTGGTGGACCCGGGGCCGTACGACAACTCCTGGGGTGGTCCGACCCGGGCCGGCGCCTGGTTGGCGCACTTCCTGGTAGGCCTGCCGATGGCCGCCGCCGGGCTGGCCGCCCTGATCGGCATCGCCGCCGTGCACCAGCGGCTGACCCGACGCCTGGACGGCGAGCGCGGCCCACTCTGGTTGCTCCCGACAGTGCTGCTGATGGCGTCTGCCGGGGCGCTGCTCTTCGTCGCGTGGACCCGGCAGATCTGAGCACGAAGGCCCCCTCCCGCGCGCGGCGGAAAGGGGCCTTCGTGGACGTTCGCTACAGCTCGACGGAGCGCCGACGGGCGACCTCGGCCAGGGCGACCGCCGCCGCCACGCTGGCGTTGAGCGACTCGACCTCGGAGATCATCGGGATGCTGACGGTCAGGTCGCAGGTCTCCCCGACCAGGCGGGACAGGCCGCGCCCCTCGGAACCGACAACCACCACCAGCGGGCCGACAGCGGCCTCCAGGTTGTAGAGGTCGGTGTCGCCGTCGGCGTCCAGGCCGACGACCATGAAGCCGGCGTCGCGGCACGCCTTCAGCGACCGGGTCAGGTTGGTCACCTGCGCCACGGGCACCCGCGCCGCCGCGCCGGCACTGGTCCGCCAGGCGGTCGCGGTGATCCCGGCGGCACGACGCTCGGGTACGAAGACACCCTGCGCGCCGAACGCGGCAGCCGACCGGATCACGGCGCCCAGGTTGCGCGGGTCGGTGACACCGTCCAGCGCGACCAGCAGCGGAGCCTGCTGCTCAAGGGCGGCGGCGACCATGTCCTCGAACGGCTGGTACGCGAAGGGCGGCACCTGCAGACCGACGCCCTGGTGCAGCACACCGCCGGTCATCCGGTCCAGCTCGGCGCGGCTGATCTCCAGGTTGGCGATGCCCCGGTCGGCGGCGGTCCGGATGATCTCGTTGATCCGGTCGTCCATGTCGATGCCCTGGGCGGTGTAGAGCGCCGTCGCCGGCACGTTGGCGCGCAGCGCCTCCAGCACCGGGTTGCGCCCGACCAGCAGCTCGGGGGCGTCCTTGGACGGGTTGGACTTGCGCCCCGGCGTCACCCGGGGGCCGGACCGCCCGGTGGGCTTGCCGCCCCGTCCGCCGGTGGCACCCCGACCGACCGGCACCCCCCGGCCGCCGCCCCGGCCCCAGGTGGTGTCCTTGCTGCCGGGCTGCCCGATCTTCGGGGCGCGCCCCTCCTCGGCTGCCGCGCGGCGCTCCTTGTCCTGCTTCCAGGCGGTGCGCTGGGGCAGCTTCTCGGTGCCCGAGTAGCCCTTGTGCCACGGCCGCTCGTCGGCGGGCAGGGTGCGACCCCGCCCGGCCAACGAGTCCTTGTTCTTGCCACCAGAGCCCTTGGGGGCGGTCGCCTTCGACGTCAGTCGCCGGCCACGGCGCTGCGAGTTGCCGGCCATCAGTCCTGCTCTCCAATAGTCCAACGGGGGCCCTGGGGGGTGTCCTCGACCACCACGCCGGCCAGCTTGAGCTGGTCACGCACCGCGTCCGCGGCGGCCCAGTCCTTGCGGCCCCGCGCCTGCGCACGCTGCTCCAGGGCCAGCGCGATCAGGGAGTCCACCACCGCACGAAGATCGTCCGATGGGCCGCCGCCGGTCCAGGCCGGGTCGAGAGGGTCGATCCCGAGGATATCCAGCATTGCCCGCACCACGGCCAGCGTGGTGCGGACGGTCACATCGTCGCCGGCGCTCAGCGCGGTGTTGCCGTCCCGAATGTGCTGTTGCAGCACGGCCAGCGCGGCCGACGTGTTGAGGTCGTCGTTCATCGCCGCGACGAAGCCCGCCGGCAGCTCACCGAACTGCCCGGCACCGACCCGCTCGGCGGCCCGTTGCACGAAACCCTCGATCCGTCGGTACGCGGTGGCCGCGTCCCGCAGCGAATCCTCCGAGTAGTCGATCACCGAGCGGTAGTGCGCGGCGGCGTAGTAGTAGCGCAGTTCCACCGGCCGCACCCCGAGCGAGTCCACGTACGCCAGGCCCAGCGCGTTGCCGGCGGACTTGCCCATCTTGGCCCCGCCGATGCTCAACAGCCCGTGGTGCACCCAGTAGCGGGCGAACGGCAACCCGGCCGCCTTGGACTGGGCTATCTCGTTCTCGTGGTGCGGGAACGTCAGATCCAGGCCACCGCCGTGAATGTCGAACTCCGGGCCGAGATAGCGCCAGCACATCGCCGAGCACTCGATGTGCCAACCCGGACGGCCCAGCCCCCACGGCGACGGCCAGTAGGCGTCCGCCGGCTCGTCCGGTTTGGCGCCCTTCCACAGCGCGAAGTCGCGCGGATCCCGCTTGCCCCGATCCGGGGCGTCCCCGGCGGACTGCATGGCGTCCGGAGACTGACCCGACAGCGACCCGTACGCCGGCCAGGACGCCACGTCGAAGTAGACGTCGCCCGAGCCGTCACTCGCCGGGTACGCATGCCCGTCGGCGATCAACTTCGTGATCAGCTCGTGCATCTCGGGGATGTGCCCGGTGGCGCGCGGCTCATAGGTGGGCGCCAGCACGTTCAACGACCGGTACGACTGGGCGAGCAGCAACTCGTTGGCGTACGCGATCGACCAGAACGGACGCCCCTGCTCGCCCGCCTTGACCAGGATCTTGTCGTCGATGTCGGTCAGATTGCGAATGAAGGTGACCTCGTAGCCGGCGGCCATCAACCAACGACGCAGCACGTCATAGTTGACCCCGGAACGAAGGTGACCGATGTGCGGCGGAGCCTGAAGGGTGAGACCACACAGGTAAACCCCCACCTTGCCGGCTTCCCGCGGGACGAAGTCCCGCACCGATCGGGTGGCAGTGTCATACAGGCGTAGCGTCACCGTACAAGGGTAGCTGTCCGCGCCTGTCCGAGTCGGCCGGTGCCGGGTCGTACGCTGCCAGGCGTGGATGCGACCGCGCGCTCCGGTGGCTCCGGTGACCCGCCAGCCAACCCCACCACCCCCGATTCGGCCGACGCCGACGCGAGGCGGCCCGACGCGGTTGCCGGGCCGCCCCCCGCCGGCGCAAGGCGGGCCGACGCGGGCGTGGGGCGGGCCGACGCGGGCGCGGGACGGGCCGACGCGGGCGCGGGACGGGCCGACGCGGGCGCGGGACGGGCCGACGCGGGCGTGGGGCGGGCCGACGCGGGCGCGGGACGGGTCGATGCTGTTGCCCCGCCGTCCGGCGCGGGCGTGGGACGGGCCGACGGGGTTGCCGGGCGGGGCGGGGAGACGTCGCAGACGCTGGACCGGGGGTTGCGCCTGCTGCACCTGGTCGCCGACGCTCCTGGCGGTCTGACCGTCACCGAGGCCGCGAATCGGCTCGGCATCGGCCGGGCAGCCGTCTACCGGCTGGTCAGTGCATTGACCGGGCACGGCATGCTGCGCCGCGACGATGAGGGTCGGCTGCGCCTGGGAGCCGGGTTGTTGCACCTGGCCCGCCGGGCCCAGCCGCTGCTCGCCGAGGGTGCGCTGCCCGCACTGCGTCGCCTCGCCGAGCAGGCCGGCGCCACCGCGCACCTGACCGTCGTCGAAGGTGGAGAGGGCGTCGCCCTGGCCGTGGTGGAGCCGAGCTGGACGTCGTTCCACGTCGCGTACCGGGCCGGGGCCCGGCATCCACTGGACCGGGGAGCGGCGGGCCGGGCGATCCTGGCCGGGCGAGCCGGAGTGGCAGAGGCGGTCAGCAGCAGCGGCGAGTTGCAGGCCGGGGCGTACGGGGTGGCCGCACCGGTGCTCGACGTACCCGGGCTGGAGGCCAGCGTCGGCGTGGTCGCACTCGCCCCGCTGGACGTCGACACAATCGGCCCCCAGGTGCTGGCCGCCGCCCGAGCCATCACCACCGCCCTCAGCTGACCCCGGCTCGCCGGCCAGGATCGCCCGGCCAGGGTCGCCCGGCCAGGGTCGCCCGGCCAGGACCACCCGACCTCGGGCATGATCGACTCGGGTTCACGGAAGTCGCGGTATCCCATGGCCAACGACCGCCCGACTTTCAGAAACGCGAGTGGATCATCGCCCATCAGCGGTCCGGGTGCCTCATCGGTCGGTGGGATCCGGCCGGCGCCTCCTCAGTCGGTGGACATGGCCGGTGACTCCTCGGTCGGTGGACATGGCCGGTGACTCCTCGGTCGGCGGATATGGCCGGTTGCCATAGCACGATCGGCAGGCGGAGTCGCCGTTGTCCACAGGTCCGGCGGCAGGTGCAGGCCGGGTTGTCCACAGGGGTTTCGAGGGCCGCTCGGTGGTTGGCAGTCTGCTCGACATGCCACCACGTCCGCATCGCCCCGATGCCCTGACCTGGCAGGTCTTCCGCGGCTCCGACGCTGTCCGGGAAGGCCTGCTTACCGAACATCAGCTGCGCAACTCCGCCTGGGTGCGTTTGCGCCACGACATCTACGCCGACGCACGGCTGGGCCGTGACCACGCCCTGGCGTGTCGCGCCGCCCTCCTCCGCCTACCGCAGGCAGTGGTGGTCGGCGGCCCGTCGGCCGCCTACCTGCACGGCGTTCACCACGCCGCGAGCTTCACCGACGACGTGCACGTGCTCGTGCCCCGATCGCTGCGGGTCGGTCCACAGCGGGGCCTCTGCGTGCACGTCAACACCATCACCCCGCTCGTGGCACCGCCCGACCCGGGACGACCGTCAGGCGCGGGGCCAACGCCAGATACGGGACGACCGTCAGGCGCGGGGCGAACGCCAGATACGGGACGACCGTCAGGCGCGGGGCGATCGCCAGATGCGGGACGACCGTCAGGCGCTGGACGTCCACGTGATGCGGCGCGACCGACGGGAGCAAATCGCCCACCTGTCGGCCGAATGTCGCCACGGCCAGCACCGCTGTCCCGCCAGGCCGCAATGTCCGTCCGAGCAGGGGGTGTCGTGACGGCAAGCGCGGGCGATGGGTGGCCGGCGGCCAGCCCGCTCAGGTCCAGCGAGCGGGATCTCCCGATCCCCCGGTCCGACCCCGGGCGGGCCGCCTGGGAAACGGCTGTCTGGCTCGACCCCGTCCGGGCGGTCGCCATCGTCGACTCGTTGCTCGGGCAGGGTCTGACCGGGCGCGACACCCTGGCCGCCATTGCTGCCCGCAATGCCGATCGGCCCGGTGGACGACGGGCACGCTGGGTCTTCGACCTGGCCGACGGCGGAGCCGAGTCTCCGCCGGAGTCGCACCTTCGCGTGCGACTGGTGCTGGGCGGGCTACCGCGTCCGGCGGTTCAACATCCGATACGTCTGCCCGTCGGGGTTGTCCTGCACCCCGATCTGGCCTGGCCGCAGTATCGGGTGGCGGTCGAGTACGACGGGACGTGGCACTCCGACGCGGAGCAGTTGCACCGCGACCGCCGCCGACTGAATCAGTTGGTCGCCGCGGGTTGGCTGGTCCTGCATGTGACGAGTCGGCGGCTGTACGGCGAGTTTCCGGCGGTGCTCCGAGAGGTGCGCGACGCGCTGGTCAGCCGCGGATGGCGACCGGGATCGTCCAGATGACCAGGGTCATCTCGGGTTCCTGGAAACCGTGCCATCCCTCAGACCCCGACACCGCGCCTTCAAGAAACCCGAGTCGATCATGACCGAGGCCAGGCACCGAGGCCAGGCACCGAGGCCAGGTAGGCGCGCCCCGGCAGGCGATCCCTGGACGACGGCCTGCGGCCGGGATGACAGACCAGCCCCGGGACGACGGCCCGAGCCCGAGACGACAGACCAGCCCCGGGACGACGGCCCGAGCCCGAGACGACGGATCACGCCCGGGACGACGCCCACGTCCGAGACGACAGACCAGCCCCGGACACCACAGGGCCCGGTCGACAGGCGTCGGCCGGGCCCAGGGGCGTGGTGGCGGTTGGGCCACCTGGCGGTGCGATGTGCGCTACGGGCGCGCGTTCGGCTTGAGCGGGGTCTTCACCGCCGCGTAGGCATCGACGATCCCGTAGCCGTAGAAGCCGTTGAAGTTGACCCCGCCGGCGCAGTACGCGTCGTAGGTCTCGTCCCGGCCTTCGTTGCGGTACTGCTGCAGGCGCGGCTCCGGGCAGGCGTGCTCGGCGGCCGTGCGGTAGAGGTGCTGTTCGACCTGGTCCGGCGACATCCCGAAGCCGGTCCGACCCTGCGCCTTGCCGTGCCGGCTGACGATCAGCGCGGCGACGCCGGCGGCGTGCGGGGACGCCATCGAGGTGCCCTGGAGGTACGTGTAGTAGCCGCACTCACCGTTGGCCTTGCACTGCTTGAAGACCGAATTCTCGAAGCCGGCGACGATGTTGCCGTCGACGTCGACCGAGCCCTCCTCCTGAAGCACGTGCTTCGGGTACGTCGACAGGATCATGTTGGCGTCGGTACGGAAGGCGTCGGTGCCGAAGCCGTCCCGAAACCAACCACCCGGCGCGGCGACGGAGATCTGCTCGGTGCCGTAGTTGGAGAAGTCCGACTTCTTGCCGGACGGGCCGACCGACGACACACCGATCACGTGCGGGCCCTCCGTGGGCAGGTCCCAGCAGCTCTCGTTGTCGATCGGCCGGGGGTACGGGTCAGCGCCGTAGTCGGGGCTGGTGACGTCGGTACGTGGTGCGCCCAGGTCCTCGTTGTTGTTGCCGAGCGCGCCGACGAGGGTGACGCCCTTGTTGTGCGCGAAGATCAGCGCCCGCTTCATCGCCTTGATGATGGCCCGCTGCTCGGCCTGGTCCTCGGGCGAGTCGGCCGGGTTGGCGGTGCAGTTGTAGAGCCACGGGTCGACATAGAACGACATGTTGACCACGTCGATCCCGGACCGGCCGGCGTGGATCAGCGCGTTGACCACCGGGTCGAGGAAGAAGTAGCCGGAGTCCTGGCCGCCCTTGAGCTCGACCAGCGAGACGTTCGGGGCGACGCCGGAGAGGCCGAAGCCGTTGGCGGCGGCGCCGATGGTGCCGGCCACGTGGGTGCCGTGACCGCCGTCGTCGGTGCCGACCGGGTCGAGGCAGCTCGGCACCTCGCAGGGGCCGTCCACATCGGTCAGGTCGGGCGCGAAGTTGCGCGACAGCGCCCAGTTGAAGTTCGGCGCGATGTCCGGGTTGCTGGCGTCGACGCCGGTGTCCAGTACGCCGACGGTCACCCGACGGTCGCCCGGCTCGATCTTGCGGGCCTTGTCGGCCCGGATCATCTCCAGGCCCCACAGCTTGTCGTCGAGCGGATCGAGCTTGGCGCCCTTCTTGGCACCAGCACCGGCGCGAGCGCCGGCACCGGCCAGCAGGTGCTCCTGCTCGACCCGGTCCAGCTTCGGCTTGCGGCCGATGGCCTTCTGCTCGGCGGCACCGATCAGCGTCGGCGCGGCGGTCGCCCTGGCCGCGAAGTCGGCCCGGTCGCTGCTGACCTGGAACATGCCGACCTCGTCGGACCGCGACACCACAGTGCCGCCAGCTGCCTTGATAGCGGCGATGGCGGTGTCGGCGGCGACGCCATCCTCGGCGACGACGGTGAAGGTGCGGGAGTCGCTCGGCGCGGCGTTGGCCGGCACACCCAACCCCGCAGCCGTGAGTGCCAGCACTGCCGCTGTCGCGACCGTACGGGCGGTGAAGCGCTTGCTCACCACATCGGATCCTCTCGTTGAGGGACGTGGCAGCCATCACACAACACCGGCTCGGATTACGCCAGCTGAACGCCCGTTATGGCCGTGAATTTCTCCACCTACGCACGCCCGCCAAGAGCATCGACACCGGTCACGTCGACCCGCGCGGCCGGGACAATGCCGGCGCTGTGCGACCCGGCGGCCAGACCTGCGAGTGCGGCCGGCAGCTCGGCCAGGCTCGACACCTCGGCGTCCGGCTGGCCACCGGGTGGGCGGGGCAGACCAGGCCGGTTCAGCCACACCGATCGCAGGCCGAACCGCCGGGGCCCCACCACGTCGTGCTCCCAGGAGTCACCGACGTACACGATCTGCCTGGCGGGCACGCCGGCCGCCGCGACCACCGCTGCGTAGAACTCCGGGGCCGGCTTCTTGGGCAGGCCGTTCTCGTGTGCGTACAGCTCGAAGGCGAACTCGCCGGTGAGCCCACACCGTTCGGCGCGGCTGTTGCCGTTGGTGGCGAAACCCACTGTGTAGCGGCGGCGCAGCGTGGCCAGCGCCGGTGCGACGTCCGGGAACGGTCGGGTGAGGGCGAACCGGCGGGCGAAGAAGAGATCCGCGAACTCGTCCAGGTGGTCGGCCAGCGCGGCGCGGGTCAGCGACCGGGCCAGCGCGGCGCGCCGGATCTCCATCACCGGGGCCGCGGTCAGTTCGCCGAAGACCGCACCCCAGTCGGACTCCAGTTCGGCGAGCGTCACGCCGGCCGCCGCCGGGGTGCGCCGCCGCATCTCGTCGAGGACGGCCACCAGCCCGGCGGTCACGGCGGGGCGCAGGTCCAGCAGCGTCTCGTCAGCGTCGAACACCACGGTCGTCAGCACGACGCCACTCTCTCACCGACCGTCGAGCGCCAGCTCGGGTTCGGGCGTGACCGACGCGGGTGCGGCAGTCGGGGGCGACCGCAGCTCGTCGAGGCGGACCAGGGCGACGCCGGCGACGATCAGCGCACCGCCGAACAGCTGCCACCCCGTGGGCAGCTCGTTCAGGAAGAGCCAGGCGATCAGCACCGCGAAGAGCACCTCGGTCAGCCCGACGAACGACGACAGTCGCGGGCCGAGGATCCGGGTGCCGGCGATGCCGGCGAGGTACGCGATGACGGCGGCGACCAGCGAGAGCCCGGCGATCGGCACCAACCAGCTGGTGGCTTGCCCGGCGAAGGTGACCTCGCCGAAGGTGGCGTGCAGCGGCAGCAGGCCGGTCAACCCGATGAGGAGCAGCACGGCGGCGCCGACGGCCATTCCACCGCTGGCCATGGCGACCGAGGGCAGCCGGGGGTCGACCCGGCCGGCGAGCACGAAGTAGCCCGCCAGGCCGAATGCCGCGCCGAGTCCCCAGAGCACGCCCACCGGGTGGAAGTCGGCGGTGCCGGCGAGGTCGAGCACGAATGCCAGCCCGGCCAGGGCCGCCATCGACCCGGCGATGGTGAGCCGGCGGGGTGGCTGCCCGTGCCGCAGCCACATCCAGACCACGACGAGGATGATGCCGAGGTATTCCAGCAGCAGCGCGACACCGACCGGGAGGTACCGCACGGCGTTGAAGAAGCACACCTGGGCCAGTGCCACCCCGAGCAGCCCGAACAACCCGATGGCCGTGGCGTTGCTCCGCAGCACGTGCCACCTGCCGTGCAGCGACAGCAGGGCGGGGATCGCCAGCACCAGGGCGGCCACGCCGACCCGGGCGATCACCGCGGACTCGGCTGACCAGCCGGCCTCGATGAGCGATCGCGCGAAGGTGCCGGAGGTGGCGAAGGTGACTGCGGAGAGCAGCGCCAACCCGACGCCGGCAGCAGGTCGTGAGTGCATGTCGCGCTCCTCGCAATCGGCGTCGTGTCATGAGCAAACTATCCTTGTGCTGATGACGCTAAGCGGAAGCCGTGACAGGAGTCAAGATGCTATTCGCTCATGACACCGAGTGTTCGTTGATCGCCGCCGCGGCGCTGGTCAACACCGCAGGTCGAGACGGTGAGTTGCTGCCGGACGTCGCGGCCCTGGACGCGTTCTTCGTCCGCTACTCCTACAGCGGCCGGCACGAACACACCGACGCCGAGTTGCAGGCCGTCCGGGATCTACGGCCCCAACTGCGCCGCATCTGGCACGCCGAGCCAGCCGAGATCGTCGCGGTGGTCAACGGCCTGCTGCTGGAACACAAGGCGCTGCCGCAGCTCATCGAGCACGACGACGAGCCGTACCACCTGCACGCCGTGCCCCGCGACGCGCCGCTGGCCACCCGGATCGCGGTGGAGGCCGCCATGGCGATGGCCGACCTGGTCCGCAGCGGCGAGCTGAGCCGGCTGCGGATCTGCGAGTACCCGGACTGCGACAACGTGGTCGTCGACCTGTCCCGCAACCGGTCCCGGCGGTTCTGCGAGGCCGGCTGCGGCAACCGCGCCGCGGTGACCGCCTACCGCGCCCGACGGGCCGCCGGCCGTTCCTGACCGACCGTCGCCCACTCCTCGGCCCGCACCTCGTACTCCACCTCGCCCTGCTCGGTGCCCGGAATCGGGTCGTCCCACTGGAGGTGGAAGGTCCGCACGTAGTGCAGCCCGGCCTTCACCATCACCCGCCGGGAGCGTTCGTTGACAGTCATCGTCTCGGCCCACACCCGACGCACCCCGACACTGTCGAAGGCGTGCCGCACCAGCGCCCGCGACCCTTCGGTGGCCAGCCCCCGCCCCCACGTCGCGCGGCGCAACCGGTAGCCCAACTCGGCCTCGGCGCCGTCCTCCGACGGGTCCAACGCGAACCAGCCGAGAAACTCGCCGGACTCCCGATCGTGCGCCGCCCACCGACCCAGCCCGGGATGCCTGTCGTACTGGGCCAGCAACCTCGGCAACTGCTCGTCGCGCACGGTGGCCAGCGGAGTCGCGACGCCACCGGTGAGGAACCGCATCACCTCGGGGTCGCTGTCCAACTCGACCAGCAGGCCCACGTCGTCCATGGTCAGCCGCCGCAACCGCAGCCGCTCGGTCCCCAACGGCACAGCCAGCCCATCGTCACCCATGACCGGGATCATCCCGCCACCCGGTCGACACCGTCGAGCCGTTTACCCCGGCCACCCCAGGTCCGCGCCCCTTCGCCCGCCGTCGCGGGCGAGCCGGTCGCGTCAGCGCGGGGGCGCGGCCACGAAGAGCCGCCAGGAGTACGCGTCGACAACGAGCACGGGTCCGCCCGAGTCCTTACTGTCCCGCACCCCGACCACGTCCCCCAGATTCGTAGCCACCTCGACGCACTGATCGTTGGAACCACTCCGGCTGCTCTTACGCCACCGGGCCCGGCTCAACTCCACGACTCCGCCACTTCCCTCAGCAACTCGATCGACTCCTGCGGTGGCAACGCCTGCCCGAGGGTAGCTTCCCAGGTCCGTTGTAGACGCAACAGATCCGCAGGCCGATCGAGTTCTTGGCCGCCGATCTGGCCGCCAAGATAGGCAAGATCGCTGCGGTCGGCCACGGTCGCGAGGATGAATGGCCCGTTCAGACCGGGATACTCCTCGGCCGAGCGGGGCACCACATGGAGTTGAACCCGCGGATGCTCGGTCGACAAGCGCGCCAGGTGCAGAGCCTGCTCGCACATCACCTTCCGACCGCCGACCCGTCGCCTCAGCACCGACTCGTCAAGCACCGCGACCACATGCGGCGGGCGATCCCCGTAGAGGACCCGCTGGCTGTCCATCCGGTCCGTCAGCCGACGCTCGACCTCGTCGGCATCGAGCAGTCGGTCCGACTCGAAGATGGCGCGGGCATAGCCTTCGGTTTGCAGCAGCCCGGGGACGTGCAGCGGGTCGAACCATCGCAGGGCTCGCGCCTCCGCGAGGATCGCACGCCAGCCGCGCAGCCAGATTTGAGCCTTGTCCAGGCTGACCAGTTCGGTGGCCATCCGGCCGAAGAGCCCGCCGGTGTCCAGGGCGCGGTCGACGAGTTCCAGGTACTTGGCGGTGGGCGGCTGCTGGCCCAGCTCGACGGCGCTGACCATCGACGCCGAGTAGTTGACCGCCTTCGCCAACTCGTCCTGACTCCAGCCGTGCCGTACCCGCGCCCGGCGCAGCTCCGCAATCAGGAACGCCGCCGCCGTCATCTGCCCATCGGCCATACCCAGCCACTCTCCAACCCGCCGACGATCAACTCCAGCCGACCAACAGAGCCGGAGCGGCCCGGGAACAGGGCAGCTACGACAGGCGGGCCGAACCCTTCCGACCGTAGTCGTCCGATCACCAGACTGTGAAGCGCGGCACCGCTCCCCGTCCCCCGGGCCCAGCGGCGCCGCACGGGACCGCCCGCTCCCCCGTGCCGGGCGGTCCCACCCCCGAAAGACCGCGCAAGATCGCGCTAGATCGTGGAAGGAGTGGGGTCCTGCCGTGCGGAAGCCACTACATCCAGGATCGAGCACGATCTTGCGGTGCGGACCGAGATCAATGAGGAAGATCCGCACAACATCGGCGATGTTGCTGCCTCGCGCGTCTCGGAGACAGCAACATCCGGGAAGTTGCGCAGATCTTGGGCGCGGGGCACGGGAGTGCGGGGCGCGGGGCACGGGAGTGCGGGGCGCGAGGCACGGGCGCGAGGCACGGGCGCGAGGCACGGGCGTGAGGCACGGGCGCGAGGCACGGAGGCGCGGGGTGATGCCACAAACGAGTCAGCTCGAAAGGACCACAACAACGCCATGTCCCGGACCACCCCGGACGACGACCGCGCGACGGCGCCCTGTCGACCGCACCTGCCGCTGCGCCCGCTCTGGCTCTGCCGGGTCTGCGCCGCGCCGTGGCCGTGCCCGGTCGCCCGACTCACCCTCCGCCGGGAGTACGCACACGACCGGATCGGGTTGAGCGTCTACCTGTGCACGGTCCTGCACGAGGCGGCGGCCGACCTGTACCGACTCAACCCGCACGACGCCCCGGACCCGGCCGCACTGTTCACCCGCTTCCTCGGCTGGGCCAGACCACGGCACCTGCGCTGAGCGGCAGCGACGGAAGCGGCAGCGGACAGTTCAGGGGTGGGTCATCCGAAGCAGGTCCAACGTCTCGTCGAGCTGGGTGTCGGTGAGCTTGCCGGAGTCGACGTGCCCCCGGGAGATCACCACCTCGCGGATCGAGATCTGCTTCGCCAACGCCTCCTTGGCGATCGACGCGGCCTCGTCGTACCCCAGGTAGCGGTTGAGCGGGGTCACGATCGACGGTGAGCCCTCGGCGTACGCCAGGCAGACCTCGGCGTCCGCGACCAGGCCGGCCACCAGCCGGTCGGCGAAGAGCCGGCTCACCGCGGAGAGCAGCCGGATCGACTCCAACAGGTTGCGGCCCATCACCGGGAGCATCACGTTCAGCTCGAAGTCGCCCTGCGAACCGGCGAACCCGACCGTCGCGTCGTTGCCGATCACCTGGGCGCAGACCTGCCGCATCGCCTCGGCGACCACCGGGTTGACCTTGCCCGGCATGATCGACGAACCGGGCTGGAGGTCGGGGATGCGCAGCTCACGCAGACCGGCGCGAGGGCCGGAGCCCATCCAGCGGATGTCGTTGGAGATCTTGTAGAGGCCCACGGCGATGGTCCGCAGTTGCCCCGAGGTCTCCACCAGCGCGTCGCGCGCGCCCTGCGCCTCGAAGTGGTTACGCGCCTCGGACAGTGGCAACCCGGTCGACTCACGCAGCTTGTCGATCACGGCGGCGGCGAAGCCGAGCGGGGTGTTGATTCCGGTGCCCACGGCGGTGCCGCCCAGCGGCAGTTCGGCGAGCCGGGGCAGGGCGCCCTCCAGCCGTTCCATCCCGTAGCGGACCTGAGCGGCGTACCCGCCGAACTCCTGGCCGAGGGTCACCGGCGTGGCGTCCATCAGGTGCGTACGCCCCGCCTTGACCACCGTCTCGAACTCCGCCGCCTTGGTTTCCAAGGTGGCCGCCAGATGCCCCAGCGACGGCAGCAGGTCCTCCACGATGAACTGGGTGGCCGCCAGGTGGATGGAGGACGGGAAGACGTCGTTGCTCGACTGGGAGGCGTTGACGTGGTCGTTCGGGTGCACCGGCGAGCCCAGCTCACGACTCGCCAGGGTGGCGATCACCTCGTTGGTGTTCATGTTCGACGATGTGCCCGAGCCGGTCTGGAACACATCCACCGGGAACTGGTCGTCGTAACCACCGTCGGCCACGTGCGCGGCGGCGGCGGCGATGGCGGCGGCCACGTTGGCGTCGATCACACCCAGCTCGCCGTTGACCTCGGCCGCCGCGCCCTTGATCTGGGCGAGGGCCTTGATCTGGGCCGGCTCGATGCCCCGGCCGGAGATCGGGAAGTTCTGCACCGCCCGCTGGGTCTGCGCACGCCACAGTGCCTCGGCGGGCACCTCCACCTCGCCCATCGAGTCCCGTTCGATGCGGTAACCGGTCGCCTCTGGAGTCGTCACGCGTACCATCCTGCCGCGCCCGTGGCCGACTCGCAGATGATCCGTCAGCCCAACTCGGTGAGCAGCCGCTCCACCTCGTGCCGGTCCGGCGACTCGACCTCCCGGAACAACACCAGCGCCTGCTCCAGGTGCGCGCGGGCGGCCGTCGGATCCGTGGCCAGCACGCACCGGGCGATGCCCTCCAACGCGCGGGCCTTCTCGTAGCGGGCAGCGAGCCGGCTGGCGTCGGCGAGCACCCGGCGGTGCAGGTCGAGCGCGCTGACGGCGTCACCCTGCTCCAACATCGCCCGGGCCAGCAGGTTCCGGGAGGCACACTGACCGATCCGGTCGCTGGCGTCCACCATCGCCACCAGCGCCTCCCGGTGCAGGGCTGCGGCACGCTCCGGTTCGCCGGCGACGCGTTCCATCACACCGATCTCGTTGAGCACCTCGCCCTCGCCGAACCGATTGCCGCCCAACCGTTTGAAGTACAGCGCCGATCGCAGCAGACGACGGGCCGGGCCCACGTCGCCCATCCGGTGCCGGATCATGGCGAGATGCCCCATCGCGTTGTTGGTCTGCCGGAGGTCTCTCGTCTCCCGGGCCAGCAGCAGGTGCAGCCGAGCCAGCCGCAACGCCCTGTCGTACCGACCCCAACCGATCAACGTGTAGGACAGGTTGTTCAACAGATTGCTCAGCGAGTCAGCGTCCTCCGGACCCCGGATCAGGCCGAGCGCCTCGTCGAACTTCACCTCAGCCTGCCGTAGGTCGCCGTTCGCGGCATACGAGATGCCCAGGTTCCAGAGCGTGGTGAGCACATCGCCGCGTAGTCCGACGCGGCGGCGCAGACTGAGCGCCACCTCCATCGCGCTGATCGCCTCCGGGAGCCGGGCCAGCCGGAAGTACGCCGATGAGAGGTAGTTCAGCATCGTGGCGATCGCCGCCTCGTCGCCCAGCCGCTCGGCGACCCGGAGCCCGATCGTGTGGGTTTCGATCAGCTCGTCGAGGTGCCCGCCGTCGAAGTTGAGCCGCCAGCAGGCCCGGGCCAGCTGCCAGCACTGAACCTGGAAGCCCTCCTCCTCCGCCTTCCGGACCAGGGCGGTGAGCGCTACGTGGTTCTCCTCGAACCACGCCCGCCCCTCGGCCATCGGGACAGCCAACAGGTCAGGCCGACCGGGAGCGCGCTCGGGGATGTTGCGACGACTGCCCGCCGCCTCGACCGTCCGGGCGATCGCCAAGGTGACCGACAGGTGATGATCCAACAGCCGCTCCACGGCGGCGTGCCGCTCCGCCTGCAGCTCCGGGCCGGCGAGCAGCAACCGAGCGTACTCGCGGAGCAGGTCGTGCAACCGGTACCGACCCGGCTGCACCTCCTCCACGAGATGCGCGTCGACCAACTCGTCCAAGTCGTCCTGGGCGTCGGCCAAGGGCAGGTCGACGAGGGCGGCGGCCACCCGGCTGTCGAAGCGCCCGGCCGGGTACAGGCCGAGCAGCGGAAACAACCGCTGCGCCGACGGTGAGACCTGCGCGTACGACAGGGCGAACGCCTGCCCCACCGAGCGCTGCCCGGCGGTCAGCTCGGCCAGCGGGCCCGCCCCGGCGACCAGCCGCTCGGCGAGGTCGGCGACCCGCCAGCGCGGCCGGTGCGCCAACCGCGCGCCGGCCAGCCGGATAGCGAGCGGCAGGTGGCCGCAGCGACGCGCCACCTCGGCCGCCGCCTCCGGCTCGGCGGCGATCCGCTCCATCCCGGCCACCCGAGCGAGCAGCTCGATCGCCTCGTCGGCGTCGAGGACCGGCAGCGACGACGGCCGGCCCTCGTCGACCCCGATCAGCCGGCGGCGACTGGTGATGAGGACCAGGCTCTGCGCGCCGTTGGGCAGCAACGGTGCCACCTGGTCGGCGCTGGCCGCGTTGTCCAGGACCACCAACGCCCGGCGGCCGGCCAGCTCGATCCGCCAGAGCGCCAACCGGTCGTCCAGGTTCTCCGGCACCCGCTCCGCCGGCACACCGAGCTGCCGCAGGAGGGCCGCCACGGCCGTTGCCGTCGTCAACGGTCGGCGTTCGCTGTGCCCGTGCAGGTCGATGAAGAGCTGGGCGTCGGGATAGCGGTCCGCGAGCGCGGTAGCGACGTGCACGGCGAGGGTGGTCTTGCCGCTCCCCGGCATCCCGTCGACCACCTGGATCCGGATGCCGTCCTCCTCGATCTCCTTGACCAGGCGGGCCACCGTCTCCTGCCGGCCGATGAAGTCACCGATCGCCCGGGGCAGGGAGCGGACCGCGCCGACGGGTGGGGCCGGCCGACCGGCCAGGGCCAGGTCCCCGGCGAGCACGCGCTGGTGCAGCTCCTGCAGCTCGGCACCCGGTTCGATGCCCAACTCCTCGGCGTACGTCCGCCGGCCCTCGCGGTAGACGGCGAGTGCGTCGGCCTGCCGCCCGACGGAGGACAACGCCAGCATCAGCTGACCTCGCAGCCGCTCCCGCAACGGATTCCGGTCGATGCTCTCCGCCAGCTCCTCGATCAGCTCAGCTGCCTGACCGAGGCGCAGTTCGACGTCGACGCACTCCTCCAACGTGGTGAGGCGTTGCTCGTCGAGCGCCTGGGCGCGGCGTCGGACGCTCCGGCTCGCGATGCCACTGAGTGTCGGCCCCCGCCACAGGGCCAGCGCGGCGCGGAACTCCGTACGCGCCTCGGCCAGCCGGCCGGCGACGACCTGGGCACGGGCCACCTCCACGCGCCGGTTGAAGACCTCGGCGTCCAGGTCGTTCGGTGCGGTACGCAGTCCGTACCCGGCCGGGTCGGTGACGATCAGCTCAGGCGCCAGCCCGAGTTCGGTGAACCGGCGGCGCAACCGCGACACGCAGGTCTGCAACTGCGCGCGGGCGGTGGCCGGCGGGCGGTCCTCCCACACCGCGTCGACGAGTTCGTCGACCGGCACCAGCCGGCCAGCCCGCAACAGCAGCATGGCGAGCACGGTCCGGTCGCGGCCCGCGGTGACAGTGGACTCGCCACCGCCCACCCGCAGAGGCCCCAGGATCCCGAACCGCATCTGTTCTCCCGCGTGAGTGCTGCAACTTCCAGCAGAGTAGTCCGCTGGTGACAGATCGCCCCGGTCAGGCGAGAGTGATCTGAGAGTGGATCGACAGTGATGCGCAGCAAACTCACTTCGGGTTGTCGGTGACGGCATCCGACGGGGGCGGTGCGCCCGTCCCACCCCAGCGGGGCGGGCGTACCGATTGTCGGTAGAACACGGGCGACAGACGGGCGCCGGGCGAGTTCGCCCGGCGCCCGTTCGCGTAGCGGTCTGGTCAGCGGCGGCCGACGGTGAGCACCGGCTTGGTGACCTCGGCGAAGAAGTCGTTGCCCTTGTCGTCGACCACGATGAAGGCGGGGAAGTCCTCGACCTCGATCTTCCAGACCGCCTCCATGCCCAGCTCCGGGTATTCCAGGACCTCGACGTGCTTGATGCAGTCCTGGGCGAGGCGGGCCGCGGGGCCGCCGATCGAGCCGAGGTAGAAGCCCCCGTGCTGCTGGCAGGAACGGGTCACCTGACCCGACCGGTTGCCCTTGGCCAGCATCACCTGCGAGCCACCGGCGGCCTGGAACTTCTCCACGTAGGCGTCCATCCGGCCGGCGGTGGTCGGGCCGAACGAGCCGGACGCGTACCCCTCGGGGGTCTTCGCCGGGCCGGCGTAGTAGACCGCGTGGTCCCGCAGGTACTGCGGCATCGGCTCACCGGCGTCCAACCGCTCGGCGATCTTGGCGTGCGCGATGTCCCGGGCGACCACGAGCGGCCCGGAGAGCGAGAGGCGGGTCTTCACCGGGTACTTCGACAGCTCGGCGCGGATCTCGTCCATCGGCCGGTTCAGGTCGACCCGGACGACCATCTCGGCGTCCAGCGAATCGTCGGTGACGTCGGGCAGGAACCGCGCCGGGTCGGTTTCGAGGCGCTCCAGCCACACGCCCGACGGGGTGATCTTGGCGACGGCCTGGCGGTCCGCCGAGCAGGAGACGGCGATCGCCACCGGGCAGGACGCGCCGTGCCGGGGCAACCGGACCACCCGTACGTCGTGGCAGAAGTACCGCCCACCGAACTGGGCGCCGATGCCGAAGTTGCGGGTCAGCTCCAACACCTGCGCCTCCAGCTCCAGGTCGCGGAAGCCGTGCGCGCTCATCGAGCCGGCGGTCGGCAGCGCGTCGAGGTACTTGGCGCTGGCGTACTTCGCGGTCTTCAGCGCGTACTCGGCGGAGGTGCCGCCGATGACGACGGCCAGGTGGTACGGCGGGCAGGCGGCGGTGCCGATCAGCCGCAGCTTCTCCTCCAGGAACTGCATCATCCGCGTCGGGTTGAGCAGCGCCTTCGTCTCCTGGTAGAGGTACGACTTGTTGGCCGAGCCACCGCCCTTGGCCATGAACAGGAACTTGTACGCGTCGGGGTGCCCGTCCGGGTCCTCGGCGTACAGGTCCACCTGGGCGGGCAGGTTGCTGCCGGTGTTCCGCTCGTCCCACATGGTCAGCGGGGCGAGCTGCGAGTAGCGCAGGTTGAGCTTGGTGTACGCCTGGTAGACGCCCCGGGAAATGGCCTCGGCGTCGGCGCCGTCGGTCAGCACGTGCCGGCCGCGTTTGCCCATCACGATGGCGGTGCCGGTGTCCTGGCACATGGGCAGGACACCGCCGGCGGCGATGTTGGCGTTGCGCAGCAGATCCAGCGCGACGAACCGGTCGTTCGGCGAGGCGGCCGGGTCGTCGATGATCGCCCGGAGTTGCGCCAGGTGCGCGGGGCGCAGGAAGTGCGCGATGTCGTGCATCGCCTCGGCGGTCAACGCGGTGAGCGCGGCCGGCTCCACAGTGAGGAACCGGCGGCCTCCCGGGCCGTGTACGACGTCCACGCCCTCGTCGGTGACCAGGCGATAGTCCGTCTGGTCCGGGCCGGTCGGCAGCAGAGGGGCGTACGAGAATGCGGCGGCACTGCTCATGAGCGGCAAGCCTAGGGCAGACCGGTCGATCACTCCCACCCGCCGGGCGGGTCCTGGGACGCCGCTCTCATCCAGCAGGCGCGCCGGGCCCGGCCGCCGTGCGGATCGTCGGGCGAACGGCCGGCTCAGCCGTCCTTACCGCCGCCCGGGTCGGGGCAGAGTTCCCCCTTCGGCCCGCAGTCGTCGTTGTTGTTCGGCCCGCCGGGGTCGGTGCCGCCCGGCCTGGGATTCCCACCGTCGCCGGGCGGGCGCGTGGACGAGCCGCCGGCCGCGCCGACGAAGCGGACGTACCCGATCTCCCGCCCCTCGCCAATGATCATGCCCTGTGATCCGACGGCGAGAGCGTTCGCCGAGGTGCGCAGGGCGGCCAGCTCCCGGCCGGTGCGCGGGTCCAGGGCTGCCAGCCGGGACGGCTTCTCGTCGGCCACCACCACCGCGTACGGGGTGAGCGCCGCGCCGGCCTTGCCGCTGGCCTGCCGCGTCCAGAGCACCTTGTCGGTGCCCAGCTCACGGGCGATGACGGAGCGTTTGTCGGCGGCCCGGAACACCGCGGAACGGTCGTCCACAGCGATCAGCTTGGTGCCCGACTCACCGACCCAGAGCAGCCGTCCGTCGTACCCGTCGATGACCGCCTCACGGCCGTCGGGCGCGACACCGATCAGCACGTTCCGCGCACCCTGCGGGTCCTCGCGTTGCACGCAGCCGGCCGAGTCGGCGGTGCGCAGGTTGACGCCGGCCCGCTGCCAGGCCTCCTGCCCGGTGGCCGAGTCGCGGGCGGAGATGGCGAAGTAACAGGTGCCGTCCTGGGAGCGGGCGGCGATCCGCAGCAGCCGACCGCCCACCACGGAGAGCCGCTCGTCCCGGGCCGGCTCGACGTTCTGCAACACCCGACCGGTGGCGGTGTCGACCACGTGGACCCGACCGTCGACCGGGAAACCGAGCAGTGGCGGCGCGGCCTCCGCCCCGGCCACCCCGTCGTCGATCCGGTTGGCGGTGAGCCGGCGGGTGCCGCGCAGACCCGGGTTGTCGGCGAGCAGGCCGCTGTGCACCCCGGGCAGGAAAGCCGTCCACAGCGGCGCGGTGCCACGCGGGTCCCAGGCGCTCAGGGTGCAGTCGGTGGCGTCGGTGCAGCGGGCGTCGAGGAGCAGGTTGCGGTACGTCCAGACGGCAACCGCGTCGTCGTCACGTCGCCGGGTCACCCCGGTCGTCGGGTCGAGCAGCTCGTACCCCTTGACCAGGAGCTTGCCCACGGCCACGACCGGGTCGCGGTCACCGCCGGCGACCGCCGCCCAGTCGGCCTTGCGCTCCCAGAGCTGGGCGCCGGTGGCCAGGCTGCGGGCCTCGACCCGGGTGCGCTGCTCGACGACGACGGCGTCGCCGGCGATGGTCACGCTGCGCGGGGTGCCGCCGACTCGTTGCTGCCAGACCACGTCGGGCTCGGAGATGGGTTCGCTGCGGTCCACCCAGTCCCACAGGCCGGGGAACGGGTTCCACACGCCGGTCGCGGCGAGCGCGACGACCACGGCGAGGCCGAGCAGCAGCCCACCGCGCACGCTCCCCTTCGCCACACCGCACACCGTAGCCACGATCACGGATCTTCCGTACGCCCGCGTCGCCGTGTCGCCGCGCTTTCTGGGCGGGGAGGTGTTAGAGCACCCTTCCGTCGGCCCGCACGGCGCTGCGCACCAGCGGAAGCGTGCGGTAGGGAATCTGCTCGGCCAGCGCGATGATCGTGGAGGCCCGGGTGATGCCAGCGGACGAGACGATCTGGTCGATGACCCGTTGCAGATCCGTGTTGGAGCGGGCCACGATCCGGCAGAGCAGGTCGCTGGAGCCGGTGATGGTGTGCGCCTCCAGCACCTCGGGGATGGCGGCGAGGTGGGCGGTGACCGGGTCGTGGCCCTGCCGCTGACTGATCTCCAGGGTGACGAAGCTGGTCACCGCGAACCCAATCGCGGCCGGTGCGATCTCGGGGCCGAAGCCCTCGATGACCCGCCGCTCGATGAGCTTGTCCAGCCGGGCCTGCACGGTGCCCCGGGCCACCCCGAGCCGCCGGGAGCACTCCAGCACCCCGATCCGTGGCTCCTCGGCGAGCAGTTCGATCAAGCGCACGTCGAGCGCGTCGAGCTGTACATTCTGCTCACCATTCATGAGTGAAGACCATACCGAATGTGCAACCTGACCAGCATTTCCGCCAACAGTTGCCCACCCCACACCGAGCCAGCGATCCTCGCCACAAGAACCGACCACGGCGGCCCACAAGGCCGGCCGGTACGCGAGGGAGCCCATCATGACCCAGGCGATCGACCGACCCCAGTCGACCGAGGACGTCGACATCGACCGGCTCGTGGGAGCTGTCGACCACGACATCAGCCACGACCCGTTCCCGGTCCGGGGCCTCGACCACGTGCACTTCCTGGTCGGCAACGCCAAGCAGGCCGCCCACTACTACTCCACCGCCTTCGGCATGACCTGCGTGGCGTACCGCGGCCCCGAGCAGGGCTACCGGGATCACGCCCAGTACGTGCTGACCAGCGGCTCGGCCCGGTTCGTGCTGACCGGTGCGGTACGCCCGGACGCCGACGGCTCCGAGCACGTGGCCCGGCACAGTGACGGGGTCAGCGACATCGCGCTGGAGGTGCCGGACGTGGACGCCGCGTACGCGCACGCCATCGCCCAGGGCGCCGCGAGCGTCGTCGAGCCGCACGAGGTGAGCGACGAGCACGGCACCGTGCGGATGGCCGCCATCGCCGCGTACGGCGACACCCGGCACACGCTTGTCGACCGGTCCCGCTACACCGGCCCGTTCCTGCCCGGCTTCGTGGCCCGCGGCCCGATCGTGGACCGGCAGCCGATGATCGACGCCGGCATCCAGCCGAAGCGCTTCTTCCAGGCCGTCGACCACGTGGTCGGCAACGTGGAGCTGGGCCGGATGGACGAGTGGGTCGAGTTCTACAAGCGGGTGATGGGCTTCTCCAACATGGCGGAGTTCATCGGCGACGACATCGCCACCGACTACTCGGCGCTGATGAGCAAGGTCGTGGCGAACGGCACCCGCAAGGTGAAGTTCCCGCTCAACGAGCCGGCGATCGCCCGCAAGAAGTCCCAGATCGACGAGTACCTGGAGTTCTACCAGGGCCCGGGCGCGCAGCACATCGCCGTGGCCACCAACGACATCCTCGCCAGCGTCGACGCGATGCGCGCCGCCGGTGTGGAGTTCCTGGACACCCCGGACTCGTACTACGACGACCCCGAGCTGCGCGAGCGGATCGGCAACGTGCGGGTGCCGATCGAGGAGCTGAAGGCCCGCAAGATCCTGGTCGACCGGGACGAGGACGGCTACCTGCTGCAGATCTTCACCAAGCCGGTGCAGGACCGTCCCACCGTCTTCTTCGAGCTGATCGAGCGGCACGGCTCGCTGGGCTTCGGCAAGGGCAACTTCAAGGCGCTGTTCCAGGCGATCGAGCGGGAGCAGGAAGCCCGCGGCAACCTGTAACACTTGCGAGCGTGACGCAACCTCCGTCGTACCCGACGCCGCCGGTCGGTGGGCCCCGACCCACCACCGGCGGCGTCGCGCCGCTGCCCGGACCACACCCTTCGGGGTACGCCCCGCGACACGTCCATGACGAGTTCGCCGGGACGGTCGTCGTTAAGGTGTCCTCGTGAGTGAGCGAAGCGGAACGGCCGCGTGAGCGTTCAACCTGGTTGGTACGTCGACCCCGCCGACACCGAGACCCGGCGTTACTGGGACGGCGAGGGTTGGCTCGGCGCGCCCATCCCCGTCGACGCGACCCCGCCGGACGGCCCGCCGCCGCCCGAGCCACCACCCGCGCCGGTCGGCCCGGCCGAGCCCGCGACGTCGGCACCCCGCGACGCGGTGACCGCCGCGCCGGGCTGGCCGCCGCAGCAGGGCCCATCCCCCGGGTACGGCCCGCAGCAGGGGCACGGCCCGGGTTGGGGCCCCCAGGCCGGCCCACCCGGTTGGGGACCGCAGACCGGCCCACCCGGTTGGGGACCGCAGGCCGGCCCACCCGGTTGGGGACCACAGGTTGGCCCACCCGGTTGGGGACCGCAGGCCGGTCACCCCGGTTGGCCCGGACGGCCGCCCGAGCCACGACCGCACGGCCACCGGCTGGCCGGCTACGGCCGTCGGCTCGCCGCCCGGGTGATCGACTTCGGCCTCGTCTTCGCCCTGAACGTGGTCGTCAACGGCTGGTTCGTCTGGCGCTGGGCGCAGGAGTGGGCACCGTACTGGCAGGAGGTCTTCCGGCGCGCGGCGCGCGGCGACACCTCCGCCGAGGGCCTTCCGCTCCCCAGTGAGCAGTCCAACTCCCTCCTGGTGGCGATCCTGCTGATCGCCACCGCGCTCTGGCTGGCGTACGAGGTGCCCGCCATGGCCGCCGGTGGGCAGACCGTCGGCAAGCGGATGATGCGGATCCGGGCGGTGCCGATCGCCGCCGACCAGCCACTGGGCATCCGCCGGGCGCTGAGCCGGTGGAGCACGCTGGGCCTGCCGACGCTGCTCTGGTACTGCGCCGGGCTCGGCCTGGTGCTGCAACTGGTCGACGCCCTCTCCCCCCTCTTCGACCACCCGCTGCGCATGGCGCTGCACGACAAGCGCGCGCAGACGGTGGTCGTCGAAGTCCCCAACCGGCCCGATTCCGCCCCCTCGAACGACCGCAACCAGCCCCCGGGAGACACCCCATGACCGACTCCGGACGTCACCAGCCGGCACTGCGGCTGACCCGCGCCGACCTGGACGCGCTGCCCAACTACGTGCCGGGGCGCAGTCCTGCCGACCTGGCCCGCGAGTTGGGCCTGCCGGAGGCCATCAAGCTGGCCAGCAACGAGGTGCCGTACGGGCCGCTGCCCGGCGTGGTGGAGGCGGTCACCGAGGCGATCACCACGTCGCACCGCTACCCGGACATGGGCGTTGTCGCGCTGCGGGACGCGTTGGCCGAGCGGTACGGCGTCGACGCCGACCGGATCGCCACCGGCTGCGGCTCGGTGGCGCTGGCCGAGCACCTGGTGCGGGCCACCTGCCTGCCGGGTGACGAGGTGCTCTACTCGTGGCGGTCCTTCGAGGCGTACCCGATCATCGTGGCGACCAGCGGCGCGACCAGCGTGCGGGTGCCCAACGACGCCGGGCACGGGCACGACCTGGCGGCGATGGCCGCGGCGGTGACCGACCGAACCAGGGTGATCTTCGTCTGCAACCCGAACAACCCCACGGGTACGGCGGTGCGCCGGGCCGAGTTGGACCGGTTCCTCAACGGGGTGCCGGACGACGTGCTGGTGGTGATCGACGAGGCGTACCGGGAGTTCGTCACCGACCCGGAGGTGCCGGACGGTCTCGACTACCTGGACCGGCCCAACGTGGCGGTGCTGCGCACCCTGTCGAAGGCGTGGGGGCTCGCCGGGCTGCGAATGGGCTGGCTGGTGGCCCAGCCGGTGGTGGCCGCCGCCATCCGCAAGGTGGCGACCCCGTTCTCCAGCAGCACCGCGGCCCAGGCCGGGGCGCTGGCCGCGCTGACCCAGGCGACGGAGATGGAGCGCCGCTGCGCCCTGGTCGTCGCCGAGCGGGACCGGGTCACCGAGGCGCTGCGCAAGTTCGTGCCCGAGGCACCGACGAGCCAGGCCAACTTCGTCTGGCTGCCGTTGGGCGAGCGGGCCGTGGCGTTCGGCAAGGCGTGCGAGTCGCGCGGGGTGATCGTGCGGCCGTTCGCCGGGGACGGCGTCCGGGTCACCATCGGCACCCCGGCCGAGAACGACGCGTTCCTTGCGGCGGCGGAGGCGGCGCTGACCTGACCGTCCCCCGACCTGTCCAGATAACGCTACAAATCTTGTCTGTCCGCTTTTGAGTGTTTTATGCCTTATGTTGCGAAGTGGCCGGAATGCCGCGAGAGCACCGGCTCCACTTCGAGAAACGGGGTATCGAACAGTGCGTACTGCCAAGATCATTGCCGCCGGAGCGGCCGCCGCCGCGATGGTCGGTCTCCTCGGCACTCCGGCGATGGCCGCGCCGAGTGACACCACAGACGTCACATTCCTCCTTGAGGGCAGTCTCGACATCACCGCCCCGCCGACCGCCGACCTCGGCTCGGGCGTGCCCGGTGGCACCATCAGCGCTCAACTCGGCGAGGTGGCCGTCAACGACAGCCGGGGCGCGGCGGATGCCAGCTGGACCGCCTCGGTGGTGTCCACGGACTTCACCACCGGCGCGGCCGCCGCGGACCAGACCGTCCTCGCATCGCAGGTCGACTACTGGTCCGGCCCAACCGTCGGCACCCCCACCGGCAACGGCACCTTCAGCCCGCAGCAGACGACCTCGGCAGCCGCCGCGCCGCTGGACAACACCACCCTGCTGGACGCCTACATCCACACCGGCGGTTCCGGCGGTAACACCGCCAGCTGGAACCCGACGCTTGTCGTGAACGTCCCGCTGGCCAACCTCGCGGGCACCTACACCGGGACGGTGACGCATTCGGTGCTCTAGCCGCCGGGGCCGGTCGACCGTCGCGGTCGCGCTGGCGCTGCTCTGCCTCGCCGGTCCGGGTCTGTCGACCCGGGCCGGCGCTGCCGAGCCGGACGCCGACGACCGCTTCGGAATCCGGCTGCTGGAGGCACCGAGCAACCGTCGCGACGACCCCCGGGCGCACCGCTACATCGTCGATCACCTCCCGCCGGGCACCACAATCAGGCGGCAGGTCCTGGTCCTCAACAACTCCGACGAGCCGCGGCGGATCGACGTCTACCCGGGGGCAGCGAGCCTGGACAAGCAGGCGTTCGTCTTCGCGGACGGGCGGACACCCAACGAGCTGACCGAGTGGATCACGTTTGACCGCGACTCGGTCGAGCTGAAGCCGTGGTCGGAGGCGCGGGTGAAGGCGACCATCGCCGTGCCACCGAAGGCGAGCGCCGGCGAGCGGTACGGGGTGATCTGGGCGTCCGCGTCGTCGCCCAAACGATCGGGTGCGAGCGTCACCCAGGTCCACCGGGTCGGCATCCGGATCTACCTGGACATTGGGCCGGGCGGCGAGCCCGCCTCCGACTTCACCACCGGGGACATGGTGCCGGCGCGCAGCCCGCAGGGCGAACCGTCGATCGCCATCCAGGTCACCAACACCGGCGGACGGGCCCTGGACATCACCGGGAAGGCGAGCCTCTCAGAGGGACCGGCCGGCACCCGCGCCGGGCCCTTCGACACGGTGCAGGGCACCACCCTGGCCCCCGGCACGTCCGGGCAGGTCACGATCCGGTTCCCGGTCGAGTTGGCGAACGGGCCGTGGAAGGCCCAGGTCAACCTGGAGAGCGGGCGGGTGAAGAAGGAACTGGCCCGCGAGATCGAGTTCCCCGACCCGGGCAAGGTAGGCAAGCCCGGCACCATCCTGTCCCGGATGACCACCGGCTGGAACGTAGCGATCGCGACGGCCGGGCTGCTGGTCGTCGCCGGTCTGGCCGGGGTCAGCCGGCAGCGCTGGAAACGGCTCCGGCTGCGGCGGTGAGCTGCCGGCCGTCGGCGGGCTCACGCCGTACGCCGACGGCGGGCCATCGCCCAACCCACGAACAGCAGCGCCAGCCCCAGCAGCGCCAATGGACCGGTCGTCGACGATCCCGACCCGGTCACCGGCAGCTCGCCGCCAGTGCGGGTTGGCGCGGGCTGGGTGGGAGCGGGGGTGGGCTGGGTCGGCTCCGGTGACGGCTGGGCCGGTATCACCTCGAAGGTGACCTCGCCACCGTCCGGCGGTTCGGCCCGGACGGTGGCGACCACGCCCGCTGACGCCGGATCCGGCGTGAGCGCCGGCAGCGCGGTTGTGGTGAGGCCGACGGCGGCGGCGAGCACGCCGCCGACCAACCATCTGATCGCCGTGCCCACCATGAGAAACCCCCTCCGCCTGATCCGAACTGCGAAAAATGTACCCTTTTGGCCCGGAAGGTGGGAAAGGTTCGCAGCTCGGTGACCCGATCAGGTGGCGGCCAGGATCACCGTCTCGGCGGTCAGGTAATACCGCTGGTCGTCACCTTCGGGGTCCACCGGCTTTCGGAGCCGTTCCACAGCGACGAAGCCGTCCTCCGCGCTCACCGCACCCGGCGCCCAACCCGTACCGTCGGCGCCGACGGTGAACGGAAAACGGGACAGCAGCACGCCGTTCACCGAGTCCAGGGTCACCAACTCGTTCGTCTCGGTCAGCAGGTGCACCCGACCGGACTGGACGGCAAGAACCCGCGCCGGGCCCAGGCCGTCGTAGCGCCACAGCTCGGCACCGGATCGCGCCGACCGCCCCACGGCCACCCCATCGGCGACAGTGACCGCCTGTTCGCCGGCGAGCATGGCACCTACCGGATCGAGAACCGGTGCGGCGGCAGGTTCACCGACGCCCAGCAGCCAGCCTCGACCACCGGCGTCAGCCGGGCCGGCCGTCCGCAGTCCCGAACAGTCCGACCGGCCGGTACGGCAGCCGAGCGGGGTCACCACCAATCCACGCCCGCCGTCCGGCGGCTGCCACCGTGTGCTCACCGCGCCGGTCGCCGCGTCCCGGAACTCGACAGTGGCCGGCCCGCAGCTGTTCACGCCGATCACCTGCCCCGACCTGGTGGTGCCGACGTCGCTGCGGCACCGGCTGGGCAGGTCGACCCGCCACAGCTCACGGCCGCCACTCACCTCGACCCCACGCGCCTGGGTGTCGCCGCTGACCACCAGGACGACCCGGCCGTCCGGCAGGTCGGCGAGATAAAGCCCGCGCGGCTCCCAGACAGTCGCCGCCCCGGTCCGCCTCGCCACCGTCTCCGCGGCGGCAGGCACCGGGCCGTCGGCCCGCCAGCGAACACGGCCGGTTGACGCGTCGAGTGCGACCAACCGGCCGTCGGACCAACGGCTGACCACGGTACGGCCACTGGCCACCACCCCGGTCAGCTCCGCCGGCCAACGCCGGTACGACCAGTACGGGCTGGTCCGGTGCCGCCCGTCGACGGGTCGGTCGGCGTAGACCTGGCGATGCGCCGCGTACACCCGTAACCGCTCGTCGACGATCAACGGGGCGAACGGAAGCCGGCCGATCACGCCGGGTGCGGGTCGGGCCGCAGCGGGATAGTCACCCCGGGCTACCGTGCTGACCTCGGCCGGCGCGAGCACCCGGTGGACGACGACCGCGACGACCGCGACGGCGAGCAGCGCCGCGACCGCAGTCACGAACCGCCGTCGACCCCTCGGGAACCCCATGCCGCACCTCCGCCCGGCACCCTACCCAGCGGAACCGGCAACACCCCGCTCAGGTCACGGCGACCGACGGCAACGCCCCGGTCGGCTGGCGGGTCGGCGGTCAGGCGGCTTCGAGCGAGCCGGTGACGCCGGCCGCCGCGGTCAGCTCGGCGAGATCACGCCGGAGTGCCGCCTCCACCGCCCGGGCGACCAGCCCGCCGAGCAGCAGCGCCACCACCCGACCGTACGGAGCGGTCGGCACCGCCTCCTGCGTGACGGTGATCGCTGTGCAACCCCGGCTGCGGCGGCGGACCGGCCGCAGGCCCCAGGTGATGCGATAGTCCGCGCCGGCACCGGAGGAGCAGAGCACCAGTCGCTGCGGCGCGAGCGCCTCCACCACCAGGAACTCCTCGGTGAGCGTGCCGCCGCCCGGCTGGACGCGCCCCTCACGCCAGGAGGTGCCCGGACCGAACGGGCCGGGGGTGAGCACCTCGATCGGCCCGGCGGCGGTCAGCCGCGCCGCGCGGCCGGGCAGATCGGTCAGCAGACGCCAGACGTCGACAGTGTCGGCCTCGATGAACCCGGTAATCGCCACCGTCGACATGCCACCCTCCCGTGTCCCCGACGGTACGCGGAGTGAGGGCCGGACGGGGCCCCCGGGACGGAATTTCCACCTCCCGGGGGCGATGCTGTCCGATTGGGCGGTCGCTTCGGCACCGGTCGTCGTCGACCGGTGCCGAAGCGCCGGTCAGCGCTCGAAGCGACCGGCCCGAATCGCGCCGATGAACGCTGTCCACCCCGGCGGGCTGACCGCGAGTGTGGGGCCGGCCTGATCCTTGGAGTCGCGGACCCCGACCAGACCATGGACATCGACCAGGTTGTCCGCCACTTCCACGCAGAGCCCCTGGTCGTTCGAGCGGCTACTGGTACGCCAGACCGCGCCCGCAAGATCGTGCATCGTCGTTACCTCCGTGTGCGATGGACGCCCCACCGCTGACGGCCGGGCAGCGCCCGGCCCGGATTGCGCGGCGAGGCAACGGGATCCGGACGATCAACGGATCAACCACTGCCGGTTATCGCACGGGCTGTGCGATAACCGGTCCCGCGCACGAGACGGATGGATCGCGACGGTTCAGACGGCCGGAAGAACCGTGCCGGTGACCTCGCCGAGTGCGATGGTGGTGCCGTCCGGGCCGGGGGCGGTGGCCGTGATGGTCACCGTGTCACCGTCGTCGAGGAAGGTGCGGCTCTCGCCGCCCACAGTGACCGGCTCGGCCCCACCCCAGGTCAGTTCCAGGAAGGACCCGACCTGTCCCCGCTCGGGCCCGGAGACGGTGCCGGAGGCGTACAGGTCACCGGTGCGCAGCGAAGCCCCGTTGACGGTGAGGTGCGCCAACTGCTGTGCGGGGGTCCAGTACATGGTGGCGAACGGTGGCTCGCTGACCGGCTCGCCGTTCCACTCGACAGCCAGTCGGAGGTCCAGGCCCAGGTGCGGCACGTCCCGCAGGTAGTCGACGACCGGCGGGTCCTGGTCGGGGGCGGGCACGAAGGCGTCGCCGAGCGCGTCCAGCGGCGTCACCCAGGCCGAGACCGAGGTGGCGAAGGACTTGCCGAGGAACGGGCCGAGGGGTTGGTACTCCCAGGCCTGGATGTCCCGGGCGGACCAGTCGTTGACCAGCACCACCCCGAAGACGTGCTCGGCGAAGTCGTCCACGGAGACCCGATCGCCCAACGCGCTGGGTACGCCCACCACGAAGCCGACCTCGGCCTCGATGTCGAGGCGTACCGATGGGCCGGTGACCGGGCCGTCGGCCGAGGCCCGCTGCCCGGTCGGCCGGGTCACCGGCGTGCCGGAGACGACAACGGTGCCGGCCCGACCGTGGTAGCCGATCGGCAGGTGCTTCCAGTTCGGCAGCAGCGGCGGCTGGCCGGGGCGGAAGATCTGCCCGACGTTCGCGGCGTGGTGCTCGGAGGAGTAGAAGTCGACGTAGTCGGCCACCTCGATGGGGAGCAGCAGCTCCACGTCGTCGAGGGGCACCAGCAGCGGCTCCACGGCGGCCCGGTGCGCCGGGTCGGTCAGCAGCTCGGTGATCCGCTGCCGCACGGAAGTCCACTGGGGACGCCCCAGCGCCATGAAGTCGTTGAGCACGGGCCGGCACAGCGTGCCGGCGGCCAGCACCAGCTCGGCGGCCTCCGCAGCGGCGAGGTCGAGAACCCAGGACCCGATCCGTACGCCGATCCGCGCCGGACCCCCGTTGTGCCGGAACACCCCGTACGGCAGGTTCGTCACCCCGTACGGCGAACCGTCGGCACCGGTCACCCAGGTCATGCGTCGTAGCCCCCGTTCACCAGCCCCAGCCGGATCAGATCGGTCAGTGGTTCCAGGATGCTGCACGAGCCGAAGCCCACCCACAGCGGGCGGGGCGCGTCCAGCCGTGCCGTCGCGCGCTCCACCAGGGGCCGCGGGTCGACAACGGTCAGCAGCTCGGCGACCGAGCGCACCCCGTCACCGTCGGCGGCGGCCAGTGTCGCGGCCAGCACGTTGGCGTAGCCGTGGTGGGTGAACCCGGTCTCCGGGTCCAGGTGCCGGATCGCCTGGTGCAGGCCGGCGGTGAGCTTGAACGGCAGGTCCCGGTCCCGGCAGGCACAGATCACCGCGGCCAGCTCGGCCGGGGTGGGGAAGAGTTCGGCGGCCAGGCCGCCGGTGCGGAACTTGGCCGCGATCGGCACCCCGTCGACCCGCGCGGCGACGAGCGCGTCCAGCGCGCCCATCAGACCGAAGGTCAGTGGCAGTTCGGCGTAGACGGCCTCGACGTCGGGCATCGAATCGGTGAGTCGCAGCAGCTCGGCGATGCCGGGCAACGGGTCCTCACCGCGCTTGGCGACCGCCACCTCGACCTGGCGAGCGGTGACGCCGTCCGGGGCGAGAAACGACAGCGCGAACGGCAGGTTCCCGATCCCGGTGTCACCGATGACGCCGACCACCAGGCCCTCGCCCGGGTCGACGAGCCCGCTCAGCTCGCCGGCCGCCACCGTCGAGGCGGGGACCAGCAGCGGGCCGACCAGGTCGGCGTACCAGGCGGTGCGGTGCTGTCGGTGGGCGGCCAGGGCGTCGGGCAGCGCGGCGCTCCCCGGAGGGAAGACGGCGGCGTCGTCCACCAGGCCGGTCAGGAGTGCGGGCACCTGCGTTGACACGGAACAAGAATGTACGGGACGCTACGAGGAACGGACAACAGCGTCCGATTATCGGACGCCTTCGGCCGGTGGACGGAACCTATCGGGAGGCGAGATGCCGTATTACCGCAGCGTCGGCGAGGTGCCGCGCAAGCGCCACACCCAGTTCCGGCAGCCCGACGGCCGCCTCTACGCCGAGGAGCTGATGGGCCAGGAGGGCTTCTCCTCCGACTCGTCGCTGCTCTACCACCGGCACGCGCCCACCGCGATCCTGGCCGCCGACGAGTTCACCCCGCCCACGTT
This sequence comes from Micromonospora sp. DH14, assembly GCF_029809455.1. NCBI lineage: Bacteria > Bacillati > Actinomycetota > Actinomycetes > Micromonosporales > Micromonosporaceae > Micromonospora > Micromonospora sp. DH14. Next base: position 190,040 of record NZ_JARVKT010000002.1, on the reverse strand, counting down.
CACCCGGGCACCGAACCTGCCGCTCAAGCCCCGCCACCTGCGCACCCACAAACTGGACACCGGCGGCTCCGATCCCATCCTCGGCCGGCAGTACCTGCTCGCCAACGACGACGTCCGGATCGGCTACGTCCTCGCCGACCGCCCCTCACCGCTGTTCCGCGACGCCACCGGCGACCACTGCCTGTACGTCGAGGCCGGCACGCTGCGGGTCGAGTCCCCGTTCGGTGTGCTGGACGCGGTCGCCGGTGACTACGTCGTCATCCCCACCTCGACCATCCACCGACTGGTGCCCACCGGTGACCAGCCCGTCCGACTGCTCGCCGTCGAGGCCTCCGGGCACATCGGCCCACCCAAGCGCTACCTCTCCGTACGCGGCCAGTTCCTTGAGCACTCGCCGTACTGCGAGCGGGACGTCCGGGGCCCCGACGCCCCGCTGCTCGTCGACGGCGAAGAGGTCGAGGTGCTGGTCCGACACCGATCCCGGGCCGCAGGCCCCGGTGGCAGCGGCACTGCTTGGACTCGTCACACTTATGCCAACCACCCGTTCGACGTGGTCGGCTGGGACGGGCACCTCTACCCGTGGGCGTTCTCCATCCACGACTTCGAGCCGATCACCGGCCGCATCCACCAGCCCCCACCCGTGCACCAGACCTTCCAGGGGCCCAACTTCGTCATCTGCTCGTTCGTGCCCCGCAAGGTCGACTACCACCCACAGTCGATCCCGGTGCCGTACAACCACCACAACGTCGACTCCGACGAGATGCTCTTCTACACCGGGGGCAACTACGAGGCGCGGCGCGGCTCCGGCATCGAGCAGGGCTCGATCTCGCTGCACCCGTCCGGTTTCACCCACGGCCCCCAGCCGGGTGCCGCCGAGCGTTCCATCGGCGCTGACTACTTCGACGAGCTGGCCGTCATGGTCGACACCTTCCGCCCGCTGGATCTCTGCGACGCCGCCAGCGCCTGTGAGGACGAGGGTTACGCCTGGACGTGGGCGCGTCGCGGCTAGCGGACAGCGGTTCGGGTGAAGACGGCGAACTCGGCTACCGCGGTGACGGCGATGGCCAGCACCAGGGGCCACGGTGAGCCGACCATGGCGTACACCAGCAGCAGCAGCGGCGCGGCGGCCACGGCGTAGATCGCCAGGGCCATCGTGCGGTCCGCGCGCAGCAGGGCGGGCAGGACGCTCCGGGTCAACCCCGGCAGCCGGGCACCGAGCTGCCAGACGACGATGCCCCCGGTGAGCGCGGCGAGCACCGCCAGGATGCGGGAGAACCCGTCGCCCGCCGACGCCGCGAACGCGACGAGCACCGCCGCGACCAGCGACCAACCCGCGCCGTAGAGCACCAGGCGGTGCAGCCCGTACGCGAGGGTCCGTGGCGAGTCGATCCGGCTCGGGCTGACCGTCACCGCCTCGGCGATGTGCTCCAACGCCTCCGACCAGCGGCGCTGCTCCAGCCGCATGACCCCCACGTCGTGGCCGGCCTCGGCGATCCGCGGGTCGAGCCGCAGCGCCTCCCGGTAGGCCCGCTCCGCCAGGTCGAACAGGTTCAACCGGGCGGCGACCAGGCTGAGCACCAGGTGTGCCTGCGGCTCCTGCGGGGCCAACTCGACACCACGCCAGGCCGCGTTCAGCGCCGGCTGACCGTTGCGGGCGCCGGCCAGGATCGCCGCCGCGCTCCGCTGGGCGTACGCGTCGGCCGGGCCGAGGGCGAGGATCCGGTCGGCGGTGGCCGCCGCCTCGGTGTAGCGCTCCAGATCGGCCAGCGCCATGCCCCTGGCGACCAGCGGTGGCACCGCCTCCGCCGCGACGGCCACTGCCGTGTCGGCGGCGGTGAGCGCCTCGGCCGGGCGGTCGGCGGCCAGGTGCACCCGGGCCAGCATGGTGAGCGCTTCCACGTCATCCGGCTGGAGGGCCAACCGGTAGCCCAACTCCCCCGCCGCCTCGTCGTAGCGGCCGAGTTCGGCGAGGAGTTGGGCCCGCTGGACGTAGCCGTCGGCGGCGGACTGGTCGGGGGTGGGGTCGCTGGACATCGCGGCGAGCCTAGGCGGCCGGAGCGTCGTACACCAGGGCCACCGCGATCCCGGCCAGCCCTTCCTCACGGCCGGCGAAACCGAGCCCGTCGGTGGTCGCCGCCGAGACGGTGACCGGGGCGCCGACCGCGGCGGAGAGGACCTCCTGCGCCTCCGCGCGGCGGCGGCCGATCTTGGGACGGTTGCCGATGACCTGCACAGACACGTTGCCGATCTCCAGGCCGGCGGCCCGCACCCGGCGGGCCGTCTCGGTCAGCAGCGCCACCCCGGACGCGCCGGCCCACTCCGGCTGGTCAACCCCGAAGGCAGAACCGAGATCACCGAGACCGGCGGCGGAGAGCAGCGCGTTGCAGGCGGCGTGCGCGACCACGTCGGCGTCCGAGTGCCCGGCGAGGCCGTCCTGGTCGGGCCAGAGCAGCCCGGCCACCCAGCACGGCCGGCCCGGCTCGAACGCGTGCACGTCGGTCCCGATGGCCACCCGAGGAACGATCATGATCAGAGGGTACGCGTCAACCGGTCGTGGCAAGCAGATGCTCCGCCAGGGCCAGGTCGAACGGTCGGGTGATTTTCACTGCGTACTCCGAGCCGGGCACGCAGCTCACCTCGACACCCTGCTTCTCGACCAGCCCGGCGTCGTCGGTGAGGGAGTCACCGGCAGCGGCGTGCGCGGCGCTGAGCACGGCCCGGCGGAAACCCTGCGGGGTCTGCACCGCGCGCAGGGCGGACCGGTCGACGGTGCCGAGCACCACCTCGCCGGCGCCGACCTCCTTGATCGTGTCGACCACCGGCAGGACCGGGATCACCGCGTCCCGCCCGCCCCGGACCGCCGCCGCGACGGATTCGACGAGCTCGGGCGGGGTGAGCGCCCTGGCGGCGTCGTGCACCAGGACGATGGTCGGGCCGGCCGGCACGGCGGCGAGCGCGGCGGCGACAGACGCCTGCCGCTCCGCCCCACCGGGCACCACGGTCACCGGCGCGACCGGGGCCAACAGATCGCGGACGGCCTGCACCTCGGCGGTCGGCGCGGCCACCACGATGGTGTGCACGGAGGGTGCGGCGGCCAGTCGGCGCACGGCGTGCACCAACAGCGGCTCACCGGCGAGCAGGCGCAGCGCCTTGGGTCGGCCGGGACCGAGCCGTACGCCGGCACCCGCCGCGGGCACGAGGACCGCGACGTCACCGCGCGGATTGAGCTGCGCGGTCACGTCGCGGTCCTCGGTGGTTTCTTCACTACGAAGTGGGTACGACGATGCTGTGCGGACTAGGCCTCGGTGAGGACCTTGTCGAGCAGCGTCTCCGCCTCATCCTTGGTGCTCTTCTCAGCCAGCGCGACCTCGCCGACGAGAATGTCGCGGGCCTTGGCGAGCATCCGCTTCTCGCCCGCAGAGAGGCCCCGCTCCCGCTCCCGACGCCACAGGTCACGCACGACCTCGGCGACCTTGAGCGGGTTGCCGGAAGCCAGCTTTTCCAGATTGGCCTTGTAACGCCGCGACCAGTTGGTCGGCTCCTCGGTGTGCGGAGCCCGCAGAACGTCGAAGACCTTGCCGAGGCCCTCTTCGCCGACCACCTCACGGACGCCCACGATCTCGGCGTTCTCGGCCGGCACCCGGACCGTCAGGTCACCCTGCGCGACCCTCAGGACGAGGTATTGCTTAGGCTCGCCCTTGATGACCCGAGTCTCGATTGCCTCGATGAGTGCGGCCCCGTGGTGGGGGTAAACAACGGTCTCGCCGACACTGAAAACCATAGGTTCGAAACCCCTTTCGCTGTGTCTAGGGTAACACGCTCAGGCACCGATGTCTCACCGATGTCCTGACCGTTGGCGCAGCTCAGGGGCCCTGTGAGAGGTCTTGCTTCAGCTTGACAGGCGGTCAAACCGATGGTTCGAACACGCTCCGTAACGCGCAAATGACTGCCCGGTACGGGTGAACAGAACGTCGAGATCAAGGGCTATGCGCTCCTCCCATGGTAGCCCGGCCAGCCGGACCGCGCCCAGATGTAGCGGGAGGAGCCCCCGGTGCGCGACCCTGGAGACCGAGCCGCACTCCGCTCTCGAGACGCTTCCAGGAGGTCCGATGGGCAAGCCGGACGCAGAAGGTAACGGGCCAGCCGACGGCCTGCCCGGCCTGCCTCCCGAATGGGGCCGGGTGGTGGTCCCCGACGACGCCTCCGCGCTGGCCGCCGAGGCGGCCCAGGTCCGCCGTGAGCTCCGTCGGGCCAGCCGCCTCCCCGGTGGTCCCCGGGCTCTGGGGCTGCCGCTGCTGGTCCTGCTGGTGGCGGTCGTCACCACGCTGGCCGGCCTGCTGGTGGTCACCTGGCCCCGGGCCAACCGCGGCACCGAGCGCCCGAGCCCGACCCCCTACTCGCCACCGGCCAGCCTGACCGGGCAGGCGCTGCCCGCACTGGACCTGGTCGACGCCCAGGACGCACCAGTGCCACTGCGCGGCCTGCTACCCGCCATGATCATCCTGTTGGACGGTTGCCCCTGCCCGGACCGGGTCACCGAGGCCCTGGCAGCAGCACCCGCCGACGTCTCCGTGATCACCGTCACCGCAGGGCGCAGCGCCCCGGCCGGGCCGACCACCCAGCGGCAGGCGCACGTCCTGGCCGACCCGGCCGGCGGGCTGCGCTCGTTCCTGGGTCAACCGGCCCGCCCCGGCACCGCGACCGCCGTGCTGGTCGACCGCGCCGGCCTGGTCACCCGGGTGATACCCGACCTGGGCACCGTCGAGTCGTACCGGAGCGACCTGAGCGCCCTCGCCGCCTGAGCGACCCGGTCAGCGAGGGGGCAGTGCGACGAGCTGCGCCTGGATGTCGATGGGCCGGTCGCCCGCCGACAGCGACAACCGGAACGGTCCGCCAAAGGGCAGCACCTCGGCGTTGGCGATCGCGCCGTCGCAGTCGATCCGCAGCTGACCGTTGATCTTGGCCTCGTCGCTCGTAAGCACCATCGTGCCGGGGCGGGTGCACCGGTACTGGAGCAGATAGCGGGCACCGTCGTCGCCGGCCTGCCGAGTCACTTCCTGGCCGGGAGCGAGCTCCCGCTGCTCCCGCCAGACGGTCTCGTTGAACGGGGGCAGGTCACCCGAGGGAAAGAGCACCCTGGGATCGCCCTCGATGTCGCTGATCGAACCCGTCTCCGGGTCGATCACCGCCCACGGACGGCTTTCCACCCGGGTGACCTCGCCGGTGTCGGGGTCCATCCGTGCCGTGATACGCCCCTCGGGCTCCTCAGCCACGATGAGACGTTCCAGGGGGGTGCCGACGCTCGGCCCGACCGATGGCACCGCCGCCGCGGAAGGGACAGCCGTCCCTGCCGTCGACGAGGGCGCGGCAGAGTGCCACCACCAGCCGCCTGCTACCAGAACGGCCGCCGCGGCACCGAACAGCACCACCGAGCGCAGCCGGTCGTCAGGCGTCGCATCCACAGCACGAGCGTACCGGTCGGCTCGACGAGGTTCAGTCCTGTCGATCGAGCAGGGCGGCGTACAGGGTGAGGCCGGGGCCGAAGGCCAGCATGACGATGCGCTGCGCCGCCGGTGTCGCCCGGCCCAACCGGTCCAGGATCAGCAGCACCGTCGGCGACGAGCAGTTGCCGTGCTCGTCGAGCGTCGCCCGGGACGCCGCCAGCCCCAGCGGGGGCAGCGCCAGCTCCCGCTCGACCACGTTGAGGATCCGCGGCCCGCCCGGGTGCACCGCCCAACCGTCCACCTCGGAGCTGGTCATGCCGTGCCGGGCCAACAGCTCGTCGACCAGCCCACGGACGTGCCTGGACAGCACCTGCGGCACCTTCGGCGACAACCCCATCCGGAACCCCGCGTCGGTGACGTCCCAGGTCATGTGATCGGCGGTCGAGGTGTCGGTGACGGCGGTGACCTCGCGCACCGCGTACCCCGGGCCGCCCGGCACGACCACGGCGGCGACCGCGGCGTCCGAGAAGAGCGCGTGGGAGACGATCTGCTGGGTGTCCACCCGGGCGCTGGAGGGCTGGATGTGCAGGCTGGTCAGCTCCGCGCAGAGCAGCAGCGCCGGACGCCCCCGGGCGGTGACGAAGTCACTCGCCGCGCCGAGACCCGGCAGTGCCGCGTAACAACCCATGTGGCCGATGACCATCCGCTGGGTGTCCGGGGCCATGCCCAGGTCCCGGGCGAGCAGGATGTCCAGCCCCGGAGTGGCGTACCCGGTGCAGGAGCAGACGATGAACAACCCGATGTCGCCGGCGCTCAGCCCGGCTGCTGTCAACGCCCGGCCCACCGCCTCCTTGCCCAGCGGCAGCGCCTCCACCTGGTAGCGGCGCATCCGGCGCTCGGTCGGCCAGTCCGAAACGTCCTCCAGCAGCGGGTTGACCGCGGCCTGCCGACGGGTCACCCCGGAGTTGGCGAAGATTCGCTGGGCCAACGACCGGGTGGTGCCGGAGAAGTGCTTGGAGAAGAAGCCCTCCCACAACTCGTCCTGTGAAGCGGACGGCGGCTGCGCTGTCCCGAGCCCCGCGATCACTGGTACGGACACGATCCCCACCTCTCGTCAGATGCTGTCCTCCCCCTGGCCTTCCCACCAGCCACCTCGGCTGGTCGTTCCTCCGTACGAGCCCGGTGGCGCGGGCTCACCAACGCGGCGCCGATCCGTCACGGTCCGGGTCGCCGCCGAGCGCGGCGATGCCGAGCCAGTCGGCGCAGACGTCCGACGTGGCCGGGTGTAGTGAGCCGCAGCGGGCGTCGCGGTAGAGCCGCTCCAGCGGATGACCACGGCGGGTCGCCGAGGTGCCCGCGGCCTCCAACACCGACGCCGCCACCTCGGCGGCTGTGGTGCCGGCGAGCAGCTTCGCCCGCCACACCCAGCGGTTGGTCTCCTCGTCACCGGGCGCCTCGTCCACCCGGCGGGCCGCCTCGGCCACCACCAACTGCGCGGCGGCCGTTGCCGCGTCCGCCCGACCCAGCCGGGCCCGCACCGCCGGCAGACCGGCCAGGTTGCGGGCGTTGAGGTGCTCGGCAGCCGCGTCGATCGCCGCGCGGGCCACCCCCACGTAGACCGCCGCGTAGCTGGCCACCAGCCAGTGCGGCATCAGTTGGGCGACCACCAGCGCCAGCCCTTCCACCCCACCGAGCAGCCGGTCGGCCGGCACGCTGACGTCCAGGTGCAGGTCGTGGGAGGAGGTGGCGCGCATGCCGAGCGAGTCCCAGGTCGGCTCCACGGTCAGCCCGTCGCCGGCCGGCACCAGGAACTGGGACACCACCGACTGGTCGGCAGCGCTGCGTGCCGCCACCAGATAGCCGTCCGCGTGCCCGGCGCCGGAGCAGAAGGTCTTGCTGCCCTTGAGCTGCCAGCCCCCGTCGACCGGCGTGTACGAGGTGCCCAGCTGGGACAACCGCGCCCCCGCGCCCCGCTCGCTCATCGCGACCGCGTACCAGGAGCCCTGCGCGGCCGCGCTGAGCAGCCGGTCGCGGGCGGCCAGCGCCTCGTCCGGTACGCCCAGCGCCTCGGCCAACTCCTCGGTGACCGCACCGAGCGCACCGGTCACCGAGGCGTGCATGTTGAACACCAGGGCGGTCGCACCGTTGCCCCGGGCAAGCTCAGTGGCCACCGCGGCGTACTCGGCGAAGGTGGCGCCCAGGCCGCCGAGAGCCCGGGGCACCATCAGCCCGAACAGGCCGGCCTCTCGCAGGTCGGCGAAGTCGTCCACAGGGAAGGAACCGTCCCGGTCGTGCTCGGCCGCGCGCGCGGCGAACCGTGGTGCCAACCGGCGAGCTGCCTCAAGCGCGTGCACCGTCATCTCGTCCCCTCCTCGGCGTTCCATACCCCGCCACGGCCTGACTATCCTTTGCGGACTCCCCGGCCCTGGTAGAGCACGGCGGTGGAGCGGGTCGGCACGATGCGTGGCGCACGGCCGGCGGGCACCGCACCGGGCGTTCCGGCCGCGCGGGCGCGGCGCAGCAGCCAGGCGAGCACCCCGCCGACCTGCGGCCGGATGCCCCGCAGCCGCAGGTCGACACCGTGTCGGGCGCACTCGGCGACCAGCGCCCGCGCGTCCACGAACAACCGAGGATCGTGAATGCCGCGCGGCACCGTCGGCAGCCGCTCGGCGATCCGGACCGCGACGAGCCGGGCCAACGCCGTGTCGTTCAGGGTGTCCAGCACCAGCACGCCACCCGGGCGCAACAGCCGGCACGCCTCGGCCACCGCCCGTGGCCAGTCCGGCACGTGCTCCAGCAACTCGCCGGCGGAGACCACGTCGGCGCAGCCGTCGGGCAGCGGAACGGCGGTGGCGTCACCCTGGATCACGCTGACCCCGTGCTCGGCCGCCTGGACGAGGGCCGAACGGGTCAGATCCACCCCGACATGGCGGTAGCCCTTGCCGGCCAGGTGCGGCGCGAGCAGGCCGGCACCGCAACCCAGATCGACGAGCAGCGCGCCCGCACGGGTGGCGGGCGGCACCAGCGCCGCCCGGGCCTCCGCCAACCAGTGCAGCATCGCGAACGCGCCGTCGGGCCGCCACCACTCACCGGCCAGATCGTCGTACTGACGCGGATCGTTTCGCGGCAGCACCCTCGGCCCGGTGGACGCCCCGGCCGCAGCCACGTCTCGCATGGAACCGAGCGTGGCACGACTGCTCGGTAACGACCAGACTTCCCTTATGTCGTCGAGGGTGTTAGGGCTGGTCAGAGCGAGCCATCCGGAACCGGCCGCGGCGGTGACCACGGTGGCCGGTCTGCTGGCGTGGGGAGTGGGCCACCGGCCGACCGGAATCGCCTCGGTGGTGCTCGCCGTGCTGGCCAGCCAGCTCGCTGTCGGCTGGACCAACGACGCGCTGGACGCCGAGCGGGACGCCACTGTGGGGCGTACCGACAAACCGGTCGCCAGTGGCGCGGTCGGTCGGCGCGTCACGGCCTGGGCCGCCGTGGTGGCCGCGGCGGCCTGCCCGCTGCTGGCGCTGACCACGAACCCGGCGGCGGCGTTCTGGCTGACCCTCGCCCTGGCCTCCGCCCTGCTCTACGACTGGCCGCTCAAGGCCACCGCGTTCTCGGTGCTGCCCTACGCCGTGTCGTTCGGCGCGCTGCCCGCCTTCGTGGTGCTGGCACTGCCCGGTCAGCCGACCCCGCCCGTCTGGCTGGTGGCGGCGGCGGCCTGTCTGGGCGCCGGGGCGCACTTCGCCAACGTGCTGCCCGACCTGGCCGACGACGCCCGCACCGGCGTGCGCGGCCTGCCCCACCGGTTGGGCGCCGCCGGCAGCCGGGTGGCCGCTGCGGGTCTCCTGCTCGCGGCGACCGCGGCCCTGGTCCTCGGACCACCCGGGCCGCCGTCGGCGATCGGCTGGGCGGCAGTCGGCACGGCCGCCGTGGTGCCGCCGCTGAGCTGGTACGCCGGACGCTCGGCGAGCCGGGCCGGCCGGCGGCCGGTGGCGGCCTTCCGGGCGGTCATGCTGGTCGCCCTCATCGACGTGGTTCTGCTGGTGGCGAGCGGTCGGGTGGTCTGAACGCCACCCGGCCAGGTGGCATTGCCGGGTCCGCGTGCGGGCCTCGATCAGCCCCAACTACCCTGGAGCGCGGTCTGCGCGGGTATGGCCACCGTGCCCGGCGTACGGCCCGGGTGGGGATTGTGACGAGGAGGACCGACGTGACGCGCTCGATCAGGGGATCCCGGCGGGCGGCCCTGTTGCTGTCCGGGATTGCGGCGGCCAGCCTGCTGGCTTCGGGATGCGGCGCCGGTCAGATCGCCGAGACCGCGTTGAAGGAGCCGTCGGTCCAGGGCGTCAACCTCACGACCGACAACGGTTCCTTCTCGGTGCGGGGCCTGCTGGTGGACTACCCGGGCACCGAGGGTTACCGGGCCGGGCAGGACGCCGGCCTCGGCGCCGTGATCTACAACGACTCCAAGGAGACGGTGACGGTCACCGTCACCACCGAGAGCGCCCGCGAGGTCGTGATCAGCGGCGGCTCGGCGAGCCCGTCGCCGTCCGCCTCGGAGAGCCCGTCGCCGTCCGGTTCGGCCAGCCCGTCGAACTCCACCTCGGGTTCGCCGAGCCCGTCGGCGACGCCGTCCGAGACCGGGTCGTCCTCGGCCACCCCGTCCGCCCCGGAGTCGGCGCGGGCGTCCGGTTCGGCCAGCCCGGCCGCCCCGGGCCAGCCGGCCCGGATCGAGCTGGCGCCGTTGAGCTACATCCAGTTCAACTCCGAGGCCACCTCGCAGCTCCGGCTGATCGGCCTGACCGAGGCGCTGCGCTCCGGTCAGAACGTCGTGGTGACCTTCGACTTCGGTAACGGCAACACGGTCACCGGCCAGGCGCCGGTCGCCGTGCCGCTCACCCCGGCGGCCCCTCCGTCGCCGATCATCGAGCGCGAGGGCGGCTACGAGGGCAACGAGGGCGGCACGACCCACGAGTGACCCGTTGCGCACATCGACGAACACCCCGGCGTGGTGACCACCACGCCGGGGTGTTTTCGTCGTACGCGGGGGCTAGCGTCCTGATGTGACCACGTCCCGATCGACCCCTCCTCGTGGCGGCACGGCCGGTGCCGCCCGTGCTCGGTCCGCCGCCCGCGAGCCGCGTCCGGCCTACCAGTGCGACGCCTGCGGGCACCAGCCGCCCAAGTGGGTGGGGCGCTGCCCCGAGTGCGGCGAGTGGGGGGCGGTGGTCGAGAGCACGGTGACCGGCCCGACCGTCTCCGGTCGGGTGGTCAGCTCCCGGATGCCGTCCGAGCCGGCCCGGCCGATCGCCACCATCAGCGCCGCTCCGGCCCGCGCCCGTCCCACCGGGGTCAGCGAGCTGGACCGGGTGCTCGGCGGCGGCCTGGTCCCCGGTGCCGTGGTGTTGCTCGCCGGCGAGCCCGGCGTGGGCAAGTCGACCCTCCTGCTCGACGTGGCACAGCAGTGGGCGGTCAATGCCGGCAGTCCCTCGCTGGTGGTCAGTGGCGAAGAGTCGGTGAGTCAGGTGCGGCTGCGCGCCGAGCGGATGGGCACCCTGCACGATCAGCTCTACCTCGCCGCGGAGAGCGACCTGGCCTCGGTGCTCGGGCACCTCGACGCGGTCAAGCCGGGCCTGTTGGTGCTCGACTCGGTGCAGACCATCTCGACGACCGGCACCGAGGGGGTGCCCGGTGGGGTGACCCAGGTCCGCGCGGTCACCGCGGCGCTGGTGTCGGTCGCCAAGGAGCGGGGCATCGCCACCGTGCTGGTCGGGCACGTCACCAAGGACGGCCAGGTGGCCGGGCCTCGGGTGCTTGAGCACCTGGTCGATGTGGTGCTGCACTTCGAGGGCGACAAGCACTCGTCGCTGCGCCTGGTGCGCGGCGTGAAGAACAGGTTCGGCGCGGCCGACGAGGTCGGCTGCTTCGAGATGCACGAGGGCGGCATCAGCAGCCTGGCCGACCCGTCCGGGCTGTTCCTGACCCGCTACGCCGAGCCGGTCCCGGGCACCTGCGTGACGGTGGCCATGGAAGGGCGGCGGGCGCTGGTCACCGAGGTGCAGGCGCTGATCGGCGCGACGGTGGCGGGCTCTCCCCGACGCACCGTCTCCGGCCTCGACTCGGCGCGACTGGCGATGGTGCTCGCGGTGCTGCAACGGCGCACCGAGCGGCTGACCCTGCACGACCGGGAGGTTTTCGCCGCCACCGTGGGCGGGATCCGGGTGGTGGAGCCGGCCGCCGACCTGGCGGTGGCCCTGGCGGTCGCCTCCGGCGGGCTCAACCTGGCGATCGCGCCGCACCTGGTGGCGATCGGTGAGGTGGGGCTGACCGGCGAGGTGCGGCGGGTCGGGGCGGTGCCGCGCCGACTGGCCGAGGCGGCCCGGCTGGGGTTCAAGGTGGCCCTGGTGCCGCCCGGCTGCGGCCCGGCCAGCACCGGCGCCGGGCCCGAGCAGATGCGGGTGACTGAGGTCACCGACGTCCGCTCGGCGCTGCACCATGCGGCCCGTGCGTCCGCCGAGTGACCCACCGTGCCGACGAGGGCGGCGAAACCGGACAGCGGGTCGTAAGCGGGAAACCTCGGAGAGGGCGGCATCGTGACACATCACAGTAACCACGACAGCACCCACCGCACGGCAGTCCGTAGACTGTGCCCGTGCCGATCGACCGCGATACCACCAAGCCAGCCGGAGCGCCGCCCCAGGCCCGCACCGGCGCCGTGGGCTCGCCCGCCCGCCCGATCAGCGTGAGCGTGACTGCGGGGGCCGCCGGGAGCGCCGGAGATCCGCTGCGGGCCAACCTCGCCCTGATGGCCCCGGGCACCGCCCTGCGCGACGGTCTGGAGCGCATCCTGCGGGGTCGCACGGGTGCGCTCATCGTGCTCGGCTACGACAAGGTGGTCGAGGGCCTGTGCACCGGTGGTTTCCCGCTGGACGTGGAGTTCTCCGCGACCCGGGTCCGCGAGCTGTGCAAGATGGACGGCGCCGTTGTGCTCTCCAGCGACGGCACCAGGATCGTCCGGGCCGCCGTGCACCTGATGCCTGACCCGTCCATCCCGACCGAAGAGTCCGGCACCCGGCACCGCACCGCCGAGCGGGTGGCCCGCCAGACCGGCTATCCGGTCATCTCGGTCAGCCAGTCCATGCGGATCATCAGCCTCTACGTCAACGGCCAACGGCACGTGCTCGACGACTCGGCGGCCATCCTCTCCCGCGCCAACCAGGCGCTCGCCACCCTGGAGCGCTACAAGCTCCGGCTGGACGAGGTCTCCGGCACGCTCTCCGCCCTGGAGATCGAGGATCTGGTCACCGTGCGCGACGCGGTGGCAGTGGTGCAGCGACTGGAGATGGTTCGCCGGATCGCCGACGAGATCGCCGGCTACGTCGTGGAGCTGGGCACCGACGGCCGTCTGCTCGCCCTGCAACTCGACGAGCTGATGGCCGGCGTGGACGCCGACCGGACCTTGGTCATCCGGGACTACCTCCCGGTCGGCCGCAAGTCCCGCACCCTGGACGAGGCTCTTGTCGAGCTGGACCTGCTCGGTGCCACCGAGCTGATCGACCTGGTGTCGGTCGCCAAGGCGATCGGCTACCCGGCCGCGTCCGACGCGCTCGACGCCGCGGTCAGTCCGCGCGGCTTCCGACTGCTGGCCAAGGTGCCCCGGCTCCCGGTGGCAGTGGTCGACCGCCTGGTGCTGCACTTCGGCAGCCTCCAACGGCTGCTCGGCGCGACGGTGGAGGACCTGCAAGCCGTCGAAGGGGTCGGCGACGCCCGGGCCCGTGGCGTCCGTGAAGGGCTGTCCCGGCTCGCCGAGGCATCCATCCTGGAACGCTACGTCTGAGCGGGCTCAGCCGGTGACGGTCAGCTTCACCGGCTCGCTGAGCTTCGTGCCGACCCGGGCGAACACCTGGTACGACCCGACCGGCGCGAACGGCCCGCCGGCCAGCGCACCGTCGCAGCGGCTGGTGTCCCGCCCGTTCCACGGCACCTCGTAGGAGCGCACGAAGCCCGGCGTGAAGGACTGCGGGTCCGAGCCCTGGACCTTGCCGCAGGTGTCCGACGACCAGACCTTCTCGGCACCGGACTTGATGAAGATCTCCTGCAGGTCGGCGCCGACGTTGCGACTGCACGTCCGGTCCGACGTGTTCTTGATCTTCAGTTGCAGCTCGACCACCGCGCCGCGTTGCACCGAGGTCTGGCTCGCCGACGCGACGACGCTGATCTCTCCGTCGGTGCAGGTGCCGTCGTCCTGCGAACCGGCCGCCGCGCCCAACGGCGGGGTGTTGCTGGTGATCGCCGGGCTCGGAGTCGTCGCAGCCGAATCAGCGGGCGCGGGCGGTGACGGAGATCCGGTCTGCGGTGTCAGCACCGGCCCGCCGGGATCAGACGTCGCGGTGGACGTCGCCGACGGGGTGCCTCCCGCCGTCGGCTTCTGACCGCCGGAACGATCCGAACCGGTGCACGAGTAGAGCAGGACAATCAGGAACAGAAACCCCGCTCCGAGTACGACGGCGCGACGCCGCCAGTACACGGCGGGTGGCAGGGGGCCGACCGTCAGACGCATGATGCCCTCCACCGTAGCCGCGCCGTACCCGGCAGTGCGGCGCGACGCGCCGGAACCGATTCGAGGGGCATGCCCCACCGTCCACCGAGGACGGTAGACGCACCGGTCACAGGTAGACCTTGCGCTGATAGATCGCGTGCGCACCGGCCACCCGGTCCAGGAAGAGCAGCCCCGCGCAGTGGTCGATCTCGTGCTGCAACGCCCGAGCCTCGAAGCCGTCGGTCACCAACCTGACCGGCTCGCCACTGCCCGGCAGGTCACCCTCCACCACCAGCCGGCTGGCCCGCTTCACGTCACCGGTCAGGTCCGGCACCGACATGCAGCCCTCCCGGCCCGGCTTCCACCGGGTCGCCTCGACCACCCGCGCGTTGCACAGCACGAAGGTGCCGTGCACCGTCACCGCCTTCGGATGCCCGGTCACGTCGACAGCGAAGACCCGAGCGCCCACCCCGACCTGCGGTGCGGCCAGCCCGACGCAGCCCGGTGAGACCTTCATCGTGGCGACCAGGTCGGCCGCCAACTGGACCGTCTCCGCGGCGGTGGGATCGACCTCGTCCGAGGCCCGGCTCAACACCGCATGCGGGGCGGACACCACCGGCCGCACCACGCCGGGCACCGCCAGCGAGTCCGGCGTCCAGTCACCCAGACCGGTGTACGCCTCGACGTCCGGCACGCGTTCGTCGCCCGTCACAGCAGATCCGGGTCCGCCGGCCGGAGGGTGACCTCCACGCCCAGCTCGACAGCCGTCCGGTGCAGCCGGTCGACCAGAGTGTCCGCCACCCCGGCCGGCAACTCGACCTCCGCCAGGACCACGTAGAGCTCACCGGTCAACCGGGTGCTCAGGTCGGTGACATTCCCCCCGGCGTCCACCAGCACCCGGGTCATCGCCGCGACGATCCCCATCCGGTCCGAACCGTGCACCGCCATCACGTACGGCTCACCGGCCGGCGGCACGTCGCCGTCCGGGGTGACCGCGCGTACCGTCGCCAGCAGCTGACCCTCGGCGGTCAGCGACGCCAGTGCGGCCTCGACCTCGGCGGCGGTCGGGCCGGTGCAGATGAGGGTCATCGCGAAATGCCCCCGCAGCCGCGTCATCGTGCTGTCGGTGAGGTTCGCGCCCAGTCGGGCCAGCACCTCCGCGACGTCGGCCACGATGCCCGGCCGGTCCCGACCGATGACGGTGATCGCGAGCTCGTTCATCCGGGCATTCTCCCCCGTCCGCCGGACGACGACGTGGCACCCCGCCCGAGCCGCCCACCCAACGGGAACGCCGGGCGTGACATCATCGACGACGCCATGACTCAACCCGACTTCGCCACAGTGGTCAGCCGATGGTTCCAGCAGCACGCCCGGGACCTGCCGTGGCGCGAGCCCGGTGCCACCCCGTGGGCCATCCTGGTCAGCGAGGTCATGCTTCAGCAGACACCAGTCGTGCGGGTGGTGCCGGCCTGGCAGGCGTGGCTGGCACGCTGGCCGGAGCCGGCCGCGCTGGCGGCGGACACCCCCGCCGAGGCGATCCGGATGTGGGGACGCCTCGGCTACCCCCGTCGGGCGGTGCGGCTACGCGAATGCGCGGTAGCGATCGTCGACCGGCACGCCGGCCAGGTGCCGGACCGGCTGGAGCACCTGCTGGCACTGCCCGGCGTCGGCACCTACACCGCGCGGGCGGTGGCCGCCTTCGCGTACGGGCAGCGGCACCCGGTGGTCGACACCAACGTACGCCGGGTCGTGTGCCGTGCGGTGGCCGGTGAACCGGACGCCGGGCCGGTCACCCGACCCGCCGACCTGGTCGCCACCGAAGAACTGCTCCCACTGGAACCGGCAGCGGCAGCGCTGGCCAGTGCCGCGTTCATGGAACTGGGAGCGGTGATCTGCACCGCCCGGTCGCCACGCTGCACGGCCTGCCCCGTCGAGTCGACCTGCGCCTGGCGGGCGTCCGGTCAGGAGGCACCGGTGGGGCCGACCCGTCGACCCCAGCGGTACGCGGGCACCGACCGACAGGTACGCGGCCTGCTGCTCGGCGTGTTGCGGGACAGCACCGGGCCGGTCCCGCACCAGCGGCTGGACCAGGTCTGGACCGACGACGTGCAGCGTGCCCGCGCCCTCGCCGGCCTGGTGCAGGACGGGCTGGTCGAGCCCGCCGGCACCGACTCCTTCCGCCTGGTCGGTGACGGCCCCTCCCTGCCAACCGCCGACCTCACGGCCTGACCCGTCCAAGTTCGCGCTCGATCCAGGATGCAGTGGCATCCGCCGCGCCTGATGCCACTGCATCCTGGATGTTGTGCGATCCTGCGGGCGGAAGCGCTCCACCGGGCGAGGCCACCGCCGAGCGGGCGGGTGCGACGGGTCGGGCGGTCCTGGAGGGTGGTCGGCCGGGCGGCTGCGGGGCGGCGGCTGTTGTCTGTGCGGGTTACGCACGAACGGCGGGGCCCCGGTGGCTCGCGCCACCGGGGCCCCGCCCCTTGCCGGTTGTGCTACTCGTCCACGCCTGCGGCGGCGGTGCCAGCGGCAGTGCCACCGAGATCGGCCGGGACGGCGTCCGGAACCTCGACCGGCTTGTCCGAGCCCCGGAAGACGAGCTTGGACTTGTCGATGTCGTCCGGGTCACCCTCGCAGTCGACCACCACGATCTGACCGGGGGTCAGCTCGTTGAACAGGATCCGCTCGGAGAGGTTGTCCTCGATGTCGCGCTGGATCGTGCGACGCAGCGGACGGGCACCGAGCACCGGGTCGAAGCCCTTCGCGGCCAGGTACTTCTTGGCGTTGTCGGTCAGCTCCAGACCCATGTCCTTGTTCCGCAGCTGGCCCTCGATCCGCTGGATCATGATGTCCACGATCGAGAGGATCTCGGTCTGACGCAGCTGGTGGAAGACGATGGTGTCGTCGATCCGGTTGAGGAACTCAGGCCGGAAGTGCTGCTTGAGCTCGTCGTTGACCTTCTGCTTCATCCGGTCGTAGTTGGACTCGGAGTCCTCCGACTGCTGGAAGCCCAGCGACACCGCCTTGGCGACGTCTCGGGTGCCCAGGTTGGTGGTCAGGATGATGACCGTGTTCTTGAAGTCCACGATCCGACCCTGACCGTCGGTGAGCCGACCGTCTTCGAGGATCTGCAGGAGCGTGTTGAACACGTCCGGGTGGGCCTTCTCGATCTCGTCGAAGAGGACCACCGAGAACGGCCGACGCCGCACCTTCTCGGTCAGCTGCCCGCCCTCGTCGTAACCGACGTAGCCGGGAGGGGCACCCACGAGCCGGGAGACCGTGTAACGGTCGTGGAACTCGGACATGTCCAGCTGGATGAGGGCGTCCTCGCTGCCGAAGAGGAACTCGGCGAGCGCCTTGGACAGCTCGGTCTTACCGACACCGGACGGGCCGGCGAAGATGAACGAGCCCGACGGGCGCTTCGGGTCCTTCAGGCCGGCCCGGGTACGCCGGATCGCCTTCGAGACCGCCTTGACCGCGTCCTCCTGGCCGATGACGCGCTTGTGCAGCTCGTCCTCCATGCGCAGCAGGCGCGAGGTCTCCTCCTCGGTCAACTTGTAGACCGGGATGCCGGTCCAGTTGCCGAGCACCTCGGCGATCTGCTCGTCGTCAACCTCGCTGACGACGTCCAGGTCACCGGCCTTCCACTCCTTCTCCCGCTGAGCCTTCTGGCCGAGCAGCTGCTTCTCCTTGTCGCGCAGCTGGGCGGCGCGCTCGAAGTCCTGCGCGTCGATCGCGGACTCCTTGTCGCGACGCACCTGGGCGATGCGCTCGTCGAAGTCACGCAGGTCTGGCGGCGCGGTCATCCGGCGGATCCGCATCCGGGCACCGGCCTCGTCGATCAGGTCGATCGCCTTGTCCGGCAGGAAGCGGTCGGAGATGTACCGGTCGGCCAGGGTCGCGGCGGCCACGAGCGCCGCGTCGGTGATGCTCACCCGGTGGTGGGCCTCGTACCGGTCGCGCAGACCCTTGAGGATCTCGATGGTGTGGGCCAGCGACGGCTCACCCACCTGGATCGGCTGGAACCGGCGCTCGAGAGCGGCGTCCTTCTCCAGGTGCTTGCGGTACTCGTCGAGGGTGGTGGCACCGATGGTCTGGAGCTCACCACGGGCCAGCATCGGCTTGAGGATGCTGGCGGCGTCGATGGCGCCCTCGGCGGCACCCGCACCGACCAGGGTGTGGATCTCGTCGATGAAGAGGATGATGTCGCCGCGGGTGCGGATCTCCTTGAGCACCTTCTTGAGACGCTCCTCGAAGTCACCGCGGTAGCGGGAACCGGCGACCAGCGCACCGAGGTCGAGCGTGTAGAGCTGCTTGTCCTTGAGGGTCTCGGGCACCTCGCCCTTGATGATCTTCTGGGACAGCCCCTCCACCACGGCGGTCTTACCGACGCCGGGCTCACCGATCAGGACCGGGTTGTTCTTGGTACGGCGGGAGAGCACCTGCATGACCCGCTCGATTTCCTTCTCGCGCCCGATGACCGGGTCGAGCTTGCCCTCGCGGGCGGCCTGGGTCAGGTTGCGGCCGAACTGGTCCAGCACGAGGCTGGTCGACGGCGCGGCCTCACCCGGCGCGGCGCCCGCCGCGGCGGGCTCCTTGCCCTGGTAGCCGGAGAGCAGCTGGATCACCTGCTGGCGGACCCGGTTGAGGTCGGCGCCGAGCTTGACCAGCACCTGGGCGGCGACGCCCTCGCCCTCACGGATCAGCCCGAGCAGGATGTGCTCAGTGCCGATGTAGTTGTGGCCGAGCTGCAGCGCCTCGCGCAGCGACAGCTCCAGCACCTTCTTCGCCCGCGGCGTGAACGGGATGTGCCCGCTCGGCGCCTGCTGGCCCTGGCCGATGATCTCCTCGACCTGCTGGCGGACGCCCTCCAGGGAGATGCCGAGGCTCTCCAGGGCCTTAGCCGCGACGCCTTCACCTTCGTGGATCAGGCCCAGCAGGATGTGTTCCGTACCGATGTAGTTGTGGTTGAGCATCCGGGCCTCTTCTTGGGCCAGGACGACAACCCGTCGCGCTCGGTCGGTGAACCGCTCGAACATGCCCTCGTGCTCCTCACGTGCCGTGCGCCTTGATGGTCAAGATCTTGGCGGGGCCGGTGCACGAACGTCCAGGACGGGCGTCCGTGCCTCCTTACTCTATCGTCGCTGACCGACTCAGCTGAGGTCGTGTGTCTCCGGTCTGGGTCAGTTCCACGTCGTTTTGAACAACCGTCCGCGCTCAGGAGGTGTTCCGGTAGCCCTGTCGCTACGCGCAGAGCGAAATCCGACTGGCGCCACCGAAGCCCGATCCGGGGTCCGGAAGCGCTCCCGGAGGCTCCGGGCGGCCGGACCGGCGGTCGCGACAAGCGTCGCGCCGGGCCGTGGGGAGGTTGTCCACAGGTTGTGGACAGCTGATCCACTGGTTGTGGACAACGACGGTCGGCCCGGATTGCTTCCCGGCCCGGACCGGACCCGACGACGCCGCACCGAGCGGCCACCGCGACGCCAGCGGCGAAACGGCCAACTCACCCCGAACGGGCACACCACGCCATATCCCGGATACGGCGACGCCGGCCCGGAGAACTCCTCCGGCCCGGCGTCGGTGTCGCCTGCGGTGGCGGCTGGCCACCACGCTGCTGACGGGTCAGCGCTTCGCGTGGAACTCGTCCACGATCTCCTGGGGGATACGACCCCGGTCCGAGATGTCCTTGCCGGCCTTCTTGGCCCACTCCCGGATCGCCTTGTTCTGTTCCCGATCCGCGGTCGCGCCACCGCGACCGCGGGCGGCCCGCCCACCGATCACGACACCACCACGGCCGACCTTGGTGCCGGCGCCAACGTACGCGGCAAATGCATCACGCAATTTCGCGGCGTTGGCGCTCGACAGGTCGATCTCGTACTGAACGCCGTCGAGGGCGAACTTGACGGTCTCGTCCGCGTCCCCGCCGTCCAGGTCATCGACCAGCTTGTGAATGATCTGCTTGGCCACGTCCCACATTCCTTTCGAGCAGGGCGCTCCTGCTAACTAGAGCACAATAACCCCCGCGCCGCTCGTCGCGTCAATAGGACCCCGTTACGGCCCGCCGTGAGCTCCGGCCGGGACTACTCCTGGCGGACCAAGGGGAAGAGGATCGTTTCCCGAATTCCGAGGCCGGTCAGCGCCATCAACAGCCGGTCGATTCCCATTCCCATACCGCCGGCCGGCGGCATTCCATACTCCATCGCCCGAAGAAAGTCCTCATCGAGACGCATCGCCTCGTCGTCGCCACGGGCGGCCAACTGCGCCTGGGCGACCAGCCGCTCCCGCTGCACGATCGGGTCGACCAGCTCGGAGTACCCGGTGCCCAACTCGAAGCCGAGCACGTAGAGGTCCCACTTCTCGGCCAACCCCGGCTCGCTGCGGTGGCCCCGGGTGAGCGGGCTGGTCTCCTCCGGGTAGTCCCGGACGAAGGTGGGCGCCTCCAGGCCGGGAACGACGAGCTCCTCGAACAACTCCTCGGCCAGCTTGCCCGGGCCCCACTTCGGGTCCACGGCCAATCCGACCTTGTCCGCGTACTCCACCAGGCGGGAGCGTTCGGTGCGGACGGTGACCTCCTCGCCCAGCGCTTCGGAAAGCACACCGAACAACGTCACGGACCGCCACTCGCCGCCCAGGTCGAACTCTCGACCGTCGGCGTGGGTCACCACCGTCGAGCCGCTCACCGCGATCGCCGCCTGTTGCACGAGATTACGGGTCAACTCGCCGATCGTGTCGTAGTCGCCGTACGCCTGGTACGTCTCCAGCATCGCGAACTCCGGCGAGTGCGAAGAGTCGACACCCTCATTACGGAAGTTGCGGTTGATCTCGAAGACGCGGTCGACGCCGCCGACCACAGCGCGCTTGAGAAACAGTTCGGGAGCGATTCGCAGATACAGATCGGTGTTCAACGCATTGCTGTGGGTCACGAACGGTCGAGCCGTCGCGCCGCCATGCAGCAGTTGCAACATCGGCGTTTCCACCTCGATGAAGCCCTGCCCGTGCAGTGAATCGCGCAGACTGCGTACGGCGGCGGCCCGGGTACGCACCATCTCCCGTGCCTGCGGCCGGACAATCAGGTCGACGTAACGCTGCCGGACGCGCGCCTCCTCGGACAGCGGCTTGTGGGCCACCGGCAACGGTCGCAGCGCCTTCGCCGTCATCTCCCAGTGCTGGGCCAACACCGACAGCTCACCCCGGCGGCTGGTGATCACCTCACCGGTGACGCCGACGTGGTCGCCGAGGTCGACCAGGCGCTTCCACGCCTCCAGCCGCTCCGGCCCGACCCGGTCCAGCGAGAGCATCGCCTGCAACTCGGTGCCGTCGCCGTCCCGCAGGGTCGCGAAGCAGAGCTTGCCGGTGTTGCGTACGAAGATCACCCGGCCGGTGACAGCGACCTGGTCGCCGGTCGCGGTGTCGGTCGGCAGGTCGGCGTAGGCCGCCCGGACCTGCGCCAGGGTGGTGGTGCGGGGGAAGCCGACCGGGTAGGGCTCGACACCCTCGGCGAGCATCCGGTCCCGCTTCTCCCGGCGGACCTTCATCTGCTCGGGAAGGTCGTCGGCGGGGTCCACTGGCACGGGGTTCTGCTCGCTCACGGCACGCTTCCTCGTCACGATGACTACGGGGGGTCAGGCCCGAGCGTACTCAAGCGCTCAGGTGGCTGTTACCGGATAACCTGCCCGTCATGGCGGATCACACTCACGCCCTGTCCTTCGGCGTCGCAGCGAGTGACTATGACCGCTTTCGGCCACGTTATCCCGAAGCTGCGGTCCGCTGGGCCCTCGGCGGGCTGCGGGCGGGCCAGGTGGTGGATCTCGCGGCCGGCACCGGCATCCTGACCCGCGCCGCGCTGGCCCTGGGCCACCAGGTCGTACCGGTCGAGCCCGATCCGGGGATGCGGGCGCAACTCGCCGTCAGCACCCCGGGCACGACGGCGCTGGCGGGCACCGCCGAGGCCCTGCCGCTGCCCGACTCGGCCGCGGACGCGGTGCTGGTGGGCACGGCGTACCACTGGTTCGACCGGGAGCCCGCGCACGCCGAGATCGCACGGGTGCTCCGTGGCGGTGGCACCTTCGCCCCCATGTGGAACATCCGGGACGACAGCGTCGACTGGGTGGCCGAGCTGGGTCGTATCGCCCACTTCGGCGACAACTCAGCCAGCCTGGGGGGCAACGACCACCCCGACTTCGGCCCCGCCTTCGACCCCATCGAGCGGCGCGAGTTCCGGCACCACAGCACGCTCACGCCGGACGAGCTGCGCGGCGTGGTCCGCACCCGTTCGTACTGGCTCACCGCCACCGCTGACGATCAACGGCGGGTCGAGCGGGAACTGACCGAACTCCTGAACACCCACCCCGCCCTCGCTGGCCGGGACACCATCGAGCTGCCGTACCGGACGCTGGTGCTTCGCGCCCGACGCCGCTGAGGCCCACCCGACGGCCGCCCCCGACGGCGGCCGGGGTCACCGGTTGCGCTCGTAGACCATCCGCAGGCCGATCAGCGTGATCATCGGCTCGTGGTGGGTGATGCTGCGACACTCGTTGATCACCAGGGAGGCGAGGCCGCCGGTGGCGATCACCGCCCGCACCTCGCCCAACTCCTCGGTCATCCGCTCGACGATCCGGTCCACCTGCCCGGCGAAGCCGAAGTACAGGCCGGCCTGGAGGCACTCCACGGTGTTCTTGCCGATCACCGAGCGGGGCTTGGTGGCCTCCACCTTGCGCAACTGCGCAGCCCGGGCGGCCAGCGCGTCGAAGGAGATCTCGATACCCGGGGCGAACGCGCCGCCCAGGAACTCACCGCGCTCGCTGATCACGTCGAAGTTGGTGGTGGTGCCGAAGTCCACGACGATCGACGGGCCGCCGTAGAGGGTGTACGCCGCCAGGGTGTTCACCACCCGGTCGGCGCCCACCTCCTTCGGGTTGTCGATCGCCAACTGCACGCCGGTCCGCACGCCCGGCTCGACGATGACGCTCGGCAGGTCGGCGTAGTAGCGGCCGAGCATGGTCCGCAGCGACCGCAACGCGGCCGGCACGGTGGAGCAGGCGGCCACGCCGGTGATCTCGACGTTGTCCCCGGCGAGCAGCCCTCGGAACATCAGACCCAGCTCGTCCGCCGTCGAGCGGGCGTCGGTCTTGATCCGCCAGGAGTGCACCAGCTTGTCGCCCTCGAAGGTCGCCAGCACGGTGTTGGTGTTTCCGATGTCGATGCAGAGCAGCACGCACGCAGCCTAGACAACTAGTCGGTACGCAGGTCCATCGCGATGTCCAGGATCGGCGACGAGTGTGTCAACGCGCCCACCGAGAGGAAGTCCACGCCGGTGGCCGCGTACCGGCCGGCCACCTCCAGGGTCAGCCCACCGGTCGCCTCCAGCTCCGCCCGGTCACCCACCGCGGCCACCGCCTCGGCCAGCGCCTCCGGCGTCATGTTGTCGCAGAGCAGGAAGTTCGCCCCGGCCTCCACCGCCTCCACCGCCTCGTCGACACTGGTCACCTCGACCTGCACCGGCACCTCCGGGAACGCCTCCCGGACCCGCCGGTAGGCCGCCGTGATGCCCCCGGCCGCCAGCTTGTGGTTGTCCTTGATCATGGCGACGTCGTAGAGGCCCATCCGCTTGTTGGTGCCACCGCCCGCCCGCACCGCGTACTTCTCCAGAGCCCGCAGGCCCGGCGTCGTCTTGCGGGTGTCCAACACCATCGCCTTCGTGCCGGCCAGCGCGTCCGCCCAGGCCCGGGTGTGGGTGGCCACCCCGGACATCCGGCAGAGCAGGTTGAGCGCCGTCCGCTCGGCCGTCAGCAGCAACCGGGTCGGGCCGGTCACTGTCGCCAGCACGTCACCGCGGGCCACCCGCTCACCGTCGCGGGCCAGCACCGACACCTCGACGGTACGACCGAAGCCCGTCACGTCACCCACCAGCTCGAACACGGCGGCGGCCACCGCCATCCCGGCCAACACCCCGTCCGCGCGGGCCACCAGATCGGCCGTGTCGGTCTGCTCCGCCGGAATGGTGGCCACGCTGGTGACGTCCAGGAAGTCCGGGCCCAGATCCTCGACCAGCGCGCCCTCGATCACCTGCCGCACCTGTGCCGGGTCCAGCCCGGCCGCCTGCAACGCCACCACCGTCGGCCCCGTCAACGCCATCTCCGTCGCGCTCACTGTGAACTCCCCTCCCACTGCTGCGTCACCCGGCCCTGCGCCCCGACCGCCCCGACGAGATGGCCCAGCCACCGTTCGTCGGCCGTCGGAAAGTCCTCCCGCCAGTGGCAGCCCCGGGTCTCACCACGGGCGTACGCGGCGGCGACCAGCGTCGACGCCACGGTCAGCAGGTTCGTCGCCTCCCAGTCGGCGGTGCGCGGGCGACCCCGGGCGACACCCAGCTCGGTCAACGTCCCGGCCGTCTCTTCCAGCGTCGCCGCGGATCGGAGCACCCCGGCCCCCCGGGTCATCGCCCGTTGCAGGGTCGGCGTCACCTCCGCCGGCAGCACCCAGCCCGTACCGCCACGCCAGGCGCCGACGTCCGCCGGCTGGGCCTGCTCGGGCAGGCCGGCCGCGATGTCCTCGGCGATCCGTCGGGAGAAGACCAGCCCCTCCAGCAGCGAGTTGCTGGCCAGCCGGTTCGCGCCGTGCACGCCGGTGCAGGCCACCTCGCCGCAGGCGTACAGGCCGGGGATGGAGGTACGGCCGCGCAGGTCGGTCCGGACCCCACCGGAGGCGTAGTGGGCGGCCGGCGCCACCGGGATCAGGTCGGTCGCCGGGTCCACGCCGATCGCCAGGCAGGACGCCACGATGGTGGGGAACCGACCGGCCAGGAAGTCGCCGCCCAGGTGCCGCGCGTCGAGGAAGACGTGGTCCGCCCCGGTGGCCACCAACACCCGGTGGATGCCCTTGGCCACCACGTCCCGGGGGGCCAGCTCGGCCAACTCGTGCTGGCCCACCATGAACCGCTTGCCGTCCGCGTCCACCAGGTACGCGCCCTCGCCGCGCAACGCCTCGGAGACCAGCGGCTGCTGCGCGTGCCCGGCCCCGGGCACCCCCGCACCGGCCGGGGTGATCAGGGCGGTCGGGTGGAACTGGACGAACTCCACGTCGGTCACCGCCGCGCCGGCCCGCAGCGCCAGCGCCACCCCGTCACCCGTGGAGACCGCCGGGTTGGTGGTGGCCGAGAAGACCTGCCCCATTCCGCCGGTGGCGAGCACCACCGCGCGGGCCAGCAGCGCGCCGACGCCGTCCTCGCTGCCCTCGCCCAACACGTGCAGGGTGATCCCGCACGCCGGGCCGAGCCCGTCCGGGCCGTCGCCGGGCGCGCGCAGCAGGTCCAGCACGAGGGCGTGCTCGACCAGCCGTATCCACGGGTCGCGCTGCACGGCGGCGTGCAGGGCACGCTGCACCTCCGCGCCGGTGGCGTCCCCGCCGGCGTGCACGATCCGGTCCGCCCGGTGCCCGCCCTCGCGGGTCAACATCAACGAGCCGTCCGGGTGTCTGTCGAACTCGGCGCCGATCCGCATCAGCTCACGCAGCCGGGTCGGGCCCTCCTCGACCAGCACCCGGACCGCCGCCGGGTCGCACAGCCCGACCCCGGCGACCTCGGTGTCCCGGGCATGCGCCGCCGGGGAGTCGGCCGGGTCGAGCACGGCGGCGATGCCGCCCTGCGCCCAGCGGGTCGAGCCATCGTCGATGTTGACCTTGGTGACCACCGTGACGTGCAGACCCGCCTCGCGCAGGTGCAGCGCCGCGGTCAACCCGGCCACGCCGGAACCCACCACGATCACGTCGGTGGTCTCCACCCAGCCGGGCGCGGGCGCGGCCAGCAGCGTGGGCAGGGCAGGCAGGTCGACGGTCGGGAAACGCATTCCCCCAGTCAACCCGAACCGTCCTCGCCCGGGGCGGCGGGGGCGGGACGAGTGGTTTGGGCGACGCCGTCCGGCGCCCGCCGCCCCGCGCCGACCGTCAGGCCACTGTCACTTCGTCCGCACCGGCAGACCCGCCGGGCCCGCGCCCTTGAGGGAGGCGGTCACCGTACGGTCGCTGAGCCACAGATAGCAGCGGACCCCCCGATCACCGACCTTCCAGCGCCCCGCCCCCGGCGGTCGGACCACCACACCGCTGCGGAAACGCAGCTCGGCGTTGTCCGGTACAGCCGCGTACCGGGCGAGGACGCTGCGGCAACCCGTGTAGAGCGGCAGCCAGTCGGCGTCCCGGGTCGGGTACGCCCGATCCGGTGCGCGCCACACCCCGACGAACTCCGCGTCGTGCTGTGCGCCGCACTCCACCGGGATCAACGTCTGCACCCCCCGGCCGGCGCCCGCGCGGGTCCGCTGGCAACCCAGGCGCAGCGCGGTGGGCCCCTTCAAGGCGTCCCGCAGACTGCCCGACCGGACCACCACGGTGGCCGCCGCCTCGACAGTGGTCAGCTCGGTGACGTCACAGCGGAACCACCGGGAACCCGCCGCCCAGCCCTGCCCGTTGGGCAGCGCCACTGACAGCCGCAGCCGACCCGACCGCCAGTCGTCACCCAGGTAGCCGGCCGCCCGGGTGTCGCACTCGGCGAACGCGCCGCGCAACTCCGTCGAACCACCCGCCGGGGCGGTCGTCCGCTCGACCGGGAAAGCCCCCACGTGCACGGTCTCCAGCCGGTGCGGGCCGGTGCAGTCCACCGGCTGGTAGCTGGCCAGGCTGACCAGGTCGGTGAAGTCGGCGGCGTGACACACGCCGGCTGCCGGGGTGAACGCCGACGGCGCCGGCAGGGCCGCCCAGTCGTCGGTCAGATCACCGTCCAGGCCGTCGGACCCGGCACAGCCCACCAGCAGCGCCGCCGCGGCAACAGCGGCGAACAGGGTCGTCATGGCACGGCGCATCGCGGCCTCCCCCAGCCACCGACCGGCTTCCGCCAGCGCGCCCAGGGTAACCGGAAATGACAGTCCGGTGACAGACCGGAATCGTGGTACCCGGGATCAGACTCCGGACACGGCCAACGGGCTGGGCACCGGGTTCCCGGCCGTGCCGGCTGCCGCCGCAGCCGGGTCGGCACCCAACTCGATCACCCGGTTGTCGGCGTCGACGTGCACCACCCGGGGCCGGTACGACCGGGCCTCGGCGTCGTCCATCTGCCCGTACGAGATCAGGATGACCAGGTCACCGGGGTGCACCAGGTGCGCGGCGGCACCGTTGATGCCGATCACGCCGCTGCCCCGCTCGCCCGGGATCACGTACGTCTCCAGCCGGGCGCCATTGGTGATGTCCACGATTGCGACCTGCTCGCCGGGGAGCAGGTCGGCGGCGTCGAGCAGGTCCTCGTCCACCGTCACCGAACCGACGTAGTGCAGGTCGGCCTGGGTCACCGTGGCTCGGTGGATCTTCGACTTGAGCATGGTCCGCAACATCGAGGTGGCCTTTCGCGGGATTGGTGGAGGGTGGTGCGGCCGGGTCAGGGGCGCGGGGCGAGGTGGATCGCCGCATTGTCGATCAACCGGGTGGCACCCACCCAGGCGGCGATCACCAACCGGGCCGGCCCGGACACCGGTCCCGGTTCCAGGTCGGGGTCGGTGAGCACCAGGTAGTCGAGGCGGGCACCGGGCGCACCGGCACCGAACGCGGCGTGCGCCGCGGTCAGCACCGCCCCCGCGTCCCGACCGTCGTCGGCGGCCCGCGCACCGGCCCGCAACGCGGCGGACAGGCTCAGCGCGGCGGCCCGCTCCGACTCGCTCAGGTAGCGGTTGCGGCTGGACAGGGCCAGCCCGTCCGGCTCGCGGACGGTCGGCACGCCGACCACCTCGACCGGCACGTCCAGGTCGCGGGCCATCCGCCGGACCAGGGTCAGCTGCTGGTAGTCCTTCTCGCCGAAGAACGCCAGGTCCGGCCGGGTGAGCTGGAGCAACTTCAGCACCACGGTGAGCACGCCGTGGAAGAAGCCGGGACGGCTAGCCCCCTCCAGCTCAGCGCCGAGCGGACCCGGGTCGAGGCGGACCCGGGGCTGCCCGTCCGGGTACATGTCCGCCACCGACGGGGCGAAGACCAGATCGGCGCCCGCCCGCCGGCACACCTCCAGGTCGGCGTCGAGGGTGCGCGGGTAGCGGTCGAAGTCCTCGTTCGGGCCGAACTGCAACGGGTTCACGAAGATCGTCACCAGCACGTGGTCGGCCTGTTCCCGGGCCGCGCGCAGCAGCGTCTCGTGCCCGGAGTGCAGCGCACCCATGGTCATCACCACCCCGACCGTGCCCTTCAGCCCGGCCCGGGCCTCGGCCAACTCGGCCCGCGTGTGAACCACCTGGGTCATGCCGCCACCTCCCGACCGCTGTCGGCCAGCACACCGAGCAGCGACTGTGCGTCCACCGGCCGGAGGCGGCCGGCGGCGATCGCCCGGTCGGCGGTACGACGGGCCAACGCCAGGTACGCGGGGACGGACTCCGGCGCGGTGGCCGCCAACCGGTCCAGGTGCCGCCGTACGGTGCCCGCGTCGCCACGGGAGACCGGGCCGGTCAACGCGTCGTCGCCGAGCCGCAGCGCGTTCTCCAGGGCGGCCCGCAGCAGCGGGGCGAGCACCTTCTCCGGCCGGGACACCCCGGCGTCGCGCAACCGGTCGGTCGCCTCGTTGACCAGGGTCACCAGGTGGTTCGCGCCGTGGGCCAACGCGGCGTGGTAGAGCGGGCGGTCCGACTCGGCCACCCACTCGGGCACGCCGCCGAGGTCGGCGACCAGCCGGGCGGCCAGCGGGCGCAACTCCGCCGGGGCGGTCACCCCGTACGAGATGCCGTCGAGGCGGGGCAGGTCGTCCGGCGTACCGGTGAAGGTCATCGCGGGGTGCAGGGCGAGCGGGCGGGCTCCGGCCGAGACGGCCGCCCCTAGCACGGCCAGCCCGTGCGCTCCCGAGGTGTGCGCGACGATCTGGCCCTGGTGCAGCGCACCCCGCTGGGCGAGATCGGCCACCACAGCGGCCAGCCGGTCGTCCGGTACCGCGATGAGCAGCAGGTCAGTGGCGGCGTGGGCCACCGCGGCGGCCGGGCGGCGGGGCACCTCGGGCAGCAGCAGGGCGAGGCGGGCGCGGCTGGCTCCGGAGCTGCCGGAGACGGCAGCCACCCGGTGCCCGGCGGCGGCGAGCGCGGCACCCAGCACGGCACCGACGCGGCCCGCTCCGACGACACCGACGGTGAGCAGACGGGAGGTGGCGCGGGCGCCGGGAACGGCGCTGTCCCACGACGCGGCAGGCCCGGGTGGGGCGGCCGGACGCGGGCGCATCGGTGCGCTCATGTCGATGATCCAGTCCTCGAGAAGGGGTACCGGTCGATCGCAAGTATGCGCCCGGCCCGCCGAACCGGGACAAGGATGTGTGAAAACCTTCACCACCGACGAGACGGCTCGTCAGGGCGTTTCGGTCGGGGTTGACGTGATGGCGCGTAGCTCGGCGGCCACCTCGGCGATCAGGTCGCTGAGCGGGGCGTCGCTGCCGGGCGCGACCCAGCGGGCGTACGCGACCCGGAAGACCGTCGCGCCCGACTCGGTGGCCAGGGTGGCAGTGGTCTCGTCGAGGCCCCTGGCGCGCAGGGCGGCGGTGACGGCGGCGGCGAGTGAGCCGGTCTTGCGCAGTTCACGCTCCTGCAGCTCCGGGCTGCTCTCGATGATCGCCTGCCGCGCCCGGACCAGCTCGAGACGGTCCGCGAAAAGCTCCTCCGCCACCCGGCGGAAGGCGGCGACGACCGCCTCGAAGGGGCCGGCGTCGGTCTCGGTCACCGCCTGGACCAGGACCTCCTCGACGCGCCCGCTGCCGCTGAAGAGCGCCTCGCGCTTGTCCCCGAAGAGCCGGTAGAAGGTGCGTTTGTCGAGGCCGGCACGGGCGGCGATGTCGGCGACCGTGGTCTGTTCGAAGCCGCGCTCGCGGAACAGCTCGAAGGCGGCCGCCTCCAGGCGGCCGCGCGCGTCCGGTTGCCAGCGGGCCATGCGGCGATGGTATCCGACGTCACACTGCGACATTAAGCTCGTCCGCATGTCGCGATGTGACATCATCCGGGCTACGGTTATGTCGCAAGGTGACATCGGCACTCACGAAGGAACCACCATGCGCGTATTCATCACAGGCGCCTCCGGCCACCTCGGCTCCGCAGTCGTCCCGGAACTGCTCTCCGCCGGGCACGAGGTCGTCGGCCTCGCCCGCTCCGACACGTCCGCCGCCGCCATCGAGAAGCTCGGCGCCCAGGCACACCGCGGCGACCTGGCCGACCTCGACGTGCTTCGGGAAGAGGCTGCCGCCGCCGACGGCGTCATCCACCTGGCGTTCCGCCACGACCTCATGGTCAACGGCGACCTGGCCGGCGCCGCCAGGACCGACCTGGACGCACTCACCGCACTCGCCGACGGCCTGGCCGGCTCCGGCAAACCCCTGGTCGGCACCGGCGGGACGGCCATGCTGGTGATGGGCGGCATCGTCGGCCGCCCCGGCACCGAACACGACACCTTCCCGGGCGGCGGCTACCGGATCGACGCGGCAGTGCTCTACCGACTCGCCCTCGAAAAGGCCCCGGCCGGCACGCGCCTGCACGGAGCCGCCGACGAAGGCGTCCCCTTCCGACAGATCGCGACGGCCATCGGCGACAACCTCGGCCTCCCGGTCCGGAGCATCAGCCCCGCCGAGGCCGACGAGCACTTCGGCTTCCTCGGCTCGTTCGTGCAGATCGACAACCCGACGTCGTCCGCCCTCACCCGCGACCTGCTGGGCTGGACCCCGACCCACCCCGACCTGATCGCCGACCTGCACGAAGGGCACTACTTCCGGACGGCATGAACGGCACGACCCCGGGGGGATCACGGGTCGGCCCACAACCGGTGACCGTAGGGTCGGCACGGTGACGCACCCTGAACCGAAGGTGACCTGATGCCGATCCGCTGGCGGGATGCCATGAACCAGGCCCTCTACGGGCCGGACGGCTTCTTCGTGGCCGGCGGCGGGCCGGCCGCCCACTTCCGGACCAGCGTGCACGCGTCCCCGGCGTTCACCACCGCCCTGCTGCGCCTGCTCACGCAGGTGGACGCCGCTCTGGGCCACCCGCCACGGCTCGACGTGGTCGACGTGGGTGCTGGGCGGGGGGAGCTGTTACACGCCTTGAATGGGCTCGTCGCATCCTCGGCCCTCGCCGGGGGCGCGGTGGGGGTTTCCGGGGAGCCCGCCCACTCCGGGCGGTCAGGCTTGATCCCTGCGTGGTCGGGCTCCCCGGAAACCCTGACTCCCACAGCCTCAGCCCGTCCGTTGGGCGAGGAGCCGTCGTCGGTCACCGTTCGTCAGTCGCTCGCGGAACGCGTCCGCTTCACAGCAGTCGAGTACGCCGAGCGCCCCGAGAACCTGCCCGAAGAGATCAACTGGACCGCTGAGATTCCCGACGGGATCACCGGACTGTTGATCGCCACCGAGTGGCTGGACAACGTCCCGTTGGACGTGGCAGTGCACACCGCCGACGGCTGGCGATACGTGCTCGTCGACCCCGACAGCGGCGTGGAGACCATCGGCGAGCCGGTCACCCCCGACGACCTCGACTGGCTGACCACCTGGTGGCCCGACCCCACCGGCTCTCCGAGTGCGACCAGTGATCCGGATCCAGGGCTGCCCGGAAACCCCCCACAGCGATGACCGCCCAGAGATCGGTAGACCGGGGTCGGAAACCCCCAGCGGTGACCACCGACGAGCCGAGATCGGACGAACGCGCGACGAAGCCTGGGCGAGCGTCGTCCGGAAGATGGAACGCGGCCTCGCGGTGGCGGTCGACTACGGGCACCTGAGCGGCGACCGACCGGTGGACGGGACGTTGACCGGGTACCGGGGTGGGCGGCAGGTGCCTCCGGTGCCGGACGGGTCGAGTGATGTGACAGCCCACGTGGCCATGGACTCGGTCGCCTCCGCCGGTGCGGCGGTCGCCCGGTGCGCGTACTCAATGGTTCTCCAGCGGGAGGCGCTGCGGGCGCTCGGGGCCGACGGTGGGCGACCGCCGCTCGGCCTGGCCGGCACCGACCCGGCCGGCTACGTGCGGGCGCTGGCCGCCGCGTCGGCGGTGGCCGAGCTGACCGACCCGGCCGGGCTCGGCGGGCACCTGTGGTTGCGCCAGCCGGTCGGCATCCCGCTCGGGTCGGTCGTGGCACGATGACGGACATGACCACCGACGCCGGGGACCTTCGTGAACTGACCGTCGGCACCGGGGCCGGTCTGGTCGCCGGCACCGGTGATCAGCAACTCGGCACCGACATGGTGCTGAACATCGGCCCGCAGCACCCCTCCACGCACGGTGTGCTGCGGTTGAAGCTGGTGCTCGACGGCGAGCGGGTGGTCGCCTGCGAACCGATCGTCGGCTACATGCACCGGGGCGCGGAGAAGCTTTTCGAGGTGCGTGACTACCGGCAGATCATCGTCTTGGCCAACCGGCACGACTGGCTGTCGGCGTTCTCCAACGAGCTGGGTGTGGTGCTCGCTGTGGAACGCCTGATGGGCATGGAGGTGCCGGAGCGGGCCACCTGGCTGCGGATGGCCCTCGCGGAGCTGAACCGGGTGCTCAACCACCTGATGTTCCTCGGCTCGTACCCGTTGGAGATCGGGGCGATCACGCCGATCTTCTACGCCTTCCGGGAACGCGAAACCATCCAGGCGGTGATGGAGGAGGTCTCCGGCGGCCGGATCCACTACATGTTCAACCGGGTGGGTGGCCTCAAGGAGGAGGTGCCGTACGGGTGGACCGGGCGGGCCCGCGCGGCGATCGGTGAGGTACGCCGCCGGTTGCCCGACCTGGACCACCTGATCCGCCGCAACGACATCTTCCTGGCCCGCACCGTCGGCGTGGGTGTGCTGTCCGCCGCGGACGCCGCCGCGTTCGGTGCGTCCGGCCCGGTGGCCCGAGCCTCCGGGCTCGACCTGGACCTGCGCCGCGACGACCCCTACCTGGCCTACGACGAGCTGGACGTGCCGGTGGTCACCCGGACGGCCGGGGACTGTCACGCGCGGTTCGAGGTGCTGCTCGACCAGGTGTACGCGTCGCTGGATCTCGCCGAGCAGTGCCTGGACCGGGTGGACCGGCTGACCGGGCCGATCAACACCCGGCTGCCGAAGGTGCTCAAGGCGCCGGAGGGACACACGTACGCCTGGACGGAGAACCCGCTCGGCATCAACGGCTACTACCTGGTGTCGCGGGGCGAGAAGACGCCGTGGCGGTTGAAGCTGCGCACCGCCTCGTACGCGAACGTGCAGGCGTTGGCCACTTTGCTACCCGGTTGCCTGGTCCCGGACCTGATCGCGATCCTCGGCTCGATGTTCTTCGTGGTCGGCGACATCGACAAGTGACCCGAGCCGGCTGACCGGTCAGCGCCAGCGGTCGGCGGGTGGCGCGCCCCCGGCGCGCGGCACGTCGTCCTGGGGCGGGTAGCCGTAGTGCTCGTCGACCCGCCGCCGGCCGGTCCGTTCCGGCGCGGGTTCCGCCTGGTGGCCGCGTTGGCGCGGTGGACGCCACTCGTCGGGCACCGGCACACCGCCCGCCGGCAACGCGGGCCGGCCCGGCTCGTCCCGCCAGCCACCGTCGCGGTCGTGGCGGCGCGGCTCCTCGTAACCGCCCGCGTCCTCGTAGCGGCGCGGCTCCTCGTAACCGCCCGCGTCCTCGTAGCGGCGCGGCTCCTCGTGGCGGACGGCGGCCCAGCGGTCGGCCATCCGGTACTCGGTGCCGGTGGCGTCGGCGTGCACCTCGGCCCGGCGTTCGCCGACCCGCAACTCGCGGCCGTCCTCGTCGTCGCGGACGGCGGCCCACCGGTCACCGGTCCGCAGCTGCGACCAGTACTCGCCGGTGTCGTCAGCCCGCAGGGGCGGCCCGGGCTGCGGCGCGGCAGCCGCTCGGTCACGCTGCTCCGACCAGCCCCGATCGTCCGGGCTGTCCCAGGAGGCGGCCGCCGGCCGCTCCGGGGTGCGGTGCGACCGGGAAGGCGGGGTGGGCTCGTCGGGCGGGGCGTACCCGTCGCGCCGGTCGGTCCACTCTGGTTCGTCGCGGCGACCCGTCCAGCCCGGCTCGTCGCCGTACCCGGCTCGGGGGCGCTCGTCCGGCTCGCTCCTCGCCCGGCCGGCCGGGCGGGGGCGCTCGTCCGCGTCGCCGCCCCGGGTCCACTCCTGCGCGGGCGGGGTCCACTGGCCGGCGTACCCGCCGCCGTAGCGCCCGGCGGGTTCGGCCGCGCCGCCGTCCACCACCGTGTGCCGGGTGGTGACGTGCACGGTCTCGGTGTGCCTGACCACGCCACCCGGCCGGTGGGCCGGTTCGGGGCGGTCGTGCTCCCGGGGTCGGGCTGAGCCGTACGCGGTGGCCGCCGGTCGTTCCCCGCCGTACGTCCCGGCGGTGGCCGGTGGCTCGGGGGCTGCCCGCGCGTACCCCGGCTCGTCGTCGTCCGCGTGCTCGGAGCGCCCCCACCGGGGCGCGTCGTCGGGGCTCGACACCCGGGCCCGGCCGGCCGACGCGTCACCCGGGACCCGGCTACGGGCCGCCGGCGTGTCGTCCACCGGCGGCTCGACGGCAGCAGCCACCCGCGCCCGCCCGGCGCCTGCCGGCTCGACAGCGGGGGCGGCACCGGCGAGCGCGGCACCGCTGACGTCGAGTCGGCGGCGCACCGCGGCGATCGCCTCCTGGGCCCGTTGCGCCTGGTCGAGCGCCTGATTGCCGCGCTGCGCGGCGGCCACGATCTCGCTGCGCAGCTCCCGACGCAGCCCCTCGATTTCGTCCAGCAGCTCGTCGGTCCGCACCGAGTCGACCTCGCCCTCGGGCCGCAGCGCGATGGACAGACCGATCAACACCACCGCGAGGATGGCGAGCACCGCGGCGAAGCGCAGCGGGCCGTTGCCGTCGGCCACCAGCAGGATCAGCGCCGCCACCGGTGCGAGAGCGACGCCCGCCCAGAAGAGCATGGTCAGCAGCGGTGGTTGACGCCGGGCGTCGGGGGTGGCCGGGGCTGGCATGGATGTGCAGCCTACCCACGATGTCCGGCGGAGGGAACGGGTCCCCGGGACGCGTGGACGCCCCCACCCGGTCGGGGGCGGGGGCGTCCACAGCGCGTGCGGGGAGGGCTCAGCTGGTGGCGAAGGCACCATCCGAGGAGAAGATCAGGCCCACGCTGATCGAACCGTCGCGCAGCCCGCTCTTGGTCAGCGGCCCGCCCTGGTCCAGTGAGGAGAACTTGCCGACCGACAGCCCGTACGTCTTCTCCAGGCCCGGCTTGCAGAACGGACGCTGCTCGCACTCCGGCGGCCCACCCAGCACCGTCGCGCTGCCGGAGCACTTCGCCGCCAGCTCGGAGAGGGTCCGCACGCCGTACTTGTCGGCGAAGGCCTGGGTCACCGCGAAGGCGTTCTGGTCCTGCGCGGCGGCCGGGGTGCCGAAGGTGAGGCCGGCCTTGTCGCCCTCGGCCTTGAGCGCGGTCACCGTGGTGTTGATGTCCGGCGAGGAGATCGGCTGGGCGTTCTGGCCATTGGCCTTGGTGTTGAGGAACTCGGCCATGGTCGCCGCGTACTCCGGGACGACCTGGATCTCGCCCTTCTCCAGAGCCGGCGCGTAGAGCTCCCGGTTGCCGATCTGCTGCACCTTGACCTGGTAACCGGCGGCGGTGAGCGCGATCCGGTACAGCTCGCCGAGGATCTGACTCTCGGCGAAGTTGCCGGCGCCGACGGTGATGTCGCCGCCCGGGCCCTTGGCGATGCCCGCGGTGAGGTTGTTGGCGGACGCGAACTCCTCGGCCGCCACCTTGGGGGTCTTGCGGTCCTCGTTCACCGCCTTGTTGAGCTGGATCAACTTCGGGGTGTCGAGCGTGGCGGAGACCTTGTCCAGCGCCGCGATCAACTGCGGGTTGGCCGCCTTGCTGTTGACCGCCGGAATGACGTTGTCGGAGTTCTGGAGCTTCTTGTCGTCCTGCAGAGCGATGAGCTGCTGACCGGCGACCGGGGCGCATCCGGCGCCGGAGGCGCTCGGCTGCGGTGCGTCGGTGCCGGACGAGCCGGCGTCACCGCAGCCGGTGAGGAGCGCTGCCCCGGCGACGGCGCTGACCGCCCCGATCGCCAGACGTGTACGTGCGCGCATGTGCCCGCCTTCCGTGTCCCGGCGCGGCCCGTCCCGGGCCGGCCGCGTGTCCGACGGGCGATCCTGACTGTCGGTCGCCCGCGAATATCCACCCAACATGCTCCGCAACCGACCGACAACTTGGGATGGACTTCGTCACCCCATCGTCACCGAAGGAACCGGGCCGTGTGGTCAGTTCGACGCCCGCCCACCCGGACGGGTCACGCGCTCCCGGTGGCGTCGGCGGCCCGGGGCCGTCCCAGGCGCTGCCGCCCGCGTCGCAGTGGCTTGGGGGTGACCAGCCGTTCGACACCGCCGAGGACCACCTCGGCGAGCAGCGCGAGCCCGGCCACCAGCACACCGCCCGCGACGATCTGCCCGCCGCCGGCCGCGATACCGATCCCGAAGCCGGTGCGGATGATCTGGCCCAGGCCACCGCCGTTGACGAAGGACGCCAGCGCGGCGGTCGCGATCACCTGAACCGCGGCGGTCCGGAAGCCGGCCGCCAGATAGGGCACGGCCAGCGGCAACTCCACCCGGCGCAGCAACTGTGCGCTGGACAGACCCATCCCCCGGGCCGCGTCACGGGCTTCCGGGTCCGCCTGCCGCACCCCGGTGTACGCGTTGGCCAGCAACGGCGGCACGGCGAAGACGGCCAGCGCCACCACTACCGGCGTCTTCCCGAAGCCGCTGGCGAAGACCACCGGCAGGATGGTCAGCAACGCCAGGGTGGGGATGGCCAGGGTCGCGTTGGAGATCAACACCACCAGACCGCCACCTCGGCCGAGGTGCCCCAGCCAGAGCCCGAGCGGCCAGGCCACCAGGCACCCGAGCGCCACCGCCAGGGCGGAGATCGTCAGGTGCTCGCCGAGCCGGTCCAGCATGCCGCCAGGGTTGGTCCAGTTCAGCGGGTCGTTGATCCAGGTGATCGCCTGCCCGATCGGGTTCGCCGCCACTGTCACCGCGCCCTCCGGGGGGACCAGGGGGTCACCAGCCGGGCGACCAGGATGAGCAGCAGGTCGAGCACCACCGCGAGCGCCACGCAGAGCAGCGCGGCGGTCATGATCTCGGCCTTGTAGAGGTTGTTCTGGAAGCCCGCGAAGATCAACTGCCCGAGCCCGCCGTGCCCGACCAGCACCCCGACCGTGACCAGCGCCACCGTCGAGACGGTCGCCAGCCGTACGCCGGTCACGATGCCCGGCAGCGCCAGCGGCAGATCGATCCGGAACAGCCGCCTCCACCTGCCGTAACCCATGCCCTCGGCGGCCTCCCGAACCTCCGGCGGCACCTGGTTGAGACCGGCCACCACGTTGCGCACGATCAGCAGCAGCGCGTAGAGGACCAGCCCGACCAGCACCGTTGTCGCACCGGTGCCCAGGTACGGGGCGATGAACGCGAAGAGCGCCAGGGACGGGATGGTGTAGACCACCCCGCTGACAGCGAGGATCGGGCCGGCGAGCGGACGGAACCAGTACGCCAGCACCGACAACGGCAGGGCGATCAGCACCGCGATCACCACCGCCCGCCCGGTGAGGGAGGCGTGTTCGCGCACCGCGGCGAGGATCGTGTCAGAGTTGTCCCGCACGTACTGCCAGGAGAACCAGGGGTTACCCGGGTCGGCCAGGTAGCTCAGGCGGAAGGACATACGTGGACGTTACCCCGGAGGCTGCCAGCGTGGCCCAATCACCTCGCGCGGCGTCGATCTCCCTGCACGGCATCCAGAAGCGCTACCCGAACGGCACCGAAGCTGTCCGGGACCTCAGCCTGGACGTCCGGGCCGGCGAACTGGTGGTGCTGATCGGCCCGTCCGGCTGCGGCAAGTCGACAGTGCTGCGGATGATCAATCGCCTGATCGAGCCGACCGCCGGACGCATCACGCTCGGCGACGAGGACGTCACCGACGTCGACCCGGTGCGCCTACGCCGTCGGATCGGGTACGTGATCCAGAACGTCGGCCTCTTTCCACACCAGACGGTGCGGGCCAACGTGGCCACAGTGCCGGGCCTGCTCCGCTGGCCCAAGAGCCAGACCCGGGCCCGGGTGGACGAGCTGCTCGACCTGGTCGGGCTGGACCCGGCCGAGTTCGGTGGTCGCTACCCGCACGAGCTCTCCGGTGGCCAGCGCCAGCGCGTCGGGGTGGCCCGCGCACTCGCCGCCGACCCGGTGGTGCTGTTGATGGACGAGCCGTTCTCGGCCGTCGACCCGATCGTCCGGGCCCGCCTCCAGGAGGAGTTCCTGCGCCTTCAGGCCGAGGTGCGTAAGACGATCGTGCTGGTCACCCACGACCTCGACGAGGCGGTCCGACTCGGCGACCGGATCGCGGTGCTCTCCGCGGGCGGGCACCTGGAGCAGTACGACACCCCGGCCGCGCTGCTCGGCGCACCCGCCACCGAATTCGTACGCGAGTTCGTCGGCGCCGACCGGGGCATCCGCCGACTGGCGGTGACCCCACTGGACCGCGACGCGCTGGAGCCGGTGCCCGAGGGCACCGGCGCGGACCTGCCCACCGTGGCGGTGGACGGCTCCGCGTACGACGCGCTGGCGGTCCTGCTCACCTCGGGCCGGGACCGGCTCCTGGTGACCGACGCCGGCCGGCCGGTCGGCACGCTCAGCCGACAGCGCCTCCTCGACCTCAGCCGCCCCACCACCTGACCCGCGACCCCGAGGGTGACCCCGCCTCGGTCGGGTCGGTCAGGCGCGACCGCCCAGGCTGGCGACCCCGATGATCCAGCCGGTGAGGAAGCCGTAACCGGCACCGGTGCTGGCACCCTGCAGTGCCCCCAGCAGCGACGGTGCCGGGCCGAGCAGCACCGCCAGCACGGCGGCCAGCCCACCGGCCAGCACGTACGCGGCCCAGCCGGAGAAGAACTGGCTGACCGGGCCGGGCACCCGGGCGACCTGGGCGGCGGGCAGCAGGTAGAGCAGGGCCACCGCCAGGACCACCAGCAGCACGGCCCGCACGTCGGCGGCGAACAACCCGCCGGCCTGACCGTCCGCGTCCAGCCGCCAGGCCGGCCAGGCGAGCAGGCGCGCGTAGAAGGCACCGCCCGACTCCGGGTCGGTCAAGGTGGCGGCCCAACCGGTGTACGCCGGACTGCCGCAGATGCCGACCAGCAGCAACACGGCCAGCGCGCCGGTGCCGGCGGCCGTGCCGTAGCGGCTGACCGGGCCGGAACGGTGCAGGAACGACGCCATCCGCCCAGCCCCCGCACCGTTGGATCGGGCGGACCTGGGCTGCCCCGAGCGGCTCAGTGCTTCATCAGGTAGTCGATGAAGGCGGCCCGCAGCAGCGGCGCCGACTCCTCGTACCCGTGACCGGTCAGCTCCCGCCACAACGCGTTGGCCTCGTCGATCGTCGGGCCGATCGAGTTCGGGGCGCCGTCCAGCACGGTGGCCTCATCGGCGTTCGGCAGGTGGCGCAGCACCGACCAGTAGAACCCCACGTCCCGGCGCTCCCGGGCCCGGGCGAACGCCCGCTCCCGCAGCTCCTCGGTGGACAACGCGTCAAGCTCCTCGAACGAGGTTCCGCCGGGGGTGGCGGCAGGTGTGTCGGTCATGTCGCCGAGCCTAACGGTCGAGATCAGCTCCGGCTTGGCGGACGCGACGCGGCTCACCGCCCGTCCGTGTCCCACCGCCGCGGGCCGTCCTCCCAGCGCGGATCCCGCCACGGGTCGGCGGGTGGGGGCGCGGCCTGGGTCGGCAGGGTGGGCGGCCAGTTGTCGACCGACTGCTGCTGCGGCATCGTCCAACCCGAGCTGATCGTGCCGTCGCTGACCGGCTCGGGCTGCTCGGGGCCGCCCGCCCGGGGTCGCCCGAGCGTCTCGACCAGCCGGGTCGCCAGCAGCCCGACGCCGAGCGCGGCCCCGCCGACCACCCAGTTGCTCAACGTCCAGTCGCGCTCTGAGGCGTACACCTGGAAGACGGCGACCAGACCGACCGCCAGCAGCGTGCCGAACACCCCGCCCCGGCGGCCGTACGCGCTGGTGCCGGCGAGCAGGGCCACGCCGACTGCCAGCACCGTCCAGTCCAACCCCGAGGTCGGCGCCACCGGGCCGGGGTCGTTCGCGGCGAGCAGCACACCGGCGAGAGCGGCCAGCACCGTGGAGACGACCAGCGCGACAGCGGTCACCACGGCGGCCACCGCACCCCGGCGGCGGGCCGCGTCGCCGACCGGCCGGTACCGGCCGACGAGCCGGCGGATCGCCCGGATCGCGCCGAACAGCCCACCGAGGACAGCCACCGCGGCGAAGCCGGCGAAGAGGTACCCGGCGCTTCTGGTCGGTTCGTAGTCACCCTGCACCAGCACGGGCGCCGACCGGCGTTCGATGTACACCACCACGGCGGCGGCACCGGCCAGGCTGGCGGCCCAACCCGGCACGTGCAGCACCACCACGGCCAGCGCCAGCGCGAGGCCGCCCACCGCCGCGACCGCCACCGCCGCGCCGATCGACGCCGGCAGGCCCCGGTCACCCTGCTCGGCGTAGTGCAGAGCCGCCGCCACCGCGACCGGGCCGATGGCCAGGTTGGGCGCGGCCGTCCGCAGACTCAGCCCAGCGGCCAGCGCGAGCAACCCCAACCCGACCGCGTCGATCAGCAGGGTGCGCAGGTTGCCGTCGCGCACCGCGGCCGGGTCCTCCTGCCAGAGCAGCCAGCTCACGGCCGCCAGACCGGCCAGCAGCACCAGCTCCCACCCCAGGTGTACGCCGATCCGGTCCCGGCCGGGTTCACCGTGGGTGGGGTCGTCGAAGACGTTCTCCAGCACCGCGGCCGGCACGCCCGACGAGGGCTCGGCCGACCGGTCCCGGCCCGCTTCTTCGTACCCCATGACGCCGCCTCCCCGGTGGCCGACCGCCCCCGGTCCGGCGCACGGACGGACCCTGGGCGGCCTCGCTCTCTGATCGCAGGCACCGTACCCGCGCCCGCAGCCGGGCGTAACCCCCTGCTCAGCGCTGGCCGGGGCGGCTCTCGCGTGGGTCCTGCTCGCGCTCGTCGTCCGGGCGTTCCGGCACCCGGCAGGAGCGCTCCAGCCAGAGCGCGGCACCGACCAGGGCCAGTGAGGCGAGCAGGCCCCCACCAGCGGCCGGTCGATCGTCCAGGGCGGCCCGGGTGGTCTCCACGAAGAGCCAACCGGTGAGCCCCGCGTAGAAGCCCGCGAAGATCGCCGCGGCCAGTGCCGACGCCTTGGCCAGCACCACGAAGCGGGCGACCATCAGCGGGTTGACCGGGTCCCGGCCCGGCTTGCGCTCGATCCGACCCCGCGTGTTGATCGCCGCGTACGCCTCCAGCACGGCGAGCCCGGCCAGCGTCACCACCGGCAGCCAGGGCAACCGGGGAATGCCGCTGTAGTAGAGGGTGCTGATCAGCAGCCAGGCCACCGCCGCCGCGGCCAGCCCGGCCACGACCAGGGTCGAGATCCGGGTGGGGCCCATCCGGGACCCGTCCGGGCCCGACCCGCGGGGTGGGGGCTTCGCCTGCGTCATGCCGGCCGGTTCCGCTCGGTCATGCCGTCGACTCTAACGCCAACTCCGGCCGGGGACGCAGTTCCAACGCCTCGTCCGCCGCCGGGCCGGTGGTCAGCAGGTCGGTCAGCCAGCCGTGACCGGGCAGCCGACCGTACGGCTGGATGTCGATCCACGGGCGCAGCACGAAGGCGCGCAGGTGGGCCCGGGGGTGCGGCAGGGTCAGCTCCGCGTCGTCGCTGAGCACCGGCTCGCCGTCGTCGCCCCAGACCGCGATCACGTCCACGTCGAGGGTGCGCGGCCCGAACCGCCGCTGCGGGTCCCGGACCCGACCGGCCGCACGCTCCGCGTCGCGGGCCCGCTCCAGCCAGTCGCGCGGGGTCGCGCT
Organism: Micromonospora sp. DH14; assembly: GCF_029809455.1. Classification (NCBI taxonomy): domain Bacteria; kingdom Bacillati; phylum Actinomycetota; class Actinomycetes; order Micromonosporales; family Micromonosporaceae; genus Micromonospora; species Micromonospora sp. DH14. The sequence goes on along the minus strand of NZ_JARVKT010000002.1, from coordinate 148,179 downwards.
GTCGTCCTGGGCGAGCACCACCGCGTTGAGGTACGCGGGCTGGTCGGTGTCACCCCACGGTGGAGTCTCGTACACCCCGGAGAGTACGAGCACCGCGTCGCCGAGGGTGGCGACGGCCGTACGCAGGTGCTCCAGGCGATCGCCCAGATTGCTGCCGAGCGAGAGAACCGCCCGGGTCACCGGGCACGCGCCCGGGTCATGGTGACGGCCACGTCGGTGAAGGTGTGCGGCACCGGAGCCTCCGGCTTGTGCACCGTGACCGTCGCGGAGTCGACCCGAACGTCTGCCAGGCAGACCGTGAGGAGCCGGTCCGCGAGGGTCTCGATCAGGTTGACCGGCTCGCCGGTCACCACCGCGACCAGGCGTTCGGCCAGCTCGCCGTAGTGCACGGTGGCGGTGACGTCGTCGCTGGCCGCGGCCGGGCCGAGGTCCAGCTCCAGGACGGCGTCGACAACGAAGTCCTGCCCCTGTGCGCGTTCGAAGTCGTACACCCCGTGCCGGCCGTGCGCCCGCAGGCCGGTCAGCTGGATCCGGTCCGTCGTCATCGCCGTACCTCGTGTTCGTGATCGTGTTGCGCTCGCCAGTGGTCGCGGGACGCGGCGGCGAGACGGGGACTGCCGGTGGCGGCCCAGACGGCGAGCGCGTCGGTGGTGGCCCGCACGTCGTGCACGCGTACGCCCCAGGCGCCCGCGGCGACCGCCAGCACGCTGGTGGCCACGGTGGCCGCCTCCCGCTGGGCGGTCGGTCGCGGCGTGCCGTCCGGGGCGGCGAGCAGGCCGCCGAGATACGACTTCCGGCTGGCCCCGAAGAGCAGCGGGTAGCCGAGGTCCAGCAACTCCGGCAGGCGGGCGCTGAGCTCCCAGTTGTGGGCGGCCGTCTTGGCGAAGCCGAGCCCGGGGTCGACGACGAGACGGTCGGCGGCCACCCCGGCGGCCAGCGCCGCGTCGATCCGTTGGGCCAACTCGGTCCGCACGTCGGCCACCACGTCGGTGTAGGTGGCCAGCTCGCGCATCGCCCGGGAGTGGCCACGCCAGTGCATCAGCACCCACGGGCAGCCCGCGTCGCGGACCACGCGGGCCATGTCCGGGTCGGCCAGGCCACCGGAGACGTCGTTGACCACGGCCGCGCCTGCGGCCAGCGCGGCCTCCGCCACCCGGGCGCGGCTGGTGTCGACGCTCACCGTCACACCGGCGGCGGTCAGCTCACGGATCACCGGCAACACCCGCTCGGCCTCGGTCGCGGCGTCGATCCGCTCAGCGCCCGGACGGGTCGACTCGCCGCCGATGTCGACCAGGTGCGCGCCGGCGTCGCGCAGACGGACGCCGTGTCCGACGGCAGCGTCCAGGTCGGCGTACCGTCCGCCGTCGGAGAAGGAGTCCGGCGTGACGTTGAGGACGCCCATCACCACCGGGCCCGAGGCCCGCACCAGATCGGTCACGACTAGACGGTACCGGTCGCGGCAGCGGCGCCCAGCGACCCGGGTCGACCCTATGGCACTGGCCCTGACGTGCCAATTAGAACAGGTGTACTATCGGTCATCCGGGCAGCATCGGGCAGGCCCTTCGCGGCTTGTCGCAATCCGGGGCGGCCCGTACGCTTTGGAATTGGCCAGCATCGAGATGGCGAAGCTTGGAGGGAGGGCCGAAGCGGGGGAAATCCGCCCAAACCTCGCCACCCTCCGTGGTGAGTAACGAACACAGGGTCAAGAACGCCATGCCCTGTGGAGCACTTTTCCCGCAAGGCTTGCCTATTGCACCGCCGCGGCACCGCCGGCCGCGCTATGGGGAGGTTCCAGTGATCGCCTTCGAGCTCATGGAGACGGCGTCGTCCGGCGTCGCCCACGCGCTCTCCACCCTGGCGTCGACTCCACTCGCGGAGCCGGCACCGAAGGGGATCGACACCAACAGTGTCGTCACCTTCTTCGCCAGCAAGATCGCGCCGATCCTGCTCGCCGTCCTGGGCGTCATCTTCATCGGGCGTGCCAGCCGAGGCGAGATCTCCAAGGTGCTGACCAGCTCCGCGATCGCCATCGTCGGGCTCGCCTTCATCGCCGGCGCGGCAACACTCTTCTTCGTCGGCGATTACCTGATCGACCTGATCTTCGAATAGGCGCGTTCACCAGATGCGGCTGCGCACCGACGACGACATCTACCGGGCCCGCCTGGTCTACCTCGGGCCGCCCGGTTACACCCTTCCGGTCCACCTGCCCTACGCCCAGTACGGGCTCTTCATCCTGCTGGTCCCCCTCTACATGTTCATCCACTGGCTGTTCACGTTGACGGTCGAGCTCTTCCCGGCCTGGGAGATCGCGCTCGCCATCGTGACCACGTCGTTCATCTTCCGGCACGTCGACCCCGATCGGCCGGCGCGGGTGGTCATCCGCACCGCGCTGACCGACTGGCGACGCACCCGGGAGCCGGCCGTCGAGCAGCGTGATCCGCGTCTGGTCGGCAGCCGGATCAGGATTCGGGAGGAGCTGGCATGACCGGAAGCACGGCGAACGGTCCGTCACCGGACGCGGGCACGGGTCTGCCGACAGTCGCTGAGGCGGTGGCATGAGCCGCTCCTCCACGCCGGGTTCCCCGGCCGGCCGCCCAGGCGCGCCGGCCGGTCACCGTGCGCACTCATTCGACTACACCGAAGGCGAGGACGAGGTCGCCCTCGACCCCGCGCTGGTGACATCGCCCGGCCACGGTGCCGTCGGCGTGTTCCAGGCCCCCCGGCCGGTCCCCCGTCGGACCCCACCGGCCGAACCCAGCACCGTGTCGGCCGGTGAGAACGCCGACATCGACTCCCCCTTCCTGGACCTCTTCGGCGGCGGGGCCCGACCCGGCACGACCCGAGCCGTCACGGCCGGCCCGAGCACCCGCGAGCAACCGGCGATCCCGCACCAGCCGCCACCCACCGCCAGCCCGGCACCAGCCCGTGCGGTTCCCGAGGCGGAGCCGCCGTGGACGCCCGCCGACCAGCCCGGCAGCGGTGCCCGAACCGTCGAGGCACGCCACGGAGGCGGCCACCCGACCGAGTCCCGGGTGCCGCACCAGGCCGGCGATCGGCGGCCGATGCGGCGCCCGCCGGACGAGCCCGCCCCGGCCGCCGGCCCCGGGTCACCGGCGGCGGCCACCGACCCCGCCGGCCGGACAGCCGGCGCCCCGCCGAGCCGACCCGCGGCTCAGGCGGCCCGGCCCACCGCACCGGCCCCGCAGCCGGCCAGCATCGCCGGCACTGACCGCCCAGCCCTGGAACGCACGGCGCGGCGGGCCGCCGACCCGGATCGCCCCAGGAGCACCGGCAAGGAGGTCGCCGCACCCCGCCAACGTGCCGCGAGCCGACCGGACCGACCGATCAAGCCGACCCGGGTACGGGCCCCAAAGATCAAGTTCGGAGACCGGGATCCGTCGGTCGAGTTGGCCATCACCGAGATCGCCGGCCACCTGACCTTCACGCCGAACACCGTCACGGCCTGGTACTGGCTGCCCGAGGTCCGCTGGGCGTTCCGGCCGGACGCCGAACGTGAGGCGCTGCTGTCGGCGATCTCCGAGCAGTACGCCGGCCTGGCCGGCTTCCGACTGCACCTGCGCCGCACCACCCGGCCGTTCCCCGCCGACGAGTGGGCCCGCACGATCGACACGCACACCTCGGCACCGCTGCCCGACGTCCCCGGCACCACCGGTTGGGCCGATCACCTGGTCGCCGCCCAACGCCACCTGATGGCGGTCAACCACGCCGAGGGGCAGACCTACCTGGGGGTCACCTTCGCCCGCCGCTCGCTCGGCGACTCGCTCACCGAGCGGCTGCTGCGCACCTTCGGCCGGGGCACCGCCGACGGCGAACGCCGCAAGCTGGGCCGCACCGTCGAGCAGTTCGACGAGGTGCTCGGCGCGTTCGGCATGCGCGGCCGGCGGGTCACCGCCCAGGAGCTGGAATGGCTGCTCTACCGCTCGGTGGCGCTGTGCATGTCACCGCCGAGCACCCTCTCCCCCGTCACCGACGGGCGCTGGGAGCGCGGTGACCTGCTCGCCATGACCGAGCAGGTGGAGCGCTACCGCACCCCGTACGGCTCGACGGTCAAGCTGGTCAACCGGATGACCGGCGAGGAACGGCACGTGGCCGTGCTCGCGGTCGGTCGGATGGAGCCGCTGGAGATCCCGGAACGGCACGAGCCCTGGCTGCACTTCCACGAGCGGCTGCCCTGGCCGATGGAGATCTCCACCCGCGTCGACATCCTCGGCTCCGGTGACTCCTTCCGTAACCTCGAGCACCGGCTGCGGATGATCCGCTCGCAACAGCTCGACTACGCCGAGCACGGCATCGACGCACCCCCGGAGCTGGAGCGGCTCGCCAAGCGCGCGTTGGTGATCGGCGACGAGATGACCACCGGTCTGCCGGTCGACTCGGCCCGAGCACACGGCTGGCACCGGATCGCTGTCGGCGGCCGGACGAGGGAGGAGTGCCTGGAGCGGGCCCGCCGGCTCATCCAGCTCTACTCCCGGGAACTGCGCATCTCGTTGCAGCACCCGAAGAACCAGGACTGGCTGGCGCGCGAATTCATCCCCGGGGAGCCGATCGCCAACACCGGCTACGTCCGGCGCATGCCGGTGCCGTTGCTCGCCGCCGCGCTCCCCCAGGCAGCATCGAACGTGGGCGACCGGCGGGGCGACCTCATCGGCCGGACCGCCGGCACCTGCCGCCGCCCGGTCTTCCTCGACCTGCACTTCCCCATGGAGGTCCGGGAACGCTCCGGGCTCGCGGTCTTCGTCGCCGAACCGGGCGGTGGCAAGTCGACACTGCTCGGCGCGCTGGGCTACCTGGCCGCCCGCCGAGGTGTCCAGGTGACCCTGCTCGACCCGTCCGGCCCGCTGGCCCGCCTCTGCGCGATGCCCGAACTGCGGCCGTACTCCCGGGTGTTGAACCTGACCGGTTCGGAGCACGGCACCCTGGCGCCCTACTCACTCATCCCGACGCCGCTGCGCTCCGAGTTCGGCCCCGGGGCCGCCGGTGACCGGGAGTTCGAGATCGCCGTCTCCAACGCCCGGGCCGAACGGCGGATGCTGGTCCAGGACATCTGCATGATGCTCGTCCCACCGCAGGTGGCCAGGGAGGCGTCGACAGCCACCCTGTTCCGGCACGCCGTCCGGCAGGTCCCCGCCGAGGAAACCTCCACCCTGGACGACGTGGTGAGCTGCCTCGGGCGGCTCGACGACGACGCCGGGAAGGAACTGGCGAACCTCCTGCTGGACACCGCCGAGATGCCGTTGGCCATGCTCTTCTTCGGCCGACCGCCGGAAGGGCTGCTCGGCGCCGACGCGGCACTCACCGTCATCACCATGGCCGGGCTACGGTTGCCCGACCTCAAGATCGAACGTGAGTACTGGTCAGCCGAGGAAGCCCTGGCCCTGCCGATGCTGCACACCGCGCACCGGCTCGCCGTCCGGCGCTGCTACGGCGGCTCGATGTCGTCCCGCAAGCTCGTCGGCCTGGACGAGGCGCACTTCATGGAGGGCTGGCGCTCCGGGCGCTCCTTCCTGGTCCGGCTCGCCCGCGACTCCCGCAAGTGGAACCTGGCCGCGCTGGTCGCCTCCCAGAACCCCCGCGACATCCTCGGCCTCGACGTGCAGAACCTCGTCTCCACCGTCTTCGTCGGCCGCATCGCCGAGGACGCCGAGATCGCCTCCGAGGCCCTGCGGCTGCTGCGGGTGCCAGTCAACGACGGATACGAGGCCACCCTCGCCTCCCTCTCCGCCGCCGACGCCAACTCGGCCGCCCGCCTCGGCTTCCGCGAATTCGTGATGCGTGACGTGGACGGCCGGGTGCAGAAGGTCCGAGTCGACGTCTCGTACGTCGAAGGGCTGCTGGACCACCTCGACACGACGCCCGCCGCGATCGCCGCAGCGGCCGGAGTGCTGCCGAGCATCCCCCTGCCGGATCTGGAGGCGTGACATGGCTAGGGCCTGGGTCAAGGTCCTCGGTCGAGCCGAGGCGGAGGGCCGTGACCGAGGCCCGGGAGCCTGGGCAAGGCTCACGTCGTTCCTGCTCGCCCTCGGCGTACTGGCCGGGGCCAGCCTCACCTGGCCGCTGATCGGCGCGGAGGCCGCCGCCGCCGCACCACCAGCCGCCCAGGCCCGAGCCGACCTCTGCACGACCGCTGAATGGCAAGCCGACTTCCGCGCCTGCGTTGGCAAGCTGCAAGCGGTCAGCGAAGACCAGGTCACTTGCCGGAACGCACCAACCCCGGGTGCGCCGGATTCCGGGCTTGCAGGCTGGTTCGCCGCCGCGCCGCCAACGGAGACCGCGAATGGCGTAGCTGGCCGGTACAGCCTCTATGGCTACGGTGGCTACAGCTACAACACCTATGACATCGGTGGTGGCTGCGCCTCGAGCGTGCTTCATCCGGACTACCAGTTCACCACGACGATCGCCAATGGCGAGTTCATGGCCGCCACGGCAATCATCGGCGCGTCAAATGCGCTCAGAGAGCGCGCCTGGGATCCCGGTTCAATGTGGGGATGGGCGGACCCGCTTGTCGAACAAGCGACCAAGGCCGTCTACCAGAAGGTGTTCAGCGTCTTCGGAATCATTACCCTCTGCGTGGTTGGCCTCTACCTACTCTGGCGCTCCCGGCAATCGGACATGAGCAACGCGATGACCACCGCAGGCTGGGCTTTGCTGGTGATGGTCGCGGTCACAGCGCTGGCCGCCTGGCCGGTCAAGTCGGCAAACATCGCCGACGGTGCACTTGTCACCAGCCTCGGAGTCGTGCATGACGCCGTTGGGCCGCAGGCGAAGGAACCGGACCCGGGGCGGTGCATCGAGCCCGACCGCTGCAAGGATCTTCGCGCCCCTGCTGTCCGAGCCAGCGACACCGCTACCGAGACAATGCTCTACCGGAACTGGCTTCGGGGCGTATTAGGTTCAGCAGATAGCGAGACGGCGCTAAAATACGGCCCCGCACTTTACGATGCGAAATCTCTCACCTGGGGTGAGGCCAAGTCCATGCGCGCCAGCTCGGCCGCCCGGGAAGCGACGATCAAAGCCAAGCAGCAGCAGTGGGCGCGGGTGGCGCAGCAGATCAAGGACGAGGATCCAGAGGCATACGAGTACCTTCAGGGCGTACGCGATATGGACCGGGTCGGCGCAGGGTTTATTGCTGTGCTCGCGGCCGCGCTCTTCGCAATGTTCGACCTCACCGCGTCGTTGCTGGTCCTGCTAGGTTTCCTGATCTTCCGGTGGGCGGTGATCGCGGCACCCATCCTGGGCACCATCGGGCTGCTCCGGCCGGCCAGCGCCGGGCTGCGGCGACTAGCGAACGCCGTGGTCGCCGCGCTGTTCAACATTGCCATCTTCGGCACCGGGGCTGCGATCTACCTGTTCGCCGTCGATCTGATCATGAGCACCCCCACAATGCCGGGTTGGCTTCAGGTGGTGCTGGTGTGGCTCTGTGGGGTGGTCGGATGGCTGCTGCTGCGGCCGTACCGACGGATCACCCAACTCGGCGGCAAGGACAGCAGCGAAGCGGTGAGCTCGGCCGGCTCCTGGCACCGCCGGTTCTTCCGCGACATGCGGACCGCAGCGCGGCTGGACGTGGCGGAGCCGGGCGGCACCGCCGAGCCGGTGGGCGGGCGTCGACGGTCACCCGACGCGGAGCAGACCCGGCTACGACCGGAGGCGCGACGGGAGGACCCGGCCCTGGTGCCGGCCGCCGCGGCCGAGGGCCGGCGCACCGAGACGGTGCGTCCGGACGGTCGAGAGCGGCCCGATGAGGCGCCCGCCGAGGAGGGTCGCGGTCGGAGCCGCCCGGTGGCCCCGCAGCCCCGACGCCGACAGCCGGCGACCTGGACCGAACCCGATGTACCGGCTGAGAACCCGTCGTTCGTGGTCTACCGCCCGGGCTCCTCCGAACGAGCGCCGGATCGCACCGGACCTCGGGTGCGCTCAGAGGCGAGGTGACAGCCATGCGACGGGCGTTGGAGTTCCTCTTCACCCGGGCGCTGCGGTCCCGGCTGGGCATTGCCCTGTTGATCGGGGTGGTGGTTGTCGGTGTGCTCGGGGCGGCCCGGCTGGTCGGCAACCCGGTCGATTCGACGGATGGGTTGAGCAACCGTCCGGATGGACCGATCATCACTGTGGACCCGACAGCCGGTGACGACGGCCTGCTCAACAGCGCGGCTCCGCCGTCACCCGTGACGTCGCCCGGTGCCCGCACCCCCGAACAGACCGCCGACCGCTTCGCCGCGGCCTGGCTGGGTCGCCCCGGGATGACCACCGAAGACTGGCAGGCTGGCCTGCGGCCGCTCTCCACACCGGCGCTGAGGGAAAAGTTGACCGGCGCCGAGCCCGAGAGCGTGCCGGCCGAGAAGGTCACCGGTCCGCCGACCATGCGGGAGCGGACCGAGACGTTCGTCGAGCTGCTGCTCCCCCTCGATAGCGGCCGGCTCCGGCTGGAGCTGGTCACTTCCGACAATGGTTGGCTGGTCGACGTTCTGGACTGGGAGCGGCCGTGAGCGACGTTGATAGCCCCACCCGCCGCCGGCCCCGGCTCGGCCTGATCGCCGCGGTGCTCACCGGGATGCTGCTCCTGCTCTGCTGCACGGGCGGCACCGCGGCGTTCTTCCTCACCGGGCTCGGCGGCGACGACGCCGAGAACGGGGACGCCCTCGCGGGCATGGAATGCGGACCGATCCGAGCGGTGAACGTCGCGGGCAAGCTGCCGCGGTTTGCCGAGTACGGCGACAGCCAGGTCCGCAATGCCGCGATCATCATCAAGGTTGGTCAGGACATGGGCGTGCCGTCGCGCGGCTGGGTGATCGCCCTCGCCACCGCGATGCAGGAATCCGCCCTTCGCAACCTGGCGAACAGCGGCGTACCCGAGTCCCTGGCCCTGCCCCACGAGGGCGTTGGCGCGGACCACGACTCGCTGGGCCTGTTCCAGCAGCGTCCGGGGTGGGGCTCCGTCGCCGAGCGGTTGAATCCGGCGTACGCGGCCCGCAAGTTCTACGAGAAGCTCGTCAAGGTTCAGGGCTGGCAAGGCCGACCACTGACAGTTGTCGCGCAGCGGGTGCAGGTCAGCGCGTACCCGGACGCGTACGCCAAACACGAAGAGGTGGCCAGCCGGATCGTGGACGCGCTGGCCGGCGGTGCGGCCCGTACCGTCGAGATCAATGGCAAGGCGGTGTGCGACGCGGCGGAGCGCGGCCAGATCGCCGCCTCCGGCTGGACCGCGCCGATACCCGGCAGAGTGGGCTCCGGTTTCCGCACCGCCAGCCGACCCAGCCACAACGGCGTCGACATCGGCGCGGCCAAGGGCACCGAGATCCGCGCGGCAGCGACCGGTCGGGTGCTGGTCTCGACCTGCGACGAGGACCACCGCGGCCGCCAGGACTGCAACGTGGACGGATTCCCCGGCAAGGGGGGTTGCGGCTGGTTCGTCGACCTGCTGCACGCCGGTGGCTACATCACCCGGTACTGCCACATGGTGGTCCAGCCCTTCGTCAAGAAGGACCAGATCGTCACGGCCGGTCAGGTGATCGGCAAGGTCGGCAGCAGTGGCAACTCCTCCGGCCCGCACCTGCATTTCGAGGTACACCTGCGCAACAACCGCAGCGCCTCCGGCGCGGTGAACCCTGTCCCGTTCATGCGCGAGCGGGGCGCCCCGCTGCGCGCCGCTGAGTGAGGTCACCGCGGGGATGACCGGTCCATTGCCCGACCCGTTCGCCGACCAGCCCGACTGGGCACCGCAACCACCTCGGCCGCTGGCCATCGTCCCCGCGACGGAGCGGGTCGACCTACGCGGGCGGCGGGTGCTGGTCGGGTTGCCCGGGCTGGGTTGGCGTGGCGATCTGCGCGCGGACGACCGGGTGGTGCAGAACGCCCGGACCTACGTGCCGGTGATCCCCGAGCACGAGTGGTACCGGGCCGAAGCCGAGCAGGTCGAGGTGTTCGCTCCGCTGGTGCCGGTGGAGCGGGTCTGGGTGGAGACCGTCGGCAGCCGACCGGTGGTGGATGGTGCCCGGGACACCGGCATCCGGTTGGTCTCGCTGGACGGCCCGGCGCACCGGGCTCCCACACCGGTCTTCGAAGCCGACGCGGTCACCGGGCGGCGGGTGGTGCACGTCGAGAACGGCCTGGAGCACCGTGACCTTCGAGCGGTCACCGAGACCTACTCGGGCGCCGAAGGGGACATCTGCGTGCGGATCACACCCGAGGTGGAGTGGTACCGCTGGGCCTGGCGCGGCCAGTCACCCACCACGCTGGAGGTTCCGGTTCATTTGTTGTGGATTGAATGAGGGTCAACTGACTCTGGAGCCAGCGCAGACGCGCCACCCTTCCCTGTCTTGCAGATCGAACCGCCAAGTGTCGGTCAAGCTCTGATGTATTCCGTCGATCGCGGCGCTCCGTCGAATGACAGCGATCACAGATGCTTCGGCGGCAGCAGCTTCAACAACAGCAACGTCTTCGATGTTGATCGAAAAAGAGACGCCCAATTCCTGCTCTCGTCGGGCTACGTCCACTGCGAATTCATCGACCGAAGAAACTGCGCCGTCGCAGGTGAACAGCTTCGCTCGGTTCGAATCGCGGGAGACTAGCGTCGCCTGAAGGTAGTTGATCACCGTAACGTCTGGCGTGCTGCGGTCGGGCGTGGAGGCGCGGTCGTACCAGACGTAGGCGGTGGCGATTCCGCCGAGACACAGCAGCGCGAGCACGCCAGCGGCGACAGTGAGCACCGTCCGCATCCGGCGGCGTGGGGGCTGCGGTGCCGGCGCTGCCGGGGCGGGCGGCAGCTGCTCGGACGGTGTCCGCTGGGCCGGTACGCGGGAGACCTGGGAACCGGCGGGGGGCTGCACTGATTCCACCTCCTGAAGTTATCGGCTGGACGCTCCGGAGCCAATGCCTCAGATCCAGCGGATCGTGACGGACCCCTCCCCACCGGTGAGATCCGCGACAACACCGGCGCAGCGCCGAGGCACCTCCCGGAGGTGTGCCCGCGGCTGGGATACCGTCTCTGCTTGGGGAGGGGTTGCCAACCTCGGGTAGAGGGGGTGGACGCGGTGGCCGGTCCGAAGGCTCGCACGAACCGCGCCGCAGCCCTGCACCGTCGGGCGGCGGCTGTCGCGACCGCGGCTGCCGGGATCCTGGACGAGACGCGGCCGGCTCCGGCGGATCAGCGCCGTCAGTACGAGGTGGCTGACCGGCTACGGTCGGCTGCGGCGTTGTTGGCTCCGGGTTGGGCGGGCGCGGCGCTGGATTCACTTTCCGTGGACTCGCCGGCTGGTGATGGTCCGCCGCCGTTCGTGCGGGTCGGCACCGCGGCGCCGTTGGACGACGCTCGTTTCCCCGCGTTGGTGCCACTTGTCGGCACCGGTCATCTCAGCGTGGACGTTGACGCGCGTGAGCCGCGGGTGGCGGGGTGGCTCCGGGCCGTACTCCTGCGGTTGTTGGGTGCGGCGCCGGCGGGTGCCCTGTTGATTCGCGCGGTGGATGCCACCGGAGCGGTGTTGACGCCGTTCGGGGCGCTCGCGGATGCCGGTCTGCTGCCGCCGCCGGCGGTGGATGTGGCGGGTCTGCGTGCGGTGCTGACCGAGGCCGAGCAGTGGGTCACGCCGGGGGCGAGTGGGCGTCGTCGTCACGACCGGACGCTGTTGCTGGTGGTGGCCGCGTTGCCGGAGTCGACCGGTCCGACCGATCTGGCGCGCATCGAGACGTTGGCCGAGCAGGGGCCGGCCGCCGGGCTGCACCTGGTTGTTGCGGGTTGGCCTCCCGCCGGCCCGTACTCGGCCCGGGCACCGCTGCCGCTCAGCACTGCGCTGGCGTTGCGTAATGCGTACGCGCTGCTCGGTGACCCGCCGGGGGCGTCGTTCGCCGGGCCGGGCGCGGATCCGCCGGGTGGTTTGAACTCTCCGGTCTTCGTGGAGTCGGACCCACCGGCCGAGTTGGTCGACGCGGTCTGTCGGCGGCTCGCCGAGCAGGTGGAGGCGGGTTCCCGGTTGGCGTTGGGGGCCCTGCTGCCACCGACGGGTGAGCGGCTGTGGGAGTCGGACTCGGCCGACGGTTTGACCACGACGGTCGGCGATGCCGGGGGCCGGTCGGTGTCGCTGGGTTTCACCGAGTTGACCCCGCACTGGCTGGTGAGCGGCCGGTCCGCGGCGGCCCGTGCGGCGTTCCTGACCACCGCGCTGCTCGGCCTGGCTGCCCGGTACGGCCCGGATGACCTGGCGTTCTACCTGGCGGATCTCGGCGACGGCGAGTCCTTCGTGGAGTTTTTGCAGACCGAGCGGGACCGGTCGTGGGTTCCGCAGGTGCGGGCGGCGGCGATGGCCGCCGACCGGGAGTACGTCAGGGATCTGCTTGAGGAGTTGACGGCCGAGGTCCAGCGTCGCACGGAGGCGGGTGCCCGGGCCGGGGGGCAACGCTTCGCGGAGTTGCGTCAGCATCAGCCGCTGCCGCGGATCGTGTGCGTGGTGGACAATGTGCCGCTGCTGTTCGCCGGGCGGGATCGGCTGGCCGCCGAGGTGGCCGCCCAGTTGGACGGGCTGGCCCGGGCCGGTCGGGCGTACGGCGTGCACCTGGTGTTGGCCGGTGCGGGTGAGTTGGGGTTGAGTGCGCGCACCGACGCCGGTCATCGGGATTCGGTGCTCGGGCAGTTTCCGGTTCGGGTGGCGCTGCCGGGTGGCAGTCCGGTGTTGGAGCCGACGAACGACTCGGCAGCCGGTCTGCCGGTGGGCAGTGCGGTGGTGAACACGGCCGGTGGGCTCGGCGGTCCGCGGGGTGCGATCCGGGGTCACGAGCGGTTGATCCGCCACCCGGATCCACAGGATCATCCGGAGGTCGTGGAGGCGTTGCGGCACGAGTTGTGGGCGGCGCGTCCGACCGGGTCGGTGCCGCCGGTGGTCTTCGCTGGTTACGCCCGGCCCCTGCTCGGCAACGATCCGCGCCATCGGGCGGCCCTGGCGGGGCAGGCGCACGGGCCGGCCGCCCTGTTGGGCCGGGCGGTGGACGTGGCCCGTTCGACGGTTGCGGTGCCGTTGGGGCCGGCGGCCGGGCGCAACCTCGCGGTGCTGGGGTCGGGCACCGCGGCGGGCGGGCTGTTGGCGACGGCGGCGCGGAGCACAGCGGCTCACCACGCACCGGGTGGCGCCCGTTTCCTGGTGGCGGCACCGGACCCGGGCTCCCGGGCGTTGGCGCAGGCGTTGACGGCCGAGTTGGCGGCCCGGCATTCGGCCGAGTTGGTGGATCTGCCGACGCTGCTCACGGACGACGGGGCCGACGACCTGCCGACGTACCTTGTGGTGTTCGGGCTGGACCGGCCGGGTCCTCGGGAGTTGCCGGTGGACCGGCTGCGGTCGCTGCTGCGGGACGGGCCTCCGGCGGGCAGGCATCTGCTGGGCTGGTGGCGTGCGGTGCCGCCGTTCGCGGCGTTGTTCGAGCCGGCGGGCGAGGTCGACAAGCTGGCCGCGGTCGCAGTGCTGGACGTGCCGGTCGCGCAGCTCACCGCGGTCTTCGGCCGGCCGGTCGAGTGGCAGGCGCGCCCCGACCGGGCGGTGCTCTGGGACGGCCCGGACGAGCGGGGCACCGTCCTGGTGCCGTTCGCCGACGCGGCCGGCTGATCGGGTGGCGCGGGTGGGGGGTGCCGAGGTGAATTCGAACGCGACGGTGACCGGGCCGGGTCGACAGCGGACCGCTGCGGCGACCGGGGACGCCTCGCTGCCGGCGGTCGAACCCAGCACGGCCTGGGCGGGGTATCTTGCGGCCTCCCGCCAGTTGGACGGGGTACGCCGTAGCGCTGCTGCGGCTGCCGGTGAGCAGGCCCGGTCGGCGGAGGCCGCGCGGGAGGAGTTGACGGTGGTCCGTACCGGGCTGGCGAGCCAACAGGAACGGCTGCGTGAGTTGGGCGTACCGGCGATCTCTCTGGTGCCGTCGCCGCCGGAGGTGTCGGAGGCGGCGCGGTCGATGGCGGGTGGTCCGGCGGCCGTGCTGGCGGCGTTGCGGTCCGCGCGGGGGTGGGCCGAGGCGGCGGACGCGGCGTTGGCCGCGCGCCGCCGGATCCGGCCGGGGTCCTGGCCCGCGCGAGCGCGCAACCTCCTGGTGTACGGGCCGTTTGCGCTGCTGGTGCCGTTGATCCAGGTCGTGGTGCTGGCGGCGACGGGGGTGGGACCGGCGACCGTGGCGGCGTTGATCTGCGGGCTGCCGATGCCGGCGGTCGCGTTCGTCGCGGGTTGGATCGGCATCGGGCGGCTGTACCGGGTCGATCCCACCGAGCGGTTGGACCGTACGGCGCGTTTCGGCGCGTTGGTGTGCCTGGTGCCGGCGGTGCTGGCCACGGCCGGGCTGCTGCTGGCCCTGCTCGCCGGCTGACGGGCACCCCTGGGGAATGCAACGGCCGGCCGTCCCCCGGGGGGTCGGCCGGCCGTGGTGCGTCGGGTTGTCAGCGGGGGATGATCAGCGCCATCGCCTCGGCCCGCGACTTGGAGTCCGTCTGCAGGATGCCGCGTACGGCCGACGTGATGGTCTTGGCACCGGATTTCTGGATGCCTCGCATCGCCATGCACATGTGTTCGCATTCGAGCACGACGACGACGCCGCGGGGTGCGAGTTTGCTCATCAGCAGGTCGGCGACCTGCGAGGTGAGCCGCTCCTGCACCTGCGGGCGACGGGCGAAGACCTCGACGAGCCGGGCCAGCTTGGACAGGCCGGTGATCCGCCCGTCGGGGCCGGGGATGTAGCCGATGTGCGCGCTGCCCCGGAAGGGCAGCAGGTGGTGTTCGCAGAGGCTCATCACGTCGATGTCCCGGACGATGACCAGCTCTTCGTGGTTGGCCTCGAAGGTGGTGCTGAGCACCTGGGCCGGGTCGACCCGCAGGCCGGCGAAGAGTTCGGCGTACGCGCGGGCGACCCGGGCCGGGGTCTGTTGGAGTCCGTCGCGGTCCGGGTCCTCGCCGACCGCGATCAGGATCTCGCGGACGGCCTTCTCGATCCGGCCGAGGTCGACAGCGTCCTCGACGGGACGGCCGGTCAGCTTGCCGCTGATCAGCCGCGCGGCGACGTAGTCAAGCTCGTCGTCGCCGTCGGGTTCGGTCGCGGAAACGGCCAGCTCCCGGTGAGGGGAGCTGGCCGTCGGGTCGTTGCTCAGTGCGTGCCGTCCGAGTTGTTGGACGGCGCCACGCCGCCGACCGACGCCTGCGCGCCGTCGGCCTGGGCCTGCGCCTTGAGCTTGTCCTTCTCCGCAGGGGTGAGCACGGGCGGCTCGGTGGAGGGCTGACGCTTGCCGAAGCCGTTGTACGGCGCCAGCGGCGGGCGCTTGACCACCCGGGAGCAGATGCGCGCCATGTCGGCGGTGGAGAGGGTTTCCTTCTCCATCAGCTCGAGCACGATGTTGTCCAGGACGTCCCGGTATTCCACCAGGATCTCCCAGGCCTCGTCGTGCGCCAGCTCGACGAGTGCCCGCATCTCGCCGTCGATCTCGGCGGCCACCGAGTCCGAGTAGTCCCGCTCGTGGCCCATGTTGCGGCCGAGGAACGGCTCGTCCCCGCTGGTGCCGTACTTGATGGCGCCGAGCTTGGAGCTCATGCCGTACTGGGTGATCATCGCGCGGGCCAGTTGGGTGGCCTTCTCGATGTCGTTGCCGGCACCGGTGGTGGGCTCGTGGAAGACCAGCTCCTCAGCGGCCCGGCCGCCCAGCGCGTACGCCAGGGTGTCGATCATTTCGGCGCGGGTCTGGGTGTACTTGTCTTCGGTCGGGAGCACCAGGGTGTGGCCCAGCGAGCGGCCACGGGACAGGATCGTCACCTTGTGCACCGGCGCGGCGTGCGGCAGCGCCCAGGCGACCAGCGCGTGGCCACCCTCGTGGTACGCGGTGATCTTCTTTTCCTGGTCGCTCATCACGCGGGTCCGTCGCTGCGGACCGGCGATCACCCGGTCGATCGACTCCTCGAGCGAGTCGTTGGTGATCGCGCGCTGGTCCTTACGGGCGGTGAGCAGGGCCGACTCGTTGATCACGTTGGCCAGGTCGGCGCCGCTGAAGCCCGGGGTGCGCCGGGCCACCGAGTCGAGGTCGACGTCGGGGGTGAACGGCTTGCCCTTGGCGTGCACCCGCAGGATGGCCTTGCGGCCCTCCATGTCGGGGGCGTCGACCGGGATCTGCCGGTCGAACCGGCCCGGGCGCAGCAGCGCCGGGTCGAGGATGTCCGGCCGGTTGGTGGCGGCGATCAGGATGACGCCGCCCTTCGTGTCGAAGCCGTCCATCTCGACGAGCAGCTGGTTGAGCGTCTGCTCCCGCTCGTCGTGGCCGCCGCCCATGCCGGCGCC
Source organism: Micromonospora sp. DH14 (assembly GCF_029809455.1). Lineage (NCBI taxonomy): Bacteria > Bacillati > Actinomycetota > Actinomycetes > Micromonosporales > Micromonosporaceae > Micromonospora > Micromonospora sp. DH14. Next base: position 131,880 of record NZ_JARVKT010000002.1, on the reverse strand, counting down.
GCGGTGCCGGCCGACGGCGTCGATCTCGTCGACGAAGACGATCGCCGGGGCGTTCGTCTTGGCCTGCTCGAACAGGTCACGGACCCGGCTCGCGCCGACACCGACGAACATCTCGACGAAGTCGGAGCCGGAGATGGAGTAGAAGGGCACCCCGGCCTCGCCGGCGACCGCGCGGGCCAGCAGCGTCTTGCCGGTGCCGGGCGGGCCGAACAGCAGCACGCCCTTCGGGATCTTGGCGCCCAGGGCCTGGTACTTCGCCGGGTTCTGCAGGAAGTCCTTGATCTCGTGCAGCTCCTCGACGGCCTCCTCGGCACCCGCGACGTCCGCGAAGGTCGTCTTCGGAGTGTCCTTGGTGATCATCTTGGCCTTGGACTTGCCGAAGTTGAGCACCCGGGAGCCGCCGCCCTGCATCTGCGACATGAAGAACAGCAGCAGGAGGACGAGCAGCGCGATCGGCAGCAGGTTGACCAGCAGGCTCACCCAGATGCTGTCCGAGGAGACCTTGGCGTCGGCGGGGCCGGTGACCCGGTTGTTCGCCTTGGCGTCCAGCACCTCGTTCCAGATCTGGTCACCAGCCTGGTACGGGAACTGGGCCTCGATCCGGTCGGTCTCGGTCTTGCCGAACTTCGTCTTCTGGGCCAGATCCAGCTGGAGCGTCTGCTCCTTGTCCTGGAAGACAACCTTATTGATCTTGGCGGTGTGCAGTTGATCGAGCGCAACGGAAGTGTCCACGCGGTGGTAGCTGGGACCAGCGGTGAACAGCTGACTGAGCACAACGGCGCCGAGGATGACCAGGATGATCCAGACCACCGGTCGGCGGAAGAAACGCGTACGTTCCATACTGTTGTCGAGCGCCGGAGCGCCCGCATCCTCCTGATCGACGTCCTGACCGTCTGATGGTGTCGCCGCGCTGAGCGGCGGCCGGAGCCGCCGTGCGGGCCGGCTCGACCCCGAGACGCGAAAACTGCCGCGCCGCGGTCATTCGACGGTACACCGTGTACGCGAGGAGTGAGCTTGCGAGCCCCGCAGTCGTACACAATCACAGTGGTGTGCGCGAGGAGTGAGCTTGCGAGCCCCGCAGTCGTGCACCATCAAAAGACCGAGGACGCCGACAGCGAGCCTGCGAGCCTCCGCACCCGGCGCGCCTTCGACATCGACGACACACACCGTGGGCAGGCCCACCAGCCCCGCAGCCAACGTACGGCGAGTCCGGGTGGAGCCGGCGTGGCGGGGAGTCCGGCTCGGCCACCCGAACGCCCGGTCACGCGATCGAGAGGGTCGAGCGCGGAGTAACCTCCGGGCCACCGTGCTACACGGTAACCGCATCAGCTGAGAGCGCGCTGAACGTCGGCTTGATGGATGCCGATGCGAGTTGGGCTCATTCCGCCCGAGGAGCCACCCCGACGGGGTCGGGCCCGTCGTCAGGAACGGGCGTAGACCTCGGGCTTGAGCACCCCGACGTAGGGCAACTCCCGGTAGCGCTCACCGAAGTCGAGGCCGTACCCGACCACGAACTCGGTGGGGATGTCGAAGCCGACGTACTTCACCGGGACCGGCACCTTCACCGCGTCCGGCTTGCGGAAGAGCGCGACCACCTCGACGCTCGCCGCCGACCGCGACTCGAGGTAGCGCAGCAGCCAGGAGAGCGTGAGGCCGGAGTCGACGATGTCCTCGACGACGACCACGTGCCGACCGGCGATGTCGCGGTCCAGGTCCTTGAGGATGCGGACGACCCCGGAGGAGGTGGTGCCCTGGCCGTAGGACGAGATGGCCATGAAGTCGAGCTCCGCCGGCGGGCCGTTGCGGCCCAGCGCCCGGGCGAAGTCCGCCATGAACATCACCGCACCCTTGAGGACGCACACCAGCAGCAGCCCGTCGCCCACGTGGGCGTAGTCGGCGGAGACCTGCTTGGCCAGCTCCGCCGTCTTCTCGCGGATCTGCGCCTCAGAGATGATCACGTGGTCGATGTCGGCGTCGTACCAGGAGCCGTCAGCCATGACTCCTAGCCTGCCGTACGTCTGCTGGCCTCCGTCGGCGGGGCCGCACCTTTTGGCGCGGTCCCGCCGAGGATTTTCTGGGCAAACAACGCTAATCACATCAGTTGGTACGTGACCGCCAGCGGCGGCCGTCGTCGCTGGGCTTCCAGTCGGCCGAGTCGTGGCTGTCGACGGTGAGGCCGGCCGCCGAGGCGGCGACGAGCAGGACGAGGAACAGGAGGAAGAGCAGGAACTCCATGGCGGCGCTCGCTTTCGCATGATTGCTATCGGTTTCGCCGCCGGTGCGCACCGGACTGAGACCAGTCTGCGACCTGCCGGAGCAACCGGACAGTGGCAGGAATGCCATCGGTCATCGATTTACTGCCACCTGTCGGGTTACCCTCGTCACATGCTGCGGTCAGTTGCCGTCCTCGCCCTCGACCAGGTCGCTCCCTTCGAGCTCGGCGTACTCGCCGAGGTGTTCGGCACCGACCGGACGGCCGACGGTTTCCCCGCCTACCGCTTCCAGGTGTGCAGCCCCGACGGCGATCCCGTGCGGACCTCGTCCGGCTTCCACCTGACCCCGCACGCGGACCTCGGCCCGGTCGACGAGGCCGACCTGGTGGCCATCCCCGCGCACAGCCAGGGCACCACCGTCCCCGGCCCGGTGCTCGACGCGCTACGCCGGGCCGACGCCCGCGGAGCGCACCTGTTCAGCGTCTGCTCCGGAGCGTTCCTGCTCGGCGCGGCCGGCCTGCTCGACGACCGCGAGTGCACCACCCACTGGCGGCACGTGGACGAGCTGCAACGCCGCCACCCCCGCGCCCGGGTGCGCTGCAACTCGCTCTACGTCCAGGACGGCCGGCTCCTCACCAGCGCCGGCACCGCGGCCGGCATCGACGCGTGCCTGCACCTGATCCGCCAGGAACACGGCTCGGCCACCGCGACCCGGCTGGCCCGGCGGATGGTGGTCCCGCCGCACCGCGACGGCGGCCAGTCCCAGTACGTCGAGGCGCCCATCCCGAAGGCGCCCGAGGCGCCCACCCTCGAACCGGTGCTGGAGTGGATGATGGGCCACCTGGACCGGACGATCACCGTGGAGGAGCTGGCCGCCCGCGCCGGCATGGCACCCCGCACGTTCGCCCGCCGGTTCCGCGCCGAAACCGGCACCACCCCGCACGACTGGCTCACCAACCAGCGGGTGCTGCTCGCCCGCCGGCTGTTGGAGGAGACCCCGTTGAGCGTGGAGGCGGTCGCCGACCAGTCCGGCTTCGGCGACGCCGCCGCGCTGCGCCACCACTTCAGCCGCCGGGTCGGCGCCACCCCGCACAGCTACCGGACCACCTTCCGGGACCGGGCACACAGCGGCTGACCGGACAGCTCAGCCCGGCGTCAGTCGGCCGTCGCGACGCAGCACCCGGACACCCCCGGGCAGGTCGGCCGGGCCCTGACCGTGCCAATCGGTGACCAGGGCCTCCAGCGCGGCGACGTGCCGGTGCGACAGCGCGCCCGGAGGCGCGCCCAACTCACGCGCCCAGGCGTGCAGCAGCCGACCACGTACGGCGGGCACCAGGCCCAGCAGCGCCGGAACGGACAGCCCTCCGTCGGGACACCGGGCCGCCGCCAGCGCCGTCCCCGCCAACTCGTCGAGCGCGGCGTTGTCGGCCGCCACCAGCCGGGCGGTACGCGCGAGGTTGTCCACCACACCGGGACCGAGCGCCCGCACCAGCGCCGGCAGCAGGTCGGCCCGCACTCTCGACCGGGCGTACGACGGGTCGGTGTTGTGCGGGTCCTGCCACGGACTCAGCCCGAGCACGGCGCAGGCGGCCCGGGTCTGGTCCCGACCCACCTCCAGCAGCGGGCGCAGCAGCGGCACCCCACCCAGATCCCGCCGGGCGGGCATCCCGGCCAGCCCGCGCGGACCGGAGCCCCGGGCGAGCGCGAGCAGCACCGTCTCCGCCTGGTCGTCGCGGGTGTGCCCGGTGAGCACCGCTACCGCGTTCTGCTGCCGGGCCATTTCGGTCAGCGCCTGGTAGCGGGCCTCACGGGCAGCCGCCTCCGGCCCGCCGGGACGCCCGGCCACCTGCACCCGGACCACCGTCGCCGACGCGAACCCGACCTCCCGACCCCAGGCGGCCACCGCCTCCGCGCGGGCCCCGGAGCCGTCCTGCAACCCGTGGTCGACGGTGACGAGCGTCGCGGTGCGGCCCAGCCGAGGTGCCACGAACACGGTGGCCGCGGCGAGCGCCAACGAGTCGGCCCCACCGGAGCAGGCGACCAGCACACCGCCGGACGGCAGACCGGTCAGGGCGCGGCGTACCGCCACCCGGATCGCGGCCACCGGCGGGGCGAGCGCGGCCACCGGCGGGTGGTCAGCCGGCGGCCGGGACGGTGCCGGCCGGGCCGTGCACCCGCGCGACCCAGGCGTCCGGGTCGCCCAGCTCCGACAGTCGGGGCAGGGTCAGCGGCGAGTTGAAGATCGAATTGAAGCCGTCCATGCCGACGCGCTCCACCACGCCGTGCACGAACTTGCGCCCCTCGGCGTACTGGCGCATCTTGACGTCCACCCCGAGCAGCCGGCGAATCGCCTTCTCCAGCGGGTTGCCCGCCTCCCGGCGTCGGTTGAACGACGCCCGGATCCGCTCGACGCTCGGGATCACCTGCGGGCCGACGCCGTCCATCACGAACTCGGCGTGCCCCTCCAGCAGGGTCATCAACGCGGTGAGCCGGTCCAGTACGGCCCGCTGCGCCGGGGTCTGCACGATGTCCAGCACGCTGGTGCGGCTCTCCGGGTCGCGGACCGCCTCGGACAACGTGGCCACCCCGCGCCGCAACCGCTCGACCAGGTGCTCGCTCCCGCTGGACGAGGCGTCCACGAACGCCTGCACCTCGCTGAGGAAGTAGGCCCGCATCCACGGCACGGCCGTGAACTGGGTGCGGTGGGTGACCTCGTGCAGACACACCCAGAGGCGGAAGTCCCGGGGGTCGGCGCCGAGCTTGCGCTCCACCTCGACGATGTTCGGTGCGACGAGCAGCAACTGGCCCGGTTCGGCCGAGAAGACCTCGTACTGGCCGAGCACCCGGCCGGAGAGGTAGGCCAGCACCGTGCCGGCCTGCACCCCGGTCAGCCGGGACCCGATCGCCTCGGTCAACGCGCCCGGTTGCTTGTCGCCGGAGAGCCGACTCACCAGCGGGGTGATCACCTCGCGGAGCCCGGCGATGTTGGTCGCCGCCCAGTCGCGGCGGTCGACCACCCGGACCGGCGGATGCGACACCTGCGCCCGCAGCCCCGTGTAGTCGGCCACGTGCCCGGCCGCCTCGTCGGTCAGCCGGCGCAGGTCGCCGACCACGTCGGTGGCTTCGGCGTACGACACGCGGGGGCCAGACTTGCTCAACGCCCCCGCCGTGGCGGCGGCCAGATCCCAGTCCACGAACTGCGCCATGGACCCACCGTACCCGCGCCGCGACACCCCGGCCCGGGCTCGCGCCCTCGATCGACACCGATGGCGACCCCGTCCCGCCGGGGCGGCGCAGGTCAGCCGCAGCCGCAGCCGGCCAGCGCGGCGGTGATCCGGTCCAGCGCCGGCTGGGCGGTCTCCCTGCCCCCCGGCACCTTGTCGGTGAGCACCGCGAAGGTCAACAGCCGACCGTCGGCGGTGGTGACCAGGCCCGCGATGGAATGCACCTGGGTCAGCGTGCCGGTCTTGGCCCGGACGCTGCCCGCGCCGGCGGCGGTGCCCGCGGTGTTGCGGTAACGCTCGTTCAGCGTCCCGGACCAACCGCCCACCGGCAGACCACCGAAGACGCCTGCCAACTCCGGGTGGTCCGGGCTGGCGGCCAACCGGATCAGATCGGTCAGCAGCGACGGGCTGATCCGGTTGCGACGGGACAGGCCACTGCCGTCGGAGACGCTGATCTCGTCGGCGGGCAGGCCCAACTCCGCCACCTCGGCGTCCATGGCGGCGGCGCCCCCGTCGAACGAGGCCGGCTGGTTGCGGGCCAACGCGACCTGACGGGCGAGCGCCTCGGCGACCAGGTTGTCGCTCTCGCTGATCATCACGTCGACGAGCCGGATCAGCGGCGGAGACTGCACCACTCCCAACTCGGTGCCCGGTGCCGGGCTGGGGCCCGCCGCGGCCTGGGCCGGGGCCGAGCCACGCTTCACGGCGTCGGTCGGCACTCCGAGCAAACGGGCGAACGCCTTGCCGGCGGCCAGGTCCGGCTCGGCGAAGCGCTGGGCGGACCCATGTTCGACGCCCGGGTCCGTACGCGCGCCGTCGGTCATCAACGCGGTCACCGCGCCGCCCGACCCACCGGTGGGGATGTCGTCGTCCCAGCCCGGGCCGTAGACCGGCCCGGAGTAGACCGAGCCGTCGACGGTGACGCTCGTCGGCGGTGTCCCGCCGAGCGCCGAACGCACCTGGGCGGCCAGATCGTCGAGCCGTGCCGCTCCCGGGTAGTAGCCCTTCTTGTCGACCGCCAGGGTCGGGTCACCGCCACCGACGATCACCACCTCGCCGGCCTTCGCGCCGGCCACCGCACGAGTGGGGATCCGGTAGCCGGGCCCCCGGGCCGCCAGCACCGTCACCGCGGTCACCAGCTTGGTCACCGAGGCGGGGACGGTGCCGTCGTCCGCCCCCTTGGCGAACAGCGTCTGACCGGTGATCACGTCGGCGACCGAGACGTTCACCCGGTCACCCAGGGCGGCGACGCCGACCAGGGGGTCGAGCACGGCACGGACCCCGTCGGGGGTGGGCACCGGGGCGTTCGAATCGGGGCCGGCCAGCACCTCCGACGGGGCGGGGTCCGGGGGCACGCCGCCCGCGTTCGGCCCGGCCGCGGCGTCGTCGCCCAGCCACCCGGCGACCGGGCCGGGACGGGTGATCACCACTGCGACGCTGGCGAGCACCAGCACGAGCACGGCGGCCAGCACCAGCGGCAACCGTCGGCGGCGCGACGCGGGCGAGGGCTGGGGGGTGGGCGAAGGCTGGGGGGTGGGTGTGGCGCCGGCCGGTGCCGGCAACGCGGAGATCGGCGGGCCCACCGGGGGGACCCCACCGGGGCCGGCACCGAACGACGGGCTGACCGGCGCCGGGCTGACCGGGACCGTGGCACTGCCGCGTGGCGGGCCACTCCCCGGCCGCTCACCGCCGGCTACCGGGAAGTGACCGGTGTTCGGGGTCGGGGTCGGTGACGCCGGACCGGCCGGCGGACGCCAGGGCAGCGGCGGGGGCCGCTCGGGCACCGTCTCCGGTGCCGTGTTCGGTGCTTCGGGAGCCCGAGGGAGGTGAGCCTCCGGCACCGGGACCCGTCCCTTGGCACTGCCCGAGCCGGATCGTCCGGTACCGTGCGCGGAGCCCCCGTCCGGGCGGTAGTGTGAATCTTCCCTCCCCACGACCCCCTCCTCCCCCAGCGAAAATCGGCTTGGGTGACACTACTTCGGTCCGAAGACTATGCGGCGGCCGGAGTCGGCGGGTGGGCATTCACCTGTCCGGAGGGCAGCCAGTGGTTCCGTTAGCCAGCGTGGGCAGACGAGGGAGCGTGCAGATGGATTTCGACGTGACGGTTGAGATCCCCAAAGGTCACCGGAACAAGTACGAGGTGGACCACAAGACCGGCCGGATCCGGTTGGACCGCACGCTCTTCACCTCCACCCAGTACCCGGCCGACTACGGGTTCATCGAGGGCACGCTGGGCGAGGACGGCGACCCGCTCGACGCCCTCGTGCTGGTCCCCGAGCCGACCTTCCCGGGTTGCCTAATCCGCTGCCGCACCATCGGCATGTTCCGGATGACCGACGAGAAGGGCGGGGACGACAAGGTCCTCTGCGTGCCCTACGAGGACCCCCGCCAGGAGCACCTGCGCGACATCCACCACCTGGGCGAGTTCGACCGCCTGGAGATCCAGCACTTCTTCGAGGTGTACAAGGACCTGGAGCCCGGCAAGTCGGTGGAGGGCGCGACCTGGGTCGGCCGTACCGAGGCCGAGGCCGAGATCGTGGCCTCCTACCAGCGGGCCAGGGACGCCGAGGCACGCGGCGAGTCCATCCACTGACACACCCTGACGCACCGGGCCCGAGGGTCGCTCAACCGAGCAGCCCTCGGGCCCGGTCGTACAGGTCGAGCACCGCGCAGGCGATCGGCACCACCGCCACCACCAGTGCCGTGTCGGTGAGGTCCGCGACCCTCCCGACGTACGGCGAGACCGGCCGGCGGGCGTACCCGGTGCCGCTGGCGACTGCCACCACGGCCAGCGCCGCCCCGCCGAGGACCAGCACCAACCGCCCGGTCTCGTCGGCCCGACCGACCAGCGCCGCGCCCAGCACCGCGTAGCCGGCCAGCCCGGCGAGCACCGTCGGCACCCGCTGTCGCAGCGCCACGAACAGCCGCGACCGCAGCAACAGCACGGCCGAGGTGACCGCCACCAGCACCCGACCGGCAGTGCCACCGGAAACCACGAGTACGACCGCTGTGGCCGCCGCCAGCAGGGCGTGGCCGATCAGCATCCCGGTGAGCATCTCCTCGGTGCGGATCACCGCGGCGTGCACCCGGCCCCGGTCCGGCAGGTCCCGGGGCCGCTCCGGCTCCGGCACGGGCGTCGAAGCCGGCAGGGTGATCGGCGGCAGCGGCAACCTGCCCAGCCGGATGGCCAGCAGCGGGATCACCCCGACGGCGAAGACCAGTGCGCTGAGCAGCACCGCCGCCGTACCGGCCGTGGTCATCAGCAGCGCACCGAGCGCGGCTCCCGCACCGATCAGCCCGACCGTGACACCGGCCACGAAGACCCGCAGCCGGCTGGCCACCCCGAGGAAACCGATCAGCGCCACCAGCAGCAGCGCGACCGAGCCGGCCAGCAGTTCGGGGGCGCCCACCCAGCGGGCCGGCCCGAACGGTCCGACCGGGTCGCCGGAGCCGACCGCCAGGGCGCCGGCCGTGAACGCGTAGGGCAGCGCGTAGCCGCCGAGCGTCGCCCCGGCGGCACCGTCGCCGTTGGCCCGGGAGGCCACCGTGGCGGCGACGGTGAGCACCAGGGCCACCGCGCCGGCCGCCAGCCAACCGGCCCGGTGGGCCGGGCCACCGGCGAGCAGCGCGAGCAGTCCGACGGCGAGCGGTACGGCGGCACCGGCCAGACCGGCCGCCCGGGTGGCGGTGGGCGACCAGGCGCCACCCCGGCGACGGGCACCCTCGGCGATCGCCTCGATGACGTCGTCGTACTCCAACTCGGGCCAGTGCGCGCGGGCCGGCACGAGGTGCAGCACCTCACCGTCGCGGACCCCCTGCGGCAGCAGCGCCTGTGCCGTCACCAGTAGCGCCCCGTCGGTGCGTCGGAGCACCCAACCGCCGTGCTGCTCGCCGTCGTCGGCCAGCCCGACACCGGCGTGTCGGAGCACGTCGGGCAGCAGCTCGGCCAGGGGCACCTGCTCCGGCAGGGCGACGTCCACCCGTCGTTGCGGCGCGCTGATGGTGACGCGTGCCAGCCCGGTAGTCATCGACTGGTCTCCATATCGACTGGGATCGGAGGCTGCGCGGACGACAGGACTTTACCTACCATGAGCCAGGCTCGGGTTACCCAGCGCTGTCAGGAGGCCGAGTGTCCACCGTCGTCATCAAGCGCCCACCACGCCGACCAGCGCCGGAGATCCCCGCCGGTGAGGTGTCGGTGGAGGCACCGCCGGAGATCCCCGTGGTGACCGGTGGACGGTGGCAGCAGATGCTCATGCTGCTGCCCATGCTCGGCGGCACGGTGGCGATGGCGATGATGTTCGGCCGGGGTGGCGGCGCCTACTCGTACGTGGTGGGCGGGATGTTCGGGCTCTCCTCGTTGGCGATGCTGGTGACGTCCTGGGGCAGCGCCTCCGGCACCCCGAAGAAGTCCGAGATGATGGCCGCCCGCAGGGAGTACCTGCGCCACCTGGCCACGCTGCGGCGGCGGGTCCGGCGGACCGCCGGCCAGCAACGGGCCGGGCTCTACTACCGGCACCCGGACCCGGGTCGGCTCTGGTCGACGGTGGACAGCCACCGGGTCTGGGAGCGGCGTCCCGCCGACCGGGATTTCGCTGTGGTACGCGTCGCCGTGGGGCCGCAGACCCTGGCCACTCCACTCGTCCCACCGGTCACCCGACCGTTGGAGGAGCTTGAGCCGATGACCGCTGGCGCGCTACGGCGCTTCCTGGACGCGTACTCGGTGGTGCCGGACCTGCCGGTGGCGCTGTCGCTGCGCAGCTTCGCCCGGGTGCACGTGCGACCCGCCGGCCGCACCCCGACCACCCCGACCACCGGCGCGCCCCCCAGCGCGGACCCGGCGGCGCAGGCGCTGGTCCGGGCCGTGCTGACCCAACTGGCGGTCTTCCACGCCCCCGACGAGCTGCTCGTCGCGGTCTGCGCCGGGCCGGAACGCCGCGCCTGCTGGGAGTGGGTGAAGTGGCTTCCGCACGCCCACCACCCCGCCCGCACCGACGCGCTCGGACCGGTACGGTTGGTCACCAGCTCCGCCGCCGAACTGGAGTCGCTGCTGGCCGACGTGCTGGCCACCCGGTCCCGGTTCAGCCCGGCCGGCCCGGCCACCGACGGCCCGCACGTGGTGGTGGTCCTCGACGGCGGCGACCTGACCGGGGCCAGTGAGCTGACCGGCGACGGCGGCATCGACGCGGTCACCGTGCTGGACCTGGACACTCCGCCGCCCCGACTGCTGGACCGGTACGCGCTGCTGTTGGAGTTGCACGGCCGACGGCTGCACTCGTGGTCGTCCGACGGGCACGCCGAGGTGGGCACCGCCGACCAGTTGGACCTGGCCGACGCCGAGGCGGTGGCCCGACGGTTGGCGCCGCTGCGCCTCGCCGGCACGGCCCGTGGGCCGGACGCCCCGTTCCAGGCCGACCTGGGTCTGCCCGAGCTGCTCGGTCTCGGCGACCCGGAGAGCTTCACCGCGGAACAGGGCTGGTTGCCGCGTTCGGCACGAGACCGGTTGCGGGTGCCGATCGGGGTGGGCGCCGACGGCGGCGCCATCGAGCTGGACCTCAAAGAGTCCGCCCAGGACGGCATGGGCCCGCACGGCCTGCTCATCGGGGCGACCGGATCCGGCAAGTCCGAGCTGCTCCGCACTCTCGTGCTGGGGCTCGCCGTCACGCACAGCTCCGAGCAGCTCAACTTCGTGCTGGTCGACTTCAAGGGCGGCGCCACCTTCGCCTCGTTCGACCGGCTGCCGCACACCGCAGCCGTGATCACCAACCTGGCTGACGCCTTGCCACTCGTCGACCGCATGGTGGACGCGATCAACGGGGAGCTGGTCCGCCGACAGGAGTTGCTGCGGCGCGCCGGCAACTTCGCCAGCGTGCGCGACTACGAGCGGGCCCGGGCGGCCGGCAGCCCGCTCGCGCCGCTGCCGTCACTGCTGCTGATCTGCGACGAGTTCTCCGAACTGCTCTCCGCCAAGCCCGACTTCATCGACCTGTTCGTGCAGATCGGCCGACTGGGCCGTTCGCTCGGCGTGCACCTGCTGCTCGCCAGCCAACGGTTGGAGGAGGGCCGGCTCCGCGGGTTGGACACCCACCTGTCGTACCGGATCGGGTTGCGCACCTTCTCGGCGCTGGAGTCCCGCACGGTGCTCGGCGTCGCGGACGCCCACGAACTGCCCCGCTCTCCGGGCCACGGCTACCTGCGCGCCGGCACCGACCCGCTGGCCCGCTTCAAGGCCGCGTACGTCTCCGGTGCCGTCCGCCGACGGGCCGCACCGGACGGCGTCGCCGCCGAGGGGGGCGCCCGGCTGCTGACCTTCACCACCCACGTCGTACCGGTGGCCGAGCCGGCGTCCCCGGTCGCACCGGTCGTGACGGAGGAGGAGGGTGGCAGCACGCTGCTCGACCTGCTGGTGGACCGGCTCGTCGGGCAGGGTCCCCCGGCGCACCAGGTGTGGCTCGCGCCGCTCGGTCAGCCGCCGGCCCTGGACGAGTTGCTCGGCCCGGTCGAGGTGCACCCGAAGCGCGGGCTCACCGTCGGCAACCCGGAACTGCACGGCGCACTCGGCGTGCCGATGGCGGTCGTGGACAAACCCTTGGAACAGCGCCGGGACCTGGTCTGGCTGGCGCTGGACGGTGCCGCCGGGCACGTCGCGGTGGTCGGTGCGCCGCAGAGCGGCAAGTCCACCGCCCTGCGCACGCTGATCTGCGCGCTGGCGCTCACCCACACGCCGGCCGAGGTGCAGGTCTACTGCCTCGACTTCGGTGGCGGCGGGCTGGCCGCACTGCGCGACCTCCCGCACGTGGGCGGTGTGACCGGCCGCGCCGACCCGACCGCGGTACGACGCACCGTCGGCGAGATGACCACCCTGCTGGTCGATCGGGAACGCCGCTTCGCGGAGTTGGGCGTGGAGTCGATGGCCGCTTACCGGCAGCGGCGGGCGGCGGTGGGGACGGCCGGCCAGCCGGGCGTCGACCCGTACGGTGACGTGTTCCTGGTGATCGACGGGTGGAGCACCATCCGCGGCGAGTACGACGACCTGGAGCCACTCGTCACCGACCTGGCCACCCGGGGCCTGTCGTACGGCGTCCACGTGGTCGCCACCGCGCTGCGCTGGCTGGATTTCCGCCCGGCGATCCGGGACCTGTTCGGCTCCCGACTGGAGCTGCGCCTGGGCGACCCGGCCGACTCGCTGGTGGCCCGGCGTGCCGCCGCGAACGTGCCGGAGCGCCCCGGCCGAGGGGTGACCGCGGAGGGCCTGCACTTCCTCACCGCACTGCCTCAGCTCGGTACCGCCGGTGGCGACACCGCCGATCTGGTCAAGCGGGCCGCCGAGGGGTGGGCCGGTCCCGTGGCGCCCCGGGTGCGGCTGCTCCCGCCGGCGCTGCCGTACGCCGATCTGGACCTCACCTCGACGACCGGGCTGCGGCTGCCGATCGGGATCGCGGAGGCGGACCTGCGCCCGGTGCTGCTCGACTTCGCCGCCGAGCCGCACTTCGTGGTCTTCGGGGACTCGGAGTGCGGCAAGTCGTCGTTCCTGCGCGCGCTGGCCACGTCGATCATCACCCGGTTCACTCCCGAGCAGGCCCGGGTGATCCTCGTCGACTATCGGCGCAGCCTGCTCGGCGCGATCGAGACACCACACCTGATCGGGTACGGCACCGCCGCCGCGCACACCGCCGACCTGATCGAGTCGGCCGCCGGTTACCTGGAGCGGCGGGCACCGGGGCCGGAGGTCACCCCGCAGCAGCTGCGGGACCGGTCCTGGTGGTCCGGGCCGGAGCTGTTCGTGCTGGTGGACGACTACGACCTGGTGGCGGCGGGGCCGGCGAACCCGTTGCGGGCTCTGGAGGAGCACCTGCCGCACGCCCGGGACATCGGGCTGCACCTGGTGCTGGTCCGCCGCTCCGGTGGGGCGGGCCGCGCCCAGTACGAGCCGATCGTGCAGCGCCTGCGGGAGCTGTCCACCGCCGGCCTGGTGATGGCGGGCAGCCCCGAGGAGGGCGCGCTCGTCGGGCCGGTCCGGCCCGGACCGCTGCCGCCGGGGCGTGGCCGACTGGTCACCCGACGGGAGGGCGTACGCCTCGTTCAGCTGGCGCATCTGCCGCCGCAATGACCTGACTCGCCGGTTCTTCCCGTGACGGGTGGGGAAACCGGTAATCTCCGATCGTCATGGTTCCGTCGGGATGAATGGCTGGGGATGTGACTGGGGTGCGGCACAGCGGTCCGTCAGCGGCCCGACGAACGACCGGCCGAGTGCTGCTCGGCGTCGCCGCGGCGCTCGCCGTCGTGGCACCCACCGCGGCGGCCGTGCCGGTCGCCGCGCCCACGAACGGGGGACAGCTCGCTGGCGCGCCGATGGCGTTCGCCCCCGGTGACGCCGTCGCCCGCACCGACCAGGTCCGCGATGAGCAGTGGCAGCTCGACGAGTTGCAGGCCGAGACGGCGTGGCGCAGCTCGACCGGGCGGGGCGTGACCGTGGCGGTGGTCGACTCCGGAGTGGACGGCACGCATCCCGACCTGGTCGGTCAGGTGCTCCCCGGCAAGGACCTGGTCGGCCCCGGCGGCGCCCCGGGCCCGGACCCGGTGGGCCACGGCACCACCGTCGCCGGCCTGATCGCCGGGCGCAGTGACGACAAGCGGGGCGTGGTCGGCCTGGCACCGGACGCCCGGATCCTGCCGGTCCGGGTGCTGGACGAGGAGAACCGTTACGACGACGCGCTGATCGTCGCCCAGGGCGTGCGCTGGGCGGTCGACAACGGCGCCCGCGTGATCAATCTGTCGCTGGGTGGCAGTGGCGACAGCCCGGCCCTGGCCGCCGCCCTGGACTACGCGTTCGTCCGGGACGTGGTCGTGGTTGCCTGCACCGGCAACCTGGCCACCTCCACCAGCACCAAGGTCTGGTATCCGGCTCGGGAGCCGGGTGTGATCGCGGTGGCCGGTCTCGAACGCAGCAGCGACAACCTGTGGTCCGGGTCGATCACCGGCCGGGCGACGGTGCTCACCGCCCCCGCCAGCGGGCTGGTCGGCGCCAAGCCGCCCAGCGGGTACTGGCGGGTGCAGGGCACCAGCTTCGCCGCGCCGCTGGTGGCCGCGACCGCCGCGCTGGTCCGGTCCCGTTATCCGCAGATGCCGGCGGGTGAGGTGGTCAACCGGTTGTTGGCCACCGCCCGGGACCTCGGCCCGACCGGGCGGGACGACCGCTTCGGGTACGGGGTGGTCGACCCGGTGGCCGCGTTGACCGCCCAGGTGCCGCCGGTGACCGTCAACCCGCTCGACGATCAGACGTCGCCGGGCGTGACCGGTTTCGGTCCAGCGCCGGGCTCGGTCGACGACGGACCGGTGTCCGGTGCCGGTAGCGATCCCCTGGGTCTCGCCGCGTCCGGTCAGCAGAGCCGGTGGACGGCTCGGGCGGCGGGCGGTGCGGACACGTCCGCGCCGGCGCAACTGGCGACCACCGTCGTGCTCCTGGTCGCGCTGGTCGCCGGTGCGGCGCTGGTGGTTCGCCGGCTCCGCCAGCGGACCCGTTGATCGCAGCCAACCGGTAGGCCTGACCGGCCGCCTGGTCGGGTAGAACAAGGTCATGAGGACGCACCGGCCGCCCATGCTCGCCCCCACCGGCCGGCCGTCGTGGCGGCACCGCCGATTCGACCCGGACCACGCGCTGGGGCTGCGACTCACGCTCGCCGCGACGGCGGCGTTCCTGGTGCTGGTGCCGTTCGCGCTGCTCACACTGCTGGTGCTCGACGCCTGGGCACCGCTGCACCGGTTGGACACGACGGTCACCGACGCGCTGCACGACTACGCCCAGGATCATCCGGCGTGGGTGGCGCTGATGCGGGTCTGGACCGAGGTGTTCGCCCCGATGCCGCTGCGCGCCGTCGTCCTGCTCCTGGTGGTCTGGTTGCTGCGCCGGGGCGCCCGCCGCCTGGCCCTCTGGGCGGCCACCACCATGGTCGTCGGCGGGTTGCTCGGTCCGCTGCTCAAGCTGCTGGTCGGCCGGGACCGGCCGGAGCTGCTGGACCCGGTGGCCCGGGCCGCCGGTTACTCGTTCCCCTCCGGGCACGCGCTGAACGCCACCCTGGCCGCCGGGGTGCTGCTGCTGGTGCTCCTTCCGTACGCCCGGCGGTGGCCGGCGCGGGTGGCGCTCTGGGTCGCGGCGGTGCTGCTCACCGTGGTGACCGGGCTGAGCAGGGTGTCGCTCGGCGTGCACTTCACCAGCGACGTGGTGGGCGGATGGCTGCTCGGTGTGGCGGTGGTCGCGGCCACCACCGCCGCGTTCACCAGTTGGCGGGCACACACCGGGCTGCGGCCGGTCCGACCGACCCGCGACGGCGTCGCTCCCGAGGTCGAACGACACCCCGGGGCCGCCTGAGGACTGGCGACGGGGCCGGCCGGGTACTGGCGCACCCATGTCCGACCTCGTGCTCCAGATCGTTCGGCGGGTGCTGCTGCCGGTGTCCCTCCTGCTCGGGCTCATGGTGCTGCTCGGGGTGCTGGTCACCCGGGTGTTCGCCCGCATCTGGCCGTTCACCGTGGAGGACACGGTGAACCGGGAACTGGCCGCCGACCGCACCGCTGACTGGAACAACGTCTCGCTGGTGTTCAGCACGCTGGCCAGCACCCAGATGATCGTCGTGGTGACAGTGCTGGTGGCGTTGGCGCTGCGGCTCTGGCTGAAGCGCTGGCGCGAGCCGCTGTTCCTGTGCGCGGCGGTGACCGCCCAGGCGCTGGTGTTCCTGCTGACCACTCTCGCGATCGACCGGCGGCGGCCGGCGGTGGAACACATGGACGTCTCGCCACCGACGTCGAGCTTCCCGTCCGGGCACACCTCGGCGGCGGTGGCGCTCTACGTCGGCATCGCCGTGCTGATGGCGCTGCGCGCCCGGAGCACCGGGGCGAAGGTCGCCTGGTGGACGCTGCTGCTGATGGTGCCGCTGGGCGTGGCGCTGACCCGGATGTACCGGGGGATGCACCACCCGAGCGACGTGGTGGCGTCCTTCGTCAACGGCGGCACCTGCGTCGCGATCATGGCCCGTGCGGTGCTGGACCGGGGGCTGCGGTGGGGTCGGGCGAAGTTGCCGACCGCCGGGAGTCGCGCTCTGCCGGCTCAGACCTGAGCTGACCCGCGGCGGCTCAGGTGCACTCGCCGGTGCCGACCTGCCGGTTGCGTTCGGCCCCCGCCAACGCCACCGGACGGGCCTCGGCCGCCGTCACCGCGAAACCGGTGTTCGGGTCGTCGGACGCCGCCGCGAAGATCACGCCGAGCACCAGGCCGTTGGCGGAGAGCAGCGGACCGCCCGAGTTGCCGCTGCGGACCAGCGCCCGGATCGTGTAGATCTCCCGGGTCACCTCGTTGGCGGAGTAGATGTCCGGGCCCTTGATCCGGTCGACGTCCCGGACCCGCGCCGACTGCGCGTTGTACGGGCCGTCGAGCGGGAAGCCGAGCACGATGGCGTCGGCGCCGCTGCCCGCGTTGCCGGCGGCGAACCGTAGGGACGGTCCGGGCAGCCCGGGTACCAGCAGCACCGCCAGGTCGCGGTTCGGGTCGTAGACGACCACCTTGCCGTCGTACCGCTCGCCGCCCAGCTCCACAGCGACCGAGCGGGTGCCGGCCACGACGTGCGCGTTGGTCATCACCCGGTCGTCCGCGTAGACGAACCCGGAACCCTCGATCCGGCGTGAACAACTGGGTGCCGAGCCGAGCACCTTGACGACCGACTGCTGACCGCTGACCACCACCTGCGATCCGGCCAGCGCCGGGTCCGGCGGGTCGACCTGCCGGGCCCGGGTGGGCGCCAGGTCGCCGAAGACGTCCGGGAAACCGTCGGTGTCGACGGTGTCCTCCAACGCCGTGGACAACCGGTGGGCCTGCTCCGGTAGGACCTGGTTGACCACCGTGATCAACGCGCTGTTACGGACCGAGGCGGCGAGCCAGGGCACCGAGGACGAACCGAGCGGCACGGCCACCAGCCAGGCCAGTAGCAGGACCGCGAACAGCGAGACCAACGCCCCGCCGACGTCGTCGGCCCGTTTGCCCACGTCGCTGGTGATCGTCTTGCGCAGGTGCGAGCCGAGCCAACCGGCGAGCGCCTGCCCCACCACCGCCAGCCCGAAGATGGCCACGAGCGAAATCAGCACGCGGGTGCCGGCGTCCACGAACTGTCTGGCGAACAGCGGCCCCAGCTGGAGACCCAGCAGGAGACCCAGGAAGAAGCCGGACAACGACGTGACGCCGATGACGAAACCCTGGCGGTATCCGCTGATCGCGAACACGAGCATGAGCAGCAGCAGGACGAGATCCACGACGGACACGGGTCAAGCGTACGGGCAGTGTGCCCGGCGGATGACCATCGCTTGCGGATGGTGACCGTGCGGTCAGCGCAGGGCGTTCTCGTCGGCCTCTTCGGTGCCGGCGGACGGGGCCGGTGTCGCCCCGGTCGGCGGAAGTTCCAGCACCCTGCCCGGCGACCACGGACGCGCCCAGCCGCCCATCTCGAGCAGAGTGGCGAGCACCCCCGCGGTGAAGCCCCAGACCAGCATCCCCCGCGCCGAGAACGCCGGCCCGATCCAGCCGCTCGGGTGGCGGACCCGCAGTCGGTTGGCCGGATCGACCAGCTCACTCACCGGCAGACGGGCGACGTGTGCCACCTCGGCCGGCTCCCGTGGGTGCACCGGGTGCGGGTCGTGCCACCAGGCCAGCACCGGCGTCACCACGAAGTCGCTGACCGGGATCCACAGTTTCGGCAGCTCGGCCAGCACCGTCACGCTGGCCGGGTCGAGGCCCACCTCCTCGTTCGCCTCACGCAGGGCGGTGGCGCGGACGTCGGCGTCCTCCGGGTCGGCCGCACCGCCGGGGAAGGCCGGCTGACCGGCGTGGTTGCGCAGGTTGGCGGCGCGTTGCAGGACCAGCACGTCGGGGCCCACGCCGGGCTGCTCGCCGAGCAGCACCAGCACAGCGCTCTCCCGACCGCCCTCGGCCGGCGTGGTGAGCCGGGTGAAGTCCTCGGCGCGGGCGGTGCCCAGCCGGGTCAGCAACGGTTCGATCCACCCGGGTGGCCGACGGGTCACGCCGGCACCGCCAGGCCGAGGTGCTGGCGGACCAGCGTGGCGAGCGTGGCGTCGTCGAGAGCGCCGGTGGCGTCGATGTGCCGGATCTGACCGTCGGCGGCGACGAAGAGGGTCAGCGGAATGGCGTTGCGCCTCAACTCCCGCTGCAACGCCTCACCCTGGTCCACCAGCATCGGGAACCGGACGCCGAAGTCCTCGCCAATGGACCGGGCGCCGCTGCGGCTGTCCCGGCTGTTGACCCCGATCACCTGGAGCTGACCGGCGGTCCGCTCGCTGAGGCGTTGGAACGCGGGCAACTCCTTGCGGCACGGCGGGCACCACGACGCCCACACGTTGATCACCGCCGGTCCGGCCACCGCCCCCAGCGCGACAGGAGCACCGCCGGTGAAGCAGGAGAGGGTCAGCGCCGGCAGCGCCGGCCCACCAGCGGCGGGCGCTGTCGTGCCGGAGCCGGGGGCCGCGGGCGTCGAAGCGCCGGAGCTGGGAGACGCGGGGGTCGACGCGCCGGAGCCGGGGGTCGCGGCCGTGGGCGCGGTGCTCAACGTGGCGCAGTCCCGGAACGGGGATGGTCGCTCGGCGGCGGCCGGACGGGGCGCCGGCTCGTCGTCGGCAGTGCCGCTGGTGCAGGCGGTGACGGCCAGCAGCAGTGGCAGGACGGCGAGGGCGAGGCGGCGGTTCACGGCACCTCCGCCGTGACCGCCTGCGCGGGCACCAACTCCGGGTCGACCCCGGCGGCCACCGCGAGGTCGCGCGCCCGAGGGCCCTTGAGCAGCTTGGCGGCGGCCGCCGGCTCGGTCGGGCCGGTGCCGTACGAGGGGCAGAGCTTGGCGAGCGTGCACGCCCCGCAGGCCGGTTTACGGGCGTGACAGACCCGTCGCCCGTGGAAGATGATCCGGTGCGAGAGCATGGTCCAGTCGCGCTTGTCGTACAGCGCGCCGATCGCGTGCTCGATCTTGACCGGGTCGGTCTCGGTGGTCAGCCCCCACCGGTGGACCAGCCGCTGGAAGTGCGTGTCGACGGTGATGCCCGGGACGTCGAAGGCGTTGCCGAGGATCACGTTGGCGGTCTTGCGGCCGATGCCGGGGAGCGTCACCAGGTCGACGAGCCGGCCGGGGACGTTGCCGTCGTACCGGTCGAGGAGTGCCTGACCGAGCTTGAGCAGCGAGTCGGTCTTGTTGCGGTAGAAGCCGGTGGGCCGGATCAGCTCCTCCATCTCGCCCCGGTCGGCGCCGGCGTACGCGGCAGCGTCGGGATAGCGGGCGAAGAGCTTCGGGGTGACCTCGTTGACTTTCTTGTCCGTGCACTGCGCGGACAGGATCGTGGCGACGGCCAGCTCCAGAGCGTTGGAGTGGTCCAGCTCACAATGCGCGTCGGGGTGCGTCTCGGCCAGCACCCGGCCGATCTTGCGGGCACGGCGTTTGCGCCCGAGGTCGGTCTCGCTGGCACCGGGAGGGCTACTGGTCACGACGGTCAGCCTACGTCGCACCCCGGACGTCCTCCTCGGGTCAGCCGGCGGTTGGCGGCGAGATCTTCCCCTGCCCGTCGAACCGGGCGCCGGCCTTCGGGAAGTCGGCGCGGCTCAACTCGGTGACCAGACCCAGGCCCCGGTCGTCCGGGTCCATCGTCGGCTTGCCGGCGGAGTTCATGTACGTGGAGGTGAACGAACCACCCGCCCAGCTACCGTCCGGCTTGAGCGACACCTTCAGCACCCCGCCCCAGCCGAGGCGGCCGGCGTTGCTCAGCGAGTTGCCGCCGCCGGCGAAGTTGCCCAGGCTGTACGCGATCAGCCGGCCCTGGTAGAACTCCATCCCGCGCAACACGTGCGGGCCGTGCCCGACGATCAGGTCGGCGCCGGCGTCGATCATCGCGTGCGAGAACTTCACCGGGTCGCCCCGGTTCTCGCCCAGGAACATCTCGGTGCCCGGCTTCACCCGGGTCTTGTCGGCGCCCTCGCCGCCCATGTGCACCTGCACCACGACCAGGTCGGCCATGGTGGCGGCCTTGGCAACCACTGTCTTCGCCTTGGCGATGTCGACGAGACTGTTGGACCAGACGTACGACGAGAAGCCGGCGACAGCGACCTTGACGCCCTTGACGTCGACCACGGTGATCTCGTTCGGCGCGCCGGTGTGCTCCAGCTCGTACTTCTGCAGCGCCTTCTGGGTGTTCTCGTAGCCCTTCGGGCCGTAGTCGTAGCCGTGGTTGTTGGCCTGGTTGAGCACGTCGAAGCCGGCGTCGCGCAGGTGCCCGGCGTACTCGGGCGGGGCGCGGAACTGGAAGCAGCGGGTGGAGTTGGCCCCGCACTTGCCGGTGCCGGTGTCGACGGTCAGCGGCTCCTCCAGGTTGCCCATCACCAGGTCGGCCTTGAGCGCCTCGGTGACCGAGTTGAAGAAGCCCTTACCGCCGGCGGCGGGCAGGCGACTGGGCGCGTTGCCCATGATGATGTCGCCGGTGGCGGAGAGCGAGATCGCGCCACCCGTACCGGAGGAGGCGGGCCCGGTGGCCTTCGGGCCGGCGGTGGAGACCGGTGCGCCGGTGCCACCACCTCCCGCGCCGGGCTGCCAGACGGGTGCCTCACCACCGGGGTCGGCACAGCCGGCCACGAGGAGGGCGGCCAGCAGCGCGGCGAGGCCGAGGGCGACGCGGCGACGCGGGCGGGACGCGAGGGGGGCGGGAGCGTACATCGCCCGCGACCCTACCGGTCGTTAAACCCGCCGACGATGGCCGATCGGTTGGACTTTGCACCCTTGAGCTGCTCAGACCACGGCACGACCGGCCGGGCGCCGCCGGCCAGGACCGCCGCGTGCACCGCTCGGGCGAGCGGGGCGCCCCAGGTGGAGCGCGGCCCGCCGTACGCGGCCTCCGGCCCGTCCACCGGGCAGAGCACGGTGACCGCGTCGGTGGGCGTGCCGGTCCCCGGCACCCTCAGGTCGGTGATCGCCTGGGTCTTCGCCTCGGTCGCGGTGGCCACCGCGTTGACGAGTGCCGAGTCGGCGAGCCGGGCCGGCACGTACACCACGATGTTGACTGTGCCGACGCGCTCGGCGAGCGCGGCCGGCGTCGGCGCGGCCGCGGGCACCGGCGTGCCGAGCCCGACCGTCGCCCAGGCCCGCACCCCGGTGTCGGTCCGCGCCACCACCTCGGCCACATCGACGCCGGTCAGCAGACCGACCCCGGCGCCGTCCAGGGCCAGCTCAGCGGCGAGCGAGGCCAGGTGCGCCGCGGGGTCCTCCCGGTCGTACGACATCGGCACTGTCGCGTTCAGCACCCACCGCCGGACCCCGATGCCACCGCCCAGCGGGCCACTGCTCACCGCCCGCAGCGGCACGTCCGCGCGCCAGACGAGCAGCGGGACGTGCCGCCCGTCCTCGGCGCGGCTGGTCAGAATCGGCTCGCTCAGCACGTCGGGCAGGTTACGCCCACCGATCAAGATTCCAGGGGCGACCTCTGATTCATGCTCACGTGCGCCTAGACTTGGCGGCGCGCGAGGGGATCAGCGGACGGCGGCCCCGGCCGACGGACGGCACGCGCAACCGGAGGTGCGCAATGGACGAGGTACTGGCCCGCAGCGGGATCTTCCAGGGTGTTGACCCGGAAGCTGCCGAGGCGCTTGCCAAGGAGATGGAGACGATCGAGGTCCGCAAGGGCGAGATCGTCTTCAATGAGGGCGAGCCCGGTGACAGCCTCTACATCCTGCTGTCCGGGAAGATCAAGGTTGGTCGCCGCGCGGCGGACGGCCGGCAGAACCTGATCGCGGTGATGGGGCCGTCGGACATGGTCGGTGAGCTGTCGCTCTTCGACCCGGGTCCGCGTACGGCGACCGCCACCGCGGTGACCGACACCCGGCTGGTGCGGCTGCGTAAGCAGGCGCTGCGGCCGTGGCTCAACAACCGCCCGGAGATCGCCGAGCAGTTGCTCCGGGTGTTGGCCCGTCGACTGCGCCGGACCAACGACTCGCTCGCCGACCTGATCTTCACGGACGTGCCGGGCCGGGTCGCCAAGAACCTGCTCCAGATGGCGGGGCGCTTCGGCACCCGCGACGGTGGCGTTCTGCGGGTGACCCACGACCTCACCCAGGAGGAGATCGCCCAACTCGTCGGCGCCTCCCGGGAGACCGTCAACAAGGCGCTGGCCGACTTCGCCTCGCGCGGCTGGCTGCGCCTGGACGGCAAGAGCATCATCATTCTGGACCCGGAGCGCCTGGCCCGTCGCGCCCGCGTCTGAGCGGCACAGCACGTCCCCGTCTGCGGCCGGCGCCGGCCGCAGACGGGGACGTTTGCCATCTGCCTGGCGCAGAATCGCTGGCCCCGGGGCGGTGCCAGCGGTGAGGGTGGGGCCATGGTGAACCGTGTTGCCGTGCTCTCCGACATCCATGGTGTTCTGCCGGCGCTGGAGGCCGTCCTGGCTGAGCCGGACGTCGCCGCCGCCGATCTGATCGTGCTCACCGGTGACATCGCCGCGGGCCCGCAACCGGTCGAGGTGCTGGACGTGCTCGCCGACCTGGGCGACCGGGTGTGCTGGGTCGGCGGCAACGCCGATCGCGAGCTGGTCGAGGCCCGGGCCGGGCATCCCGCGTCGATCGAGGTGTCGAACTGGGCCGCCGGGCAACTGCGTGACGATCAGGTGGCCCGGCTGGGCGCGCTGCCGGCGACGGTGACGATGGAGGTCGACGGCCTCGGGCCGACGCTGTTCTGCCACGCGACGCCCCGCGACGACGAGGAGGTAGTGCTCGTCGACTCCCGGTTGGCCCGCTGGGCGGAGGTGTTCGACGGTCTTCCCGCCGAGGTTTCCACGGTGGTCTGCGGCCACACCCACATGCCCTTCACCCGGCTGGTCGACCGGCGGCTGGTGGTGAACCCGGGCAGCATCGGCATGCCGTACGGGGGCGCGGGGGCGTGGTGGGCGCTGCTCGGGCCGGGCGTCCAACTGCGCCGCACCGCGTTCGACGTGGACGCCGCCTGCGCCCGGGTGGCAGCGGAGTCGACCTTCCCCGACGCCGCCGCCTGGGCCGACGAGTACCTCCGCTCCCAACACAGCGACGCCGACGCGCTGACCGTCTTCGGCCCCCGAGACGGCCGCTGAGCCGGCAGCCTGACGGCGCAGAACTGGCAGCCCGACGGCGCACAGCCGACGGCGCGAGACGGCGCAAAGCTGGCGGCGCGAGACGGCGCAAAGCTGGCGGCGCGAGACGGCGCAGAGCTGGCGGCCCGCCGCTGGGAAGGCTGTTCGACAGCCGCTAACGCGGCATCCGGCGGTCGCCGAGCAGGCACCCGACGGCCACGCCGGCAGCACTTCGGTACGGGTCACGGGCCCTTTGGAGCTGAATCGTTTGCGGCATCAGTGGTCGGCATTCGGCAAGCAGATCCAAGGCAAGGCAACAGGCAACAGGCAACGGGTGAGGCCGACCGGTGAGGCCGACCGGTGATTCGTTTGTGACATCAGCTCCAAAGCGAGGCCACTGCCCCCATGCCGTCTCCTGGGCGGCGCCACCGCCACGCCGCGCCGTCACCACCCGCCGTCCCGTCACGAATCCGCCGCGCCTGCGCGAGCCCGAGCCCGCCCGGCTCGCACCCGAGCGACACGGGTCTAAAAAAGTCAGTCTTGACTGTTTGTTTCTCAGGCCCCAGGCTGTTCGCGTGTCCCCCGCATCGACCCGTGTCCCCCAGCAGGAACGCAGCCGCGCCACCCAGGCCCGGCTGCTGGAGGCGACCGTCGACTGCCTGATCGAGCACGGTTGGTCCGGCACCACGACCACCGTCGTCGCGGCGCGGGCCGGTGTTTCCCGTGGGGCTCAGCTGCACCACTACCCGACGAAGGCCGCGCTGGTCACGGCCGCCGTGGCCCACCTGGCCGAGCGTCGGGCCGACGAGTTGCGCACCGAGGCCGAGGCGTTGCCGGCTGGCCCACAACGGTTGGACCGGGTCGTCGACCTGCTCGCCGTGGCGTTCACCGGTCCGCTTTTCGTGGCCGCGCTTGAGCTCTGGGTCGCCGCCCGCACCGACCGGGAACTCCGCGACGCCCTGGTGCCGCTGGAGGCGACGGTCGGGCGGGAGATGCACCGGCTCACCGTCTCCCTGCTCGGCGTCGACGAGCGTCGACCCGGCGTCCGCGAAGCGGTGCAGGCCACCCTCGACCTGCTCCGCGGGCTCGGGGTGGCCAACCTGCTCAGCGACGACTCGGCCCGCCGGGCCGCCCTGCTGACCACCTGGAAGCGCCAGCTCACCACCCTGCTCACCCCCTGACCGCCGGCCGCACCGGCCCCCACCGACCGGAGGCACCATGGTCGACCTCAGCGACCTGCTCACGGACCTGGCCGACGAGTCCGCCCAGCTGGACGCCCTGGTGGCCACACTGCCCGCAGCCGACTGGGCGAGGCCGACCCCCGCGCCGGGCTGGAGCATCGGGCATCAGATCGCGCACCTCGCCTGGACCGACCACGTGGCACTGTTGGCCGCCACCGACGCGGAGGCGTTCTACGCGACGGTGACCTCCGCGCCGGACGTGACGCGGATGGTCGACGTGGGAGCCGAGGAGTTCCTGGCACCGCCGGCCGAGCTGCTCGCCCGCTGGCGGGCCGGGCGAACCGCGCTCGTCGACGCGCTGGCCGCCGTTCCGGCCGGTGACAAACTGCCCTGGTACGGCACCCGGATGTCGGCCACCTCGATGGCCACCGCCCGGCTCATGGAGACCTGGGCACACGGCGCGGACGTCGCCGACGCCCTCGGCGTGGTCCGCCCCGACAGCGACCGGCTTCGGCACGTGGCGCACCTGGGCGTGCGTACCCTCGGGCACGGTTTCATCGCGCACGGCCGGGAGGCGCCGACGGCGCCGGTCCGGGTCGAGCTGGTCGGGCCCGGCGGCGACACGTGGAGCTGGGGGCCGGCGGACGCCGCCGACCGGGTCACCGGCCCGGCCCGGGACTTCTGCCAGCTGGTCACCCAGCGCCGGCACCGCGCGGACCTCGACCTGGTGGCCACCGGGCCGGTCGCCGACGAGTGGCTCGACGTGGCACAGGCCTTCGCCGGGCCGCCGGGTGACGGCCGCAAGCCGGCCGGCGGGAACGGGGTACGGGCGTGATCCGCATCGGCAACGCCTCCGGCTTCTACGGCGACCGGTTCACCGCCTGGCGGGAGATGCTCGACGGCGGTGAGCTGGACGTGCTGACCGGCGACTACCTGGCCGAGTTGACCATGCTGATCCTGGCCCGGGACCGTCTCCGCGACAGCGACCTGGGCTACGCGAAGACGTTCCTGCGGCAACTGGAGACCTGCCTCGGCACCGCGCTCGACCGAGGGGTGCGGATCGTGACCAACGCCGGCGGGCTGAACCCGGCCGGCCTGGCCACGGCCATCGAGAAGCTCGCCAACCGGCTGGGCCTGCCGGCCCGGATCGGGTACGTCGAAGGCGACACGATCCAGCGGCCGGACGCGTTGAGCGCCAACGCCTACCTCGGCGCGTTCGGGATCGCCGCCTGCCTGGACGCCGCTGCCGACGTGGTGGTCACCGGCCGGGTCACCGACGCGTCGCTGGTGGTCGGCCCGGCCATCGCCCGGTACGGGTGGGGCCGCGACGACCTCGACGAGCTGGCCGGGGCCACCGTCGCGGGGCACCTCGTCGAGTGCGGCGCACAGGTCACCGGCGGCAACTTCAGCTTCTTCACCGAACTGCCCGACGGCGGTCACCGGCCCGGGTTCCCGATCGTCGAGGTGCACTCCGACGGCTCGTCGGTGGTCACCAAGCATCCGGGCACCGGTGGCGCGGTCACCGTGGAGACGGTCACCGCCCAACTGCTCTACGAGATCGGCGGGCCGTCCTATCTCGGGCCGGACGTGGTCACCCGACTGGACACCGTGGCGCTGCACCCCGACGGGCCGGACCGGGTCCGGGTCTCCGGCGTACGGGGCACGCCTCCACCGCCAACCCTCAAGGTGGGCGTCAACAACCTCGGCGGCTTCCGCAACTCGATGACGTTCGTCCTCTGCGGTCTGCACATCGAGGCGAAGGCGGCGCTGGTCCGGGGGCAGATCGAGGAGGCGGTGGGCGCTGACGGGCTGGAGTTCACGCTGGCGCGCACCGACCACGAGGACGCCGCCGACACGGAGGCGGCCAGCGCGCTGCTGCACGTACACCTGCGTGACGGCGACAAGACGCGGGCCGGGCGGGCCTTCTCGGCCGCCGCGGTGGAGCTGGCCCTGGCCTCGTACCCGGGGTGCACCCTGACCACGGTGCCCGGCGACGCGACACCGTACGGCGTCTTCACCGCCGACACGGTGCCGCAGGACGCGGTGGCGCACATCGCGGTGCTGCCCGGCGGCGAGCGGGTGCCGATCGCCCCGCCGATCCGCACCGCCCCAACGGTGCAGGACGAACCCGCCTCGGGTAGCGAGGTCGCGGTCGACGGCCCGACCCGGCGCGGGGCGCTCGGCGAGGTGGTCGGTGCGCGCTCCGGGGACAAGGGCGGAGACGCCAACCTCGGTGTCTGGGCGCGTTCCGACACCGGGTACGCGTGGCTGCGGACCTGGCTGTCCGTCGACCGGTTGGCCGAGCTGCTGCCGGAGACCGCCTCGCTGTCGGTGCGGCGCTATGAGTTGCCGAACCTGCGCGCCGTCAACTTCGTGATCGAGGGCCTGCTCGGCGCGGGGGTGGCCGCGTCCACCCGGTTCGACCCACAGGCCAAGGCGCTCGGCGAGCTGCTGCGCGCCCGGATCGTCGACCTCCCGAAGGGAACGCCGTGAGCATCGTGGACACCCCGGAGCGCCGGCAACTGCGCGAGCTGACCCGGGCGTTCGTGACCCGGGAGGTGTTGCCGCACCTGGACGACTGGGAGCGGGCCGGCGAGGTGCCCCGGGCGTTGCACGCGACTGCCGCGAAGCTCGGCCTGCTCGGTATCGGCTTCCCGGAGTCGGTCGGCGGCAGCGGCGGTGACCTGCTCGACTCGATCATCGTGACCGAGGAGCTGATCCGCTCCGGCGGCTCGTCCGGGCTGGTGGCAGCCCTGTTCACGCACGGGATCGCGTTGCCGCACATGGTCGCGGCGGCCGGTGCCCGCACCGGTGGTTCGCTGGGCGGTCGGCTCGGCGGCGTCTCGTCCCCGGCCGATGACAGCCTGATCGAACGGTACGTCCGGCCCACCCTGTCCGGCACGATGATCGGCGCGCTGGCCATCACCGAGCCGGACGGCGGTTCAGACGTGGCCGGCATCCGCACGACCGCCCGCCGCGACGGCGACCACTACGTGGTGAACGGGTCGAAGACCTACATCACCAGCGGCCAGCGGGCCGACTTCGTGACCACCGCGGTGTGTACCGACTTCCCCGGCAGCGGTGAACTCACCCTGCTGGTCATCGACAAGGGGTCACCCGGGTTCACCGTGGGACGCCGGTTGGAGAAGCTGGGCTGGCACTGTTCGGACACCGCCGAGCTGTCCTTCGCCGACGTGCGGGTGCCGGTCGCCAACCGGATCGGCGCGGAGAACACCGGCTTCCTGGCGATCATGGAGCACTTCGCTGCGGAACGGCTGTCGCTGGCGACCCAGGCGTACGCGACAGCGCAGCGCTGCGTCGAGCTGGCGGTGCGCTGGTGCCGGGACCGGGAGACCTTCGGGCGTCCGCTGGCCAGCCGGCAGCTGATCAGGCACCGGTTGGCCGAGATGCACACCCGCGCTGAGGCCGCCCGGTCGTACGTGCACGACGTCGCCGCTCGGGTCGCTGCCGGCGAGCCGGTGGTGACCGAGGTGGCGATGGCCAAGAACATGGCGGTGGCCGCCTGCGACCACGTCGTCGACGAGGCGTTGCAGCTGCACGGCGGCTTCGGCTACCTGCGCGACGCCGAGGTGGAGCGGCACTACCGCGACGCGCGGATCCTCGGCATCGGCGGCGGCACCACCGAGATCATGAACGAGATCATCGCGAAGGGCATGGGGCTGTGAGCGCGAGGAGTGAGCCGATCTTGCGAGCCCCGCAGTCGCGAACGAAGGGGGCGCTGTGAGCGCGAGGAGTGAGCCGATCTTGCGAGCCCCGCAGTCGCGAACCAAGGAGGCACGGTGACGATCCTGGACAGCTCGGTTGACCCGTCCGCGCCCTCGTATGTGGCGAACCGGGCGGCGTTGCTGGAGCGGCTGGCCGAGTTGGACGCCGCGCTGGACCAGGCGCGGGCCGGTGGCGGCGAGAAGTACGTGCCCCGGCACCACGCCCGAGGCAAGCTGCTCCCCCGGGAGCGGATCGAGCTCCTGGTGGACGCCGACAGCCCGTTCCTGGAGTTGTCGCCGGTCGCCGCGTACGGCTCGGACTTCCCGGTCGGGGCCAGTGTGGTCACCGGTATCGGGGTGGTCGAGGGTGTGGAGTGCCTGATCGTCGCGAACGATCCGACGGTACGCGGCGGCGCTGTCAATCCGTGGTCGTTGGCGAAGACCCGGCGGGCCGGCGAGATCGCGCTTGCCAACCGGCTGCCCATGGTCAACCTGGTCGAGTCGGCCGGGGCGGATCTGCCCACCCAGGCGGAGATCTTCATCCCCGGTGGTCGGGTGTTCCGTGACCTCACCCGGCTCTCGGCGGCGGGCATCCCCACTGTCAGCGTGGTTTTCGGCAACGCGACGGCCGGTGGCGCGTACGTGCCGGGGATGTCCGATCACGTGATCATGATTCGGGACCGGTCGCAGGTCTACCTGGCCGGTCCGCCGCTGGTGAAGATGGCGACCGGCGAGGTCACCGACGACGAGTCGTTGGGTGGCGCGGCGATGCACGCCGGCACGTCCGGGCTCGCCGACTACCTGGCCGCCGACGAGCGCGACGGCATCCGGCTGGCCCGGCAGTGTGTCCGCCGGCTGAACTGGCGTAAGCAGGGCCCGTCGCCGCGTACGGCGGTGCCGCAGCAGCCGAAGTACGACCCGGAGGAGTTGCTCGGCATCACCAGCGCCGACCTGAAGGTGCCGTTCGACCCCCGGGAGGTGCTGGCCCGGATCCTTGATGGCAGCGACTTCGACGAGTTCAAGCCGGCGTACGGGGACGCGCTGGTCACCGGTTGGGGCGAGCTGCACGGGTACCCGGTGGGGGTGCTGGCGAATGCCCGAGGGGTGCTGTTCAGCGCGGAGGCGCAGAAGGCGGCCCAGTTCATCCAGCTCGCGAACGCCTCGGACACCCCGTTGATCTTCTTGCAGAACACCACCGGCTACATGGTCGGCACCGAGTACGAGCAGCGCGGCATCATCAAGCACGGCGCCCTGATGATCAACGCGGTGTCGAACTCGACGGTGCCGCACCTGACGGTGAACCTGGGTGCCTCGTACGGGGCCGGCAACTACGGCATGTGCGGCCGGGCGTACGAGCCGAGGTTCCTGTTCACCTGGCCGAACGCGAAGTCGGCGGTGATGGGCCCGGCTCAACTGGCGGGTGTGCTGTCCATCGTGGCCCGGCAGGCGGCTGCCGCCCGGGGGCGCGACTACGACGAGGAGTCGGACGCGGCGATGCGGATGATGGTCGAGCAGCAGATCGAGTCGCAGTCCGGGGCGCTCTTCCTCTCCGGCCGGCTCTACGACGACGGGGTGATCGATCCTCGGGACACCCGGACCGTCCTCGGGCTCTGCCTCTCGGCGATCCACAACGGACCCGTCAAGGGTGCCGACGGCTACGGCATCTTCCGGATGTGAGGGGTCAATCGATGATCGAACGCTTGCTCGTGGCCAACCGGGGTGAGATCGCCCGTCGGATCTTCGCCACCTGCCGTGCGATGGGCGTGCAGACCGTCGCCGTGCACTCGGACGCGGACGCCGACGCGCCGTTCGTCGCCGAGGCCGACCAGGCGGTCCGGCTGCCCGGGAACACGCCGGCCGAGACGTACCTGCGGGTGGATCTGATCCTGGACGCGGCCCGGCGCACCGGCGCGGACGCGGTCCACCCGGGTTACGGGTTTCTCGCCGAGAACGCCGAGTTCGCGGCGGCGGTGACCGATGCGGGCCTGACCTGGGTCGGGCCGCCAGCCAAGGTGATCGCCGCGATGGGCGACAAGCTGGCGGCGAAGGCGCTGCTCGCCGAGGCGGGCGTGCCGATGCTGCCCAGTTGGACCGACCCGGACAAGATCACGGACTTCCCGGTGCTGGTGAAGGCGTCGGCCGGCGGTGGCGGCCGGGGGATGCGGATCGTCCGGACCGCCGACGAGTTGGCCGAGGCGGTCGCCTCCGCGCGCCGCGAGGCGGCTGCCGCGTTCGGCGACGGCACTGTCTTCATCGAGCGGTACGTCGAGCGCGGCCGGCACGTCGAGGTGCAGATCTTCGGCGACACCCACGGTCGGGTGGTGGCGCTCGGCGACCGGGAGTGCTCGATCCAGCGGCGACACCAGAAGATCGTCGAGGAGGCACCGGCGGTCGTACCGGAGCGGGTGCGGACGGCGTTGCACGAGGCGGCGGTGGCGGCCGGGCGTGCGGTGGACTATCTGGGCGCGGGCACTGTGGAGTTCCTGCTCGCCCCGGGTGGTGAGTTCTTCTTCCTGGAGATGAACACCCGGCTCCAGGTGGAGCACCCGGTCACCGAGCTGTGCACCGGCCTGGACCTGGTGGGTTTGCAACTGCTCGTCGCCGAGGGTGAGCCGCTGCCGGCGGACCTTCCGGGGAGCACCGGGCACGCGATCGAGGTGCGCCTGTGCGCCGAGGACGCGGCGGCGGGGTGGCGGCCGGACACCGGGACGCTGCACCGGTTCAGCGTCGGCGCGGTGGCGACCGAGTTCGGTGGGCTGGTCGGGCCGGGTCTGCGGCTCGACTCGGGTGTGGTGGCCGGCTCGGTGGTCGGGGTGCACTACGACTCGATGCTCGCGAAGCTGGTCGCCTGGGGTCGCACCCGGGCGGAGGCGACCCGGCTGCTGGCCGGCGCGCTGGCCCGGGCCGAGCTGCACGGGGTGACCACCAACCGGGACCTGCTGGTCCGGGTGCTGCGCAGCCCCGCGTTCGCCGCCGTGGAGATCGACACGGGTTTCCTGGACCGGCACCCGGAGGTCTTCGACCCGCTGCTCCCCACCGACCAGGTGCCGCTCACCGCCCTCGCCGCCGCGCTGGCGGGCGCGGCGCACCGTCGGGCGACCGCGCCGGTGCTGTCCGGGCTCCCCTCCGGGTGGCGCAACGTGCCCGCCGTCCCGCAGGTCACCCGCCTCGTCCAGTCGGACGGCCACGAGATCGAGGTGCGCTACCGCCTGGACCGGACCGGCCGGCTCGCGGACTGGGGCAGCACAGCGCCGGGCTCCGACGCCGCCGGGTCAGCGGGCCCGCCGACAGTGGCGCTGGTTCAGGCCACAGCGGACCGGGTGGTGCTCGACGTCGACGGGGTTCGGCGCGGGTACCGCGTACACCGGGTGGGGTCGGCGGTCTTCGTGGACGGCCCGGACGGGGCGGCGAGCCTGACCGAGCTGCCGCGTCTTCCCCTGCCCACGACGGAAGTGGGTGCGGGGTCGCTGCTCGCGCCGCTGCCCGGCGCGGTGACCCGGGTGCACGTCCAGGTCGGTCAGCGGGTCACGGCCGGCGACCCGCTGCTCACGTTGGAAGCGATGAAGCTGGAACATCCCGTGCTCGCCCCGATCGACGGTGTGGTCGCCGAGTTGCCGGTGCCGACCGGTGGTCAGGTGCAGGCGGGCGCAGTGCTGGCCGTCATCGACAGCTCCCCCGCACCCGCCGATCCGGAGCCGTCGAATCCCGAGGAGGACCCCCGATGACCTTCGACCTCACCCCCGAGCAGGACCAGTTGCGCGACGCCGTGCGGGCCCTGGGCCGCCGCTACGGCCACGGCTACTTCGTCGAGAAGGCGAAGGCCGGTGAGCACACCACCGAGTTGTGGGCCGAGGCGGGACGGCTCGGCTACCTGGGGGTCAACATCCCCACCGAGTACGGCGGTGGGGGCGGCGGCATCACCGAACTGGCCATCGTCTGCGAGGAGTTGGCGGCGGCCGGTTGCCCGTTGCTGCTGCTGGTGGTGTCGCCGGCCATCGCGGCGACCGTGATCAACCGGCACGGCACCGAGGAGCAGCGCAAACGGCACCTGCCGGGCCTGGCCGACGGCTCCCAGAAGATCGTCTTCGCGATCACCGAGCCGGAGGCCGGTTCCAACTTCCACCGGCTCGGCACGGTGGCCCGGCGCGACGGCGACGACTGGGTGCTCAACGGTCGCAAGTGCTACATCTCCGGGGTCGACGAGGCCGGGCACGTGCTGGTGGTGGCCCGCGTCGCCGTTGATGACGGCCCAGCCGGCTCAGGGGATACGCCTCCGCAGAGGCTCAAGCCGGCGCTGTTCCTGGTGCCGACCGACGCGGCCGGGCTGACCCGGTCCAAGCTGGACATGGAGATCGTGTCTCCGGAGAACCAGTTCCTGCTTTACCTGGACGACGTGCGGGTGCCCGCCGACGCGCTGCTCGGTGAGTCGGTGGACGCGGGGCTGCCGGCACTCTTCGCCGGGCTCAACCCGGAGCGGATCACGGTGGCCGCGATGGGCGCCGGCACCGGCCGGTACGCCATCGAGCGGGCCAGCGAGTACACCGCCACCCGCAAGGTCTGGGGTGGTCGGACCATCGGCACCCACCAGGGCGTGTCGCACCCGCTGGCCCACGCGGCGGTGCAGGTGGAGCTGGCCCGACTCATGATCCAGAAGGCGGCCACGCTGTACGACGCCGGCCGCGACCTGGAGGCCGGGGTGTCCGGCAACATGGCCAAGTACGCGGCCGGTGAGGCCGCCGCGCTCGCCGTGGACACCGCCGTCCAGGTGCTCGGCGGGGCCGGCATGACCACCGAGTACGGGGTGGCGACCCTGCTCGGCGCGGTCCGGGCCGGCCGGATCGCCCCGGTCAGCCGCGAGATGATCCTCAACTTCGTGGCCCAACATGTCCTCGGCCAGGACAAGTCGTACTGACGGCACACGCGTGGGCGTCCGGCCCTGGCCGGACGCCCGCTCGCGACCACAGTGCGTGATCGACTCGGTTTTCTTGAACCTGGGGTGTCCAGGCGTCAACAACGCCCCGACTTCCTGAAAGCCGAGTCGATCACGCCGGCGATGCAGCCGGCAGCGGTCACGCCGGCGATGCGACGTCGGCGGTCAGGCCGGGGTGCGGCAGGCGGCGTCGATGCGGTGGACCGGGCGGACCCGACGACCCATGCCCTCCAACAGTGAATCCTCGACATGGAAGTCGTGAATGCGCAGTTGGTGGCGGGGCAACTCCTCCTCGCTCGGGCAGAGCACCTGGGCGCGGACCAGATCGACAGGGACGTACCGGACCCCACCCCGTTCCTGGAGGATCACCATGTTGACGTCGTCGGTGGTGACCACGTGCCCGCGGACGTCCTCGGTGGGCCCACTCTCCGGGCCCACGGTGGTGACGGTCAGCGGCAGCACCGGTGTGCTGATCACCGGCACCGCTGCCCAGACCAGTGTGGCGAGCACCGCCACCTCGGTCACCGACGCCAGCGGCCGGATCACCATGCCCGGCAGCGGCCCCGCGATGAACAGGGCCAGCAGCGGAGGCACCACGATGAGCGCGATCACCAGCAACTCGCCACCCTGCTGCACCGCCGCACGCAGAGTC
The DNA here is from genome assembly GCF_029809455.1 of Micromonospora sp. DH14. Lineage (NCBI taxonomy): Bacteria > Bacillati > Actinomycetota > Actinomycetes > Micromonosporales > Micromonosporaceae > Micromonospora > Micromonospora sp. DH14. The sequence goes on along the minus strand of NZ_JARVKT010000002.1, from coordinate 97,829 downwards.
GGCAGCATCAGCCAGCCGTAACCGGCGAGCAGCGCGCCGATCAGCAGCAGCCGAGGCACGACCCGCTCGTGCAGCCGCCCGGGGCGCAGCTGGAACGCGGCCACGAACGCCGGCAACAGCAGCGGAAGGTAGAGCAGCGGCCAGGTGATCAGGGCGAGCAGGAAGCTGGCCAGCACCACCCAGGCCGGCGTGATGTCGGCCCAGCGGGCGAAGAGCGGGCGACGCCGGGTGCCCGGCGGGAGTCGGTCCGCGCTGACGGCCAGCACCGCGCCGAGCGCGAACACCGCGACCAGGCCGGTGGAGAGCAGCCGGGCCGCCGTGGTCAGGAAGCCGGCGAGCAGGTTGACCGGCCCGACGTTGGCCACCAGCAGCAGCGTGGTCTGAAGCTCGCCGCCGGCCTCCACGCCGAGGCGGAGCACCGAGAAGATCGCGGGTACGCCCACCACCGCGGTCCAGAACGACTGGCTGGCTCGGGCCCGCCGCTCCGCCGGATCCCAGCGGACCCGCCCGGGCTGCACCTCGGCGACGACCGGTTCGGCCGGTTCGGCGACCGGCACGGCGGCCGGCCAGGCAACCTCACCGTCCGGTCCGGCCGGTGGAGGGTCGACGACCGGTGCTGCGGTGGCCGTACCGTCGACTCTCGGCGCCTCGTCAGCGCCGCCGGGCACGGAGCTGCGGGGCGGCGGCACCGGCCCGTCTCCGCCGGTGGCGGTCGGTGCCGCGCTCACTTCGCGGGCGCCTTGTCGTCGAAGTCGACGAGCTTCGGCACCTCCAGCGGCTGCGGCTGGCGCTTCTCGGCCTTCAGCCACGGGCCGAGGGTGCGGTTGTACGCGGTCTGCCAGGGGCTGGCGTCCCCGTCGCGACCCTGCTCGTAGCTCTTCTGCAGGAAGTACGCGACCAGGTCGCGCAGCGCGGGATCACCGATCGGCACGCCGATGCCCAGCAACTCGCTGGTGCCGAACGGCATGTCGACGATCTCGAACTCCTTGGGGAAGCTGGCCAGGAAACCGGCGAGGATCGACTCGTCGGAGCTGACCGCGTCGTAGCGGCCCTTCCGGATGCCGTCGACGCAGTCGCCGACGTCCTTGACCACGAACGTCTTGACCTGGTGCTTCTCCAACTCGGCCTCGGTGGTGGAGCCGCCGCTGGTGCAGACCTTGTAGGCCGGGTCGCGCAGGTCCTCAATGGTGCGGATCTTGTCTTTGAGTCGGACCGGCACCATCACCTCCTGCGTGGTGACGAAGTACGGCCCGGCGAAGCTGACCAGCTTCTTACGGTCCTCGGTCATGGAGAAGCTGGACACCACCAGGTCGACGGTGCCGCCCTGGAGCGACGGGATGCGGTCCTCGGTGGCGACCGACACGAACTCCAGCCGCTGCTCCCCCTCGTAGCCGAGGGAGGCCGCGACGTACCGGGCGATCTCGACGTCGAACCCGACGTGCTGACCGTTGCGCAGCTCACCCATGAGCGGCTCGTTCGTGGCGACGCCGATGCGCAGCTTCGACTGGCCGTAGATGTGGGTCTCGCGCATCTTCTCCTGCACCGACAGCAACTCCGGTTCCTTGCGGCTGTCGCAACCGGCGGCAGCGGCCAGGGTGAGAGTCAGGGCGACCGCCAGCGTCGACGCGATCGAGCGGAGCCGGGATTGCGAACTGCCTGAGCTCATGGGCGACCTCGCTGCCGGAAGAGCCTGCGGGACACTGAGAGTAGCGGTTCTTGTCCAGTCCGTGTGGGTGCCGTCGGCCATGTCGGCCGGGTCGCCCGGGATCGACGCCGATCGGCACGACAGTCGGCTCTGCGGTTGACAGCCGGCCTCGTCACGACATGCTGGACGGGTGAGCCGATTGCCCAGACCCGATGCGCGCACAGTGGCGGTGCTCGCGGCGCTCGGAGCCCTTGCGCCGCTGGTCATGCTGGTCGTGTGGCGCCGGCAGGATCTGCTCGGCGTGGTCCTCGCGCTGCTCTGCGTGCTGATGACCATGGTCGCCGGGGTGGCCGTCTCCGCCGCTCGTCAGGGCGACGATCCCGAGCCGGTGGACCGGTCGGCAGCCGTCGGGCCGCCCGAGCTGATGCCGTACGGCATCGACGCGGACACCCTCGACGCGTTGGACAGTCGGGACGCGTTGCGTGCGGTGCGTGACCGCCGACGCGGGTCGAACGGCCTCAGCGGCCGGTGAGCGTGGGCGCGGTGAGCGCGTCCACGCCGCGCCCCGCCAGACACCGGTAGGTCCGGTCGATGCTGCCGTCGACCGGCGGTAGCACCTCCAGGTGCCAGCCGGTCACCTCGGCGATCCCGGTGGTCAGCCGGAACGTGGTGGCGCTGCACACCTGCCGCACGGGTTCAGCGGCGGCCACCTCGTCGTAGGTGGCGCCGACCAGCGACACCGGCAGGATGCCCTCGGCGTACGTCTCCCAGGTGTGTCGGCCGGCGCAGGACAGCCGGGCCGCCTCGGCGCGGCTGCCGCGGATCCGCATCGGGCCGAAGCACTCCAGCTCGGGCAGGCACCGGGCGCCCTCGGGCAGGGCGGTGGGCGCGCCGGTGCCGGTCGCACAGCCGGGCAACGGTCCGGTCGCCGGCGCCGCGATCTGGGTGGCGGACGGGTACGGGGTGGGTGGTGGCGCCCGGTCCGCGACCCAGGCCCCGGCGGTCGCGGAGGCGGCCAGGGCGAGCACCCCGACGCCGCCGAAGAGCCATCGCCGCCAACGCCGGCCGGTGGAGAGAGTCGGCTGGGTGTCCTCAACGGGTGGGCGGGGCACCGGCTGGCTGGCCGCGTACGGGCCGGACAGCGTCGCGCCACCGCTGATCGGAGCGCCGCTGACCGGTGCCGCCGGCGAGCCGAGCGGCAGGTTGCTGAGCAGGTCGTGCAACTCCAGGGCGGATGGGCGCTCGCCCGGGTCGTTGGCCATGCCCGCGCGCAGCACGTCGATCAGCTCGTCCGGCACCCCCGGCAGGGCGGGGAGCGGCTGGTTGAACATCTCCAGCACGGTGACCAGGCTCGGGTTGCGCTCGGACTGCCAGCGCGGCGGTCGGCCGTGCATCACCGCGTAGAGGGTGGCGCAGAGCGCGTACACGTCGACGGCCGGCGATGGCGGGCTGTGGCTGAACATCTCCGGCGGCGCGTACGCCGGGGTGAGCACCTCGAGGGTGACCGAGGCGTCCCGGTGCTCGGCGAGGACGGCGAGCCCGAAGTCGGCGAGCACCGCCGAGTTGAAGCCCGAGTAGAGGATGTTGGCCGGTTTCACGTCCCGGTGCAGCACCCCGGCGGCGTGCGAGTGGGCCAGCGCGTCCGCGATCTTGATGCCCAGGTCGCGGGCCTCCACCGGGCCCAGCGGCGAGGTGCGCATCCGTTCGGCGTACGAGCCGTCGCAGAGTTCCATGATCAGGTAGGGGTGCTGATCGATGGTGACCCCCACGTCGAAGAGGTCCACCACGTGCGGGTGCGACGACATCCGGCCGGCGGCCCGCGCCTCGCGCAGGAAGCGGGCCTGGTCCCGCTCGCTGTCCAGCGTCCGGTTCTCGACCTTGACGGCGACCTCGCGATCCACGGAGATCTGGGTGGCTTGGTAGACGGTCGCGTACCCGCCCCGGGCAAAGACCCGCAAATCAGTCAGGCCGGGCACGATCGGCACGCGCACGCCGCCGGTCGGGGAGTCGGTCACCGCTCGAAAATACCCAACCCGACCGATGGCTCAGCGCGCCGCGTCCGCCGGAGTCGCACCGGTGGGACCGGTACCCTCCTCGGCGACCGCGGTCGTCTCGGCACCGTCGGACGTTCCGGACCCACCGGCCGGGATGCCCCGTCGGGCATCCAGACGCAGACCGATGGCGGTGGCCACCGCTCCCAGCCCTTCCCACGCCGCCACCCCGAAGAACCGGTCGGGAGCGATGTCGGCCAGCACCGCGATGGTGAACACGGTGAACGTGACCAGCCGGAAGACCACCGTGAAGCGGAAGAACGCCCGCCACTCGGTCACCGTGGCGAGCAGGTAGTAGACGCCCATGTTGAACGCCGCCATCGAGGACGCCAGCAGGAACGTCCCGGTGTGGTCACCGACGGCCCGCGTCGCCGGCACCTCGAACCCGAGCATGCGCAGCTGCGCCTCCGGCCAGAGCAGCCCGACCGCTCCCATCACCAGCGCCAGCACGCCGAAGACCGCGATGGTCCAGCCCGCGATGGATCGCGGCAGCTTCATGAAGGGCCTCCCCAGGCACGGCGACGGTCACCACTGTGGACCCGTACGCGGTGGTGACACGCTAGCCGCTCACCCCGGGCACCACATCCCCAGAACCGGCAGAACCTGCACCCTCCCCCGGGGCGGTTCAGACCAGGGCGGCCAGGCGGGCGTGGAGGGCGTCCGCCGCGGCCCGCTCGCTGCGCTGCTCGGTCGCGTACGCCAGGCGGACCGCCTCCTGCGCACAGGACAGCGCCTCCGCCGGACGTCCGCAGGCGGCCAACGCCTCGGCCAGCACACTCGCCGCGATCACCTGGCTGCGCACGTCCTCGGCGGGTGCGCCGACCGCTCGGCGGGCCCAGTCCAACGCCTGCTCCCGCTGACCGTGCGCGAGCAACGCCGCAGCGTACTGGGCCATCGTCTGGCGGCGGGAGAAGAGCAGCGAGGGTGCGTTGGCGGCGGCCGTGGCCACCGGAGCAAGCAGTCCCACAGCGGTCGCCGAGTCGCCGGCGGCGAGTCGGGCCGTCGCCAGCAGCACCCGGGGCGCCACCTGCGCCGGGGCCTGCGGGTTGTGCGGCTCCACGGCGGTCAGCACCGCCCGGGCCACCTGCTCGGCCGTCTCGCAGTCGCCCATGTCCAACGCGACGAACCCACGCAGTGTCCCGGCCATCCCGGTGAGCAGCGGGTGCGAGGTGCGCTCCGCGTACGCCAGGGCGTCGGTGAGCAGGTCGGCCGCGTGCTCCGGCTCGCCCAGGCCGCGCGCCACCACCGCCCGCACCACCAGGGCGAAACCTCGGCCCCAGTCGTCGGAGGCGGCAGCGAACTCCCGGTACGCCCGCCGGGCCTCCCGGTCCGCCTCGGCCAGATCGCCCAGCTCGGCGGTCGCGAACGCCGCCACCGCGCGCAACGTCCCCACCGCCCACGCCTCGCCGACCCGCTCACCGAACGGCAGGAACACCTGCGCCATCCGACACGCCTCGCGCAGTCGACCGGCGAGCAGCCGGGCGAACGCCGTGGTGCCGCGCAACCAGGCCCGCCCGTACGGATCCTTCAGCTCGGCGAAGAGCCGGGCCGCCCGGCCGAGCACCGCGTCGGTGCCGGCGAAGTCACCCCGGGTGGTGGTCACCCAGGCCAGGTTCTGCAGGGACCACGCCTGCCCGCGCCGGTCCTGAACGCCCAGGCTCACCTGGTACGCCGCCGCCAACCGGCTGCTCGCCTGGCTCAACCGCCCGGCCACGAAGTCGGCCATGCCGAGCCGGCGCATGGCCGTGGCGCGCTGGGTGGGCAGCTGACCCTCCGTGGCCACCTGCAACGCCTCCTGCCAGGCGGTCACCGCCCGACCCTGGTCCCCGAGAGTCTCCTGGGCCTGCCCCGCCAGCAGCAGGGCGCTGACCCGGGTGGCCTCGTCCCGCGCGTTCGCGGCGATCTTCTCGGCGTACGCCAACGCATCGGAGACCCGGCCGACCTGGAGCAACGCCCGGGCGTGCACCACCTGGTCGGCGGCCGGCACCCCGTCGCGGGCCAGTTCGGTCGCGCGCTCGGCGTACTCGACGGCCATCGCCGGCTCACCGGCGGACAGCGACCGGCGGGCGGCCCGGCCGAGCGCGGCGACGCCGAGCGGAACCACCGCGCGGGCCGACGCGTCCGGACGCAGCTTCACCGCGTCGGCGAGCGTGGCGGCCCGCTCGACGTGCATCGCCACGAAGTCGTCCCGGGCCTCGTCGGTGAACCCGCCCACCGTGCTCGGCGTGGCCTCGTCCACCGGTGCCGCCCAGCGGGCCAACGCGGCGTGCCGCTCGGCCAACTCGGCCTTGCTCACCCCGGCGTACGCGGCCTCCCGCATGAGCGGCGTCGCGAACGAGTAGCCGGCACGCGAGCGGTGCAGCATCCGGCGTTGCAGCAACTCCTCGATCGCCCGGTCGAGTTCGACGGCGACCACTGCCGACGGCCGGCCGTCGCGACCGGCCCGCTGCTCGCGCATCGCCTCCAGCGCGCCGGTCGGCACCGTGTCACCGGTGACCGCCGCGTCGCGCAGCACCGACCGGGCGTCCGGCGGCAGCGCGTCGATCCGGGCCGCCAGCACGGCGGCGAGGTCGCGGGAGAGCAGCCGGCTGCCCAGCGAACCCGGCACCAACCGCCAGCTGGCCGACCCGCTCGACTCCCGATCGCCGGAACCGGACCGCTCCACGGCGACGCCGCGGACGGACGCGGCACCGGCACCGCGCACCGACTCGGTGGTGAGCGCACCCCGCTCGATCAGCAGGGTCACCAGTTCGGCCAGGTAGAACGGGTTGCCCTGGGCGGTGGCGAGCAACCGGTCGGCGTCGGCCTGGGGCAGCTTGCCGCCGCCGAGGTAACTCGTCAGCAGCCGCGCCGCGTCGGCGCCGCGCAGCGGCGGCAACGAGTGCACCTCGGCGTCCGCGACCCGGGTCAGCGCGCCGGCGGTACGCACCAGCTCCGGGCGGCCGAGCAGCAGCACCAGCACCGGGCCGGTGATCCTGGACAGGGTCAACCCGAGGGCGCTGATCGTCTCTGCGGTGGCATCGTGCAGGTCGTCCACCACGATCACCAGCGGGGCCTCCGAGGCGAGCCCACTGAGCAGGTCGGCGACCGCGTTCGGCACCACCTCGGCGTCCGCAGCCGGGGTACCCGACCCGCCCCACTCGCCGCTGTCGGTGCCGCCGTGCGCCGGGAGTTCGGCATAGCCGAGCAGGGCGAGCAGCTGCTCGGTGGCGATCGGCGCGGTCTCCGCACCGGATCGGGCGAGCCGCTGCCCGAGCCGACGCAGCCGCTCCTCCACCGCCGGGCGGGTCAGTGCGGTGGACGCGTCGCTGGGCAGGCCGACAGCGGCCCGCACCAGGTCGGCGAGGGGCGCGAGCCGACGCCGTTCGCCGAACGCGGCACAGCGCACCGAGAGCACCCGGGCCCCGGTGTGCGCCGCGTACCGGCCGGCACCGACGTCGTACCCGGCGGCGAGGCGCTCCACCTCGGCGGCGAACCGGGACTTGCCGATACCCGCCTCGGCGGTCATCAGCAGCACCCGTGGGTCGCCCTGGTCGATCACCTCGGCCAGCCGGCCGGCGACCCGACCGATCTCCGTCTCCCGGCCGACGTACGGCGCCTCGTCGCCGAGCCCCGAGCGGGTGCCCGGCGCGTCCAGCAGACCCAGCAGCTCGTACGCCTCGACCGGTTCCCGCTTGCCCTTGAGCCGCAACGGGCGCAACGCCCGCCAGGAGGAGACGTGCCTCGTCGCGGCGGCGGTCCGCCCGCCGGCGTAGACGGCTCCGACTGCGGCGGCGTCGGCGAGCCGGGCCGCGGTGTTCACCGTGTCCCCGATGACCGTGTACTCGATGGCGGCCTGGATGCCCGCGATGACGTCGCCGGTGTTCAACCCGACCCGCAGCCCGAGCGGCGCGCCGCCGCCCCGCTCGTCGTCGAGCACCCGGCGGACGGCCCGCTGCATGGACAGGGCGGCCCGCACGGCGCGTTCGGCGTCGTCCTCGTGCGCCACCGGAGCGCCGAAGACCGCCATGATGCCGTCACCGGTCAGCTTGTCGACGTGCCCGCCGAAGGTCTTCACCGCACCGGCGAGGGCGGCGAGCACCCGGTCGGTGACCGCGCCGACGCGTTCCGGGTCGAGGTCCTCCGACCAGGAGGTGAACTCGGAGAGGTCGCCGAAGAGCACGGTGACCACCCGACGCTCGGCCGCCGGCAACGTGGCGGCGGCCGGCAGCGCGGCACCGCAGTTGTGGCAGAACCGCGCACCGGGAACGGCAACGGTTCCACACACGGGGCAGGTCACATGTGCTCCAACCCACTGACCCCGGGCGGGGATTCCCCGGTGTCGACGCCCAGATACTCCAGCTGGGCACGGACCGACCATTCGGCTGCCCACCAGAGCGAGCGGTCCACGTCCGCGTAGACCGTCGCGACCACGTCGGCGGGAGTGTGGGCACCGGCGACGACCGCCGCCCGGACCTGGTCGAGCCGGGCCCGACGGTGGGCGAGGTAGAAATCGGCGGCGGCGGCGCAGTCGGCCAGCGCCGGGCCGTGTCCCGGCAACGCCGGAATCCCCCGGTACGCGGACAGCAGCTCCAGGCTGGTCAGGTAGTCACCGAGGTGCCCGTCGGGGTGGGCGACAACGGTGGTGCCCCGGCCGAGGATGGTGTCGCCGGTGAGCACCACCCGCTCGTCGTCGTGCTCGACCAGGAAGCAGACCGAGTCGGCGGTGTGCCCCGGCGTCGGCAGCGGGCGGATGCGCAGACCGAAGTCACCGAAGCTCCCGCCCGACCTGGTCAGCGGCTCCACGCCGATGGTGTGCACCGGGTCGACGGCGAGGACGGGCACCCCGCCGAGCAGCTCGCTCAGGCGGGCGGCGCCCTCGGTGTGGTCGGGATGGCCGTGGGTGATCAGGATCAGCCCGACCGGGCCGTGCTCGACGATCCGGGTCAGGTGCCCCTCGTCCGCCGGCCCCGGGTCGACCACGGTGGCGTACTCGGCCGTCGGGGCGCGCAGCACCCAGGTGTTGGTGCCGTCGAGGGTCATCGGCCCCGGGTTGGGGGCACGCAGCAGCGAAACCCAGCGGGGCAACTCGTCGGCAAGCGCCGCCACCGCCCCCGTCACGTGCCCGCTCATGGCTGCGATCGTACGACCCCGCCCGCCACACCCCGCGATCTTGCACTTGCTGCTGCTGTTTCATGCCTCTTCACGGCTTTCGTCGCGACAGCAAGTGCAAGATCGCGGTTGGGTCAGGCGACCTCGACGATCAGTTCGATCTCCACCGGGGCGTCGAGGGGCAGCTCGGCCACACCAACCGCGCTACGCGCGTGGCGGCCGGCCTCCCCGAAGACGGTGCCGAGGAGGTCGGAGGCGCCGTTGACCACGGCGGGCTGACCGGTGAAGCCGGGCGCGGAGGCCACGAACCCGGTCACCTTCACCACCTTGACCACGTTCTCCAGGCCGACCAGCGAGTCGACAGCGGCCAGCGCGTTGAGCGCGCACCGCTGGGCCAGGTCCTTCGCCTGCTCGGCGGAGATCCCGGCGCCGACCTTGCCGGTCCCGAGCAGCTTGCCCTCGGCCATCGGCAACTGGCCGGAAACGTACACGTGCTGCCCGGACTGCACCGCCGGGACGTAGCTGGCCACCGGCGGCACGACCTCGGGCAGTTCGAGGCCGAGCTCGGCGAGCTTCGCGTGCGGACCGTTGCTCATGCCTTCGGCCGCTTCAGGTAGGCGACCAGCTGGTCCGGGTTCGGTCCGGGGACCACGGCGACGAGCTCCCACCCGTCCTCGCCCCAGTTGTCGAGGATCTGCTTGGTCGCGTGGACCAGCAGCGGGACCGTGGAGTATTCCCACTTCTGCATCGCTGAAGGGCTCCCTCTCGGTGCGGAATTGTTCGAGGGACAGCCTACGGTCCGCTGGCGGGACGAGGTACGGGACGCTGCTCCGACGGGGCCGGCAGTTCCCCGCAGCGACCCTCGTGCTCGTATCCCTGAGGGCAGCGCGACCGGTCGGGCAGCAGCAGGTCGCAGAAGACCCGGTGCCGGTTGTTCTGATCGTCGGCGTTGGACACGGTGGTCTCGCCGGCGTCCAGCTCCGGCAGGAACCCCAGGGACACCGCGACCCGGCCGGCCAGCACGGTCGCCGCCGCCAGGTTCGGCACCCGGATCGGCAGGTGGATGACGAAGCCCGGCTCGTCGTCGTCGCGGATCCGCTCGACGGGCTGGCTCGGCACCCGGGCCGCCTCCGCCTGCTCCGGCGTCCGGCGGTACGACCGTTCGTTGATCGGCTGGTTGCTGACCTGCCCGCCGGCCTCGACCACCGTCCCCGGCCGGCGGGGCCGGTCGTTCGTCGGGAAGTGGGTACGAGGAACGTTGTCCGCGTCGCGCATGCACTGCCTCCGGTCGTACCTCTCGGACCATGCTTCCGGCCCGGCCCCATTCGTCCGTTCCGGCCCCCGCACCGGGGACGAAGGTAGGTCTGTGGCCCCAGTCCCGCCAACAGGACGCGCACAAGAGGTCACCAACAGTCACATATGCGACACACCGCAGGTCGGGGGCCCGACACCGGAACCGACGCGGGTACCGCTCACCGGATCGCTGGACCTCCCGGGCAGGCAGGGGCGACACCGAGGGGGTCATCGACCGCTACCCTTCCGGTCGGACGGTCGCGCAGCGCCCGGACGCCCGCTCGATCACGCTCGGCGCCAGGGGTGGCGGCGGGCGCCGCACCCCTGGGGGAAAGACATGACCCACCCGCCCAGCGGCGACCAGGCCGGCCCACCCGTCCACCCGCCGGCGCACCCGGATCCCGCCGGTCAGCCCGGCCCGCCGGGTGTCCCCAGCCAGTCCACCCCCACGCCGCCGCCGGTGCAGCCCACTCTCCCCGCGCCCCCCGCCCGGGCGGCGCTGCCCGCCGCCCCCACCTCGGCCGCCGCGCCGACGTCGGGCACCCCGACCCCCCCGCCGATCCCCCCGGCCCCGCCGGCCTACCCGCCCTACCCGGGCACGGCCGAGCCGAAGAAGAAGCGCGGCCTGCTGATCGCGGCCATCGCACTCGTTGTGATCATGGTGCTGTGCGTGGGCGGCGGCGTGGTGGCCTTCCTGACCCTGCGCAATGCCGAGACCGGCGAGGGCGCCAAGGAGCCGGCGGTCGCCGTCGACGAGTTCCTCACCGCGATCTACAAGGACCGCGACGCGACGAAGGCCGCCAGTCGCGTCTGCGCCGCGGCCCGCGACGACGACAAGATCGCCGCGAAGGTCGCCGAGGTGGACAAGTACGCCTCCGCCTACCAGAACCCGCGCTTCCGGTGGACCACCCCGAAGGTGGACAACCAGACCGGGGAACGGGCCACCGTCTCCACCCGGCTCACCATGACCACCGCCGACGAGAAGGTGGCCGACCAGGAGCTGCGCTTCACTGTGGTGCAGAAGACGGGTTGGTGGGTCTGCGAGGTCGCGTGACCCCGATGCCTGGATAGGCTCGACGGGTGTGTGCAGCTGAGCGCCCGATCGACCCGGCCGGTGCCGGATGGCCTGCCCGTCTCCACGTGGTGACCGGCAAGGGCGGCACCGGCAAGACCAGCGTGGCGGCGGCGCTGGCCCTCGCGCTCGCCGCCGGGGGTCGGCGCACCCTGCTGGTCGAGGTCGAGGGGCGGCAGGGCATCGCGCAGCTGTTCGGCATCGACCCGCTGCCCTACGAGGAGCGGCACCTCGCCGACGCGCCGGACGGCGGTGAGGTGCGGGCGCTCGCGGTGGACGCCGAGGAGGCGCTGCTCGAGTACCTGGACATGTTCTACAAGCTGGGGGCGGCCGGCCGGGCACTGCGCAAGCTCGGTGCCATCGACTTCGCCACCACCATCGCGCCCGGCCTGCGCGACGTCCTGCTCACCGGCAAGGTGAAGGAGGCCACCACCCGCACCAACGGGCAGCGGCGCGCGTACGACGCGGTGGTGCTGGACGCCCCGCCGACCGGGCGGATCGGCCGGTTCCTCAACGTGACGGCGGAGACCGCCCGGCTGGCCAAGGTGGGCCCGATCAAGACCCAGAGCGAGGGGGTGGCCGCGTTGCTGCGGTCCCCGATGACCGCTGTGCACGTGGTCACGCTGCTGGAGGAGATGCCGATCCAGGAGACCGTCGACGCGATCGCCGACCTGACCGCGCTCGGCTTCGGCGTCGGGAAGGTGCTCGTCAACGGCGTCCGACCCCCGCTGCCCGCCGGGCAGGCGGTCACCGCCGCGGAGTTGAGGCGCGGGCTGGTCGCCGCCGGGCTGCCGGCCGATCGGGACATCGTGGCCGGGCTGCACGACGAGGCACGTGACCAGGTCATTCGGCGCGAACTGGAGGATTCGCTCCGCGCCGACCTGGTGGAGTTGGGGCTGCCGATGATCGAGCTGCCGTTGCTGCCCGACGGGGTGGACCGGGCGGGGCTGGCGACGCTGGCCCAGGCGCTCGTCCGCGCCGAATGACTCACACCTGAGCGCAGCACGGGCGCGCGGACCCACCGGCCCGATACGCTCGATTGGTGCCTTCCGAAGACGCGGCGCCGCAGCTGGACGTCGACCAGATCCTCGCCGATCCGGGCGTGCGGATCGTCGTGTGCTGCGGTGCCGGCGGAGTGGGAAAGACGACCACGGCCGCGGCGCTGGCGCTGCGGGCCGCCGAACACCACGGCCGACGCACCGTGGTGCTCACCATCGACCCGGCCCGCCGGCTGGCCCAGTCGCTGGGCCTGACCGAGCTGGACAACACCCCTCGCCAGGTCAAGGGGATCGACGTCGAGGGCAGCGGCGGCGAGCTGCACGCCATGATGCTGGACATGAAGCGCACCTTCGACGACGTGGTGTTGCAGCACACCGACCCGGCGAAGGCCGCGGAGATCTTCGCGAACCCGTTCTACCAGGCGATGAGTTCGACCTTCGCCGGCACTCAGGAATACATGGCGATGGAGAAGCTGGGTCAGCTGCACGCCCGGGGCGAATGGGACCTGATCGTGGTGGACACGCCACCGTCCCGCTCGGCCCTTGACTTCCTGGACGCGCCGGCCCGACTCTCCCGTTTCCTCGACGGCCGGATGCTGCGACTGCTGCTGGCCCCGGCGCGCAGCGGCGGCCGGAGCATGTTCAGCCTGGTGACCGCCTCGTTCGGGATGTTCTCGAAGGTGGTGCAGAAGGTGCTCGGCGCGCAGCTGCTCACCGACCTGTCCGGCTTCGTGGCGGCGCTGGATTCGATGTTCGGCGGTTTCCGGCAGCGGGCCGAGCAGACGTACCGCATCCTGCAGGCGCGGGAGACGGCCTTTCTCCTGGTCGCGACGCCGGAGCCGGACGCGGTTCGGGAGGCCGCCTACTTCGCGGGCCGGCTGCGCGAGGAGCAGATGCCACTGGCCGGCCTGGTGCTCAACCGGGTGCACCGCCCGGCGGTCCCGGAGCTGGACGCCGAGCAGAGCCGGGTCGCCGCCGAGCGGCTGACCGAGCTGGGTGGGCACGAGGCCACCGCCGACGTGCTGCGGGCGCACGCGGCGCTGGCGCGCCAGGCGGTACGCGAGCAGCAGGTCGCCGCACGCTTCACCGAGGCGTTCCCGGCCGTGCCGGCGGTTTCGGTTACGGCGCAGCCCGCCGACGTGCACGACGTCGACGGGCTACGGACGATCGGCGCGGCGATCAGCCGGCCGTGACCGGCGTCAGTTGGCCGCGCTGACGAGAATCTTGTCCTTGCCGGCCTTGTCCTTGCTGTTCTTCTTCATCGCGGCCTCGAACATCTTGCGCCAGCTCGTCACCTGCGGGTGACGACGCAGCAGCGCCCGCCGTTCGCGTTCGGTCATGCCGCCCCACACACCGAACTCGATCCGGTTGTCCAACGCGTCGGCCAGGCACTCGTACCGAACTGGGCAGCTCCGGCAGATCCGCTTCGCCACGTTCTGTTCGGCGCCCTGTACGAACAACGCGTCCGGGTCCCCGTTCTGACATGCCGCCAGCGACGGCCAGTCAGTGATCATGCCCATGTGTACACGTCCCCCCTTGCAGTACCTACCGACCTCGTCGATGCACGTCAGCCGGCAATTCCCCCCGATCGCCCGGCACGCCTTCCCCAAGGCGGCGCGGACGACATGTGGCGCTGTCGCCGCCCCCATCATGCTCTGTAGTCGACCGATTACGCAACGTTGTCGACGAAATCCATCATTCCGGACACTCCCGGCTTCCCGGGCCTTCGACCGCCGGTTACCCCGCCGAGGTCAGCGATAACGCTGCGCCGCCTCACTGAATCGGAGGAGACTCACGCCAGGTCACACGCAACCAAGCACCGGGGGTCGTGCGTTTAGCACAACGAGGGCAGCGCGCGCAGGAAATGGGGAAAGAACGCCCCAGCGCCCCTCGTTCCCTACTCGCGTACCCTGTCGAGGTGACCTGGATGCGGAAACGTGACCACAATGTGCTGACCAACGCCGCATCGCTACTCGTGTGTGGCCTGCTGGCCGGCGTGGTGGTCGCCGCGGCGGCCTTCCCCGCGGTAGCGATGTCCGGCCTGGCCGCGAAGGCCGGCGCCGAGACATTCGGTGCCCTGCCCACGGAGCTGACGGTGGCCCGCGCGCCACAGATCAGCTACCTGGTGGCCTCCGACGGCAAGACCCCGCTCGCGACGATGTACGACGAGAACCGGCGCGACGTCAAGTTCGACGACATCTCGCCGTACATGCGGACGGCCATCATCGCGGCCGAGGACCACGACTTCTACAAGCACAACGGCGTCGACATCAACGGTGTCGCCCGCGCGTTCGTCAACAACCAGAGCGAGGGCTCCGGTCGGCAGGGCGCTTCGACGCTGACCATGCAGTACGTCCGGCTGGCCATCGCCTACTCGGCGACCCACCCGGCCGACGTGGTCGCGGCGACCGAGGACACCAGCGCCCGCAAGCTCCGGGAGATGCGGCTGGCTCTCCAGGTCGACAAGGAGTTCTCCAAGGACGAGATCCTCACCCGCTACCTCAACCTCGCCTCGTTCGGCAACGGCGCGTACGGCATCTTCGCCGCCAGCCAGGTCTACTTCGGTAAGCCACCGAGCAAGCTGAAGATCGAGGAAGCGGCCCTGCTGGCCGGCATGGTCAAGGCGCCGACGACGAACGACCCGACCACCGAGGCGGGTTACCCGCTCGCCAAGGACCGTCGCGACTACGTCATCCAGAACATGGCCGACATCAAGGCCATCACCCAGCAGGAGGCCGACGCCGCCAAGGCCGTCGAGCTGAAGGTGAAGGACAAGCGCACCCCGAACGGCTGCGTCGCCGCCAACGTCAACGAGTGGGGCTTCTTCTGCGACTACTTCTACCGCTGGTGGATGGATCAGGAGACGTTCGGCTCGACCACGTACGACCGGGAGCGTCGGCTCAAGAGCGGCGGCTACACCATCGTGACCTCGCTCGACGTCCAGGCGCAGCGCGGTGCGGACAAGGCCGTCCGTAAGGCCAAGAGCGTGAACAGCAAGGAAGCGGCAATGGTCGCGGTGGTCGAGCCGGGCAGCGGCCGGGTGCGGGCCCTCGCGGTCAACCGGCAGTTCAAGCTCGACGACCCGAAGAACCCGAAGAACAAGCTCTCCAGCGACCCGGCCAAGAGCAAGAAGGGCATCCGGGGCAACTACCCGGCGACAGTGAACCCGCTGCTCACCGGTGGCAACGGCATCACCGGTTACCAGGCCGGCTCAACCTTCAAGATCTTCAGCATCCTCGCCGCGCTGGAGAAGGGCATCCCGCTCAGCTACACGATCAACGCGCCGCAGCAGTTCAAGTCGGAATACATCATCGACAGCAGCAGCCCGGCCGCCTGCAAGGGCACCCACTTCTACTGCCCGACCAACTCCGGCCTGAAGGCCGGCGGCGTGCAGAACATGTGGAGCGCCTTCAGCGCGTCGATCAACACGTACTTCGTCCCGCTGCAACAGCAGGTCGGTGCGGAGAACGTGGTCGACGCCGCCCGGCGGGCCGGCATCCAGTTCCGGGCGAGCAACGACGCCAAGTTCGCCGCGACCAAGGATGCCGCCCACCAGTGGGGCGCGTTCACCCTCGGTGTCTCCTCCACCACGCCGCTCGACCTGGCCAACGCGTACGCCACCCTCGCGGCGGACGGGAAGTACTGCGAGCCGATCCCGGTGCAGGAAATCCGCGACCCGGAGGGCAACAAGCTGGACATCGCCAACCCTCGCTGCGAGAAGCGGTTCAGCACCGAGGTGGCCCGGGCCGCCGTGGACGCCGCCCGCTGCCCGGTCGGTGACAACTCCAGCACCAGCAAGTGCGGTGGCAGCCGTACGGCCCGCGTGGTGAAGGGCATCGTCGACGCGCCGGTGGCCGGCAAGTCCGGCACCACCGACTCGGAGAAGACGGCCGCCCTGGTCGCCATGACCAAGCAGTACTCGGTGGCCGGCATCATGGCCGACCCGGACTGGCCGCAGACGAACGTCAAGATGAAGCACGCCGAGAAGGACGGCATCAACCCACCGGTCTACGAGACCCTGCGCGATGCCATGAAGGGCAAGGACCGGATCAAGTTCGAGGCGCCGGGCCAGAAGATCTCCGAGGGTGACCAGCGCAGCATCCCCGACGTGAAGTGCGTGTCGGTGGAGCAGGCGAAGTCCCGGCTCAAGGGTGCCGGCTTCGAACCGGTCGTCTCCAGCGCGAAGGTGCCGTCCTCCTGCAAGGCGGGCGACGCGGCCGGCACCAGCCCGGACGGACGCACGATCAAGGGTGGTGTGGTCACCATCCAGGTCAGCAGCGGCGGCGGCACGCCGGGCAACACCGACGGCACGCCGGGCAACCCGCCCGGCAACCAGCCAGGTAGACCCGGCAACGGCCGCCCCAACGGCTGAGCCGACGGGTAGGACACGACGGGCGGGCACCCTCCTCGGGTGCCCGCCCGTTTCGTCTGCCCGCCCGTTTCGTCTGACCGGACCAGCTGGCGGCTACGACCACGGTCGTGCCGCGCCACCGACCCGGTGAGTCAGAGACCGAGCTGTCGGCGTACCTCGGCGGCCACCCGGCCACCCTCGGCCTGGCCCGCCACCGCGGCCTGGGCCGCCTTCATCGCCGGGCCCATCTGGGCCTTGCCGGTGAAGCCGCCCGCCGCGAGCGCCCCCGAGACCAGCTCGGTCAACTCGGCGTCCGAGAGCTGCTTGGGCAGGTAGCGGTCCAACACCTCACCCTCGGCGCTCTCCTTCGCGGCCTGCTCGGCGCGGCCGGCGTCGGCGAAGGCGGTGGCCGCCTCCCGACGCTTCTTGGCTTCCTTGGTCAGCACCGCGAGCACCTCGTCATCGGTGAGCTCGCGCTTGGCCTTGCCGGCGACCTCGGCGGTGCCGACGGCGGCCAGGGCCATCCGCAGCGTGGAGGTGGTCAGCTCGTCGCGCGCCTTGAGCGCGGAACGCATGTCGGCGGTGAGGCGGTCCTTCAGCGTGCTCATGGACGGTCAAACTACCCTGAACGCCATGCGAAAGCGCACACTATTCCGGCTCGCCGCCGGAACCGCCACGATCGGCGCGGTCACCCTGGCGTACGCGTCGCTCGTCGAGCGCAACATGTTCACCCTGCGGCGGTACGACGTGCCGGTGCTCCCGACCGACGCGGAGCCGCTGCGTGTGCTGCACCTGTCGGACCTGCACATGATGCCCGACCAGGCGCGCAAGCAGCGCTGGGTGGCGTCGCTGGCCGCCCTCGACCCCGACCTGGTGGTGGTGACCGGCGACAACATGGCGCACCCGGGCGCGGTGCCCGGGGTGCTGCGGGCCCTGCAACCGCTGCTGGACTACCCGGGCGCGTTCGTGTTCGGCTCCAACGACTACACCGGGCCGGTGTTGAAGAACCCCTTCACCTACTTCCTGCCCGACCGGGAGTACACCGAGGGCGTGGAGCTTCCCTACGAGGAGCTGCGGCAGGTCTTCACCGGCGCCGGCTGGGTGGACCTGAACAACGCGCGGACGAGCCTCAAGGCCGGCGGCCGGGAGCTGGACCTCGTCGGCGTCGACGACCCCCACATCGACCGGGACGACTACCCGTCCGTGTCGGGTCGGGTGGCGTCCTCCGCCGACCTGTCCATCGCCGTGACGCACTCCCCCGAGCCACGGGTGCTCGACCAGATGGCCGCCGACGGCTTCGGCCTCCTGCTGGCCGGGCACACCCACGGCGGGCAGGTCTGCGTACCGGGCTTCGGGGCCCTGGTGACCAACTGCGGCCTGCCGCGCTCGATGGCGCAGGGGCTGCACCGGTGGCCCGGCTCGGACTCCTGGCTGCACGTCTCCGCCGGCCTCGGCACCCACCCGACCGCCCCGGTCCGCTTCGCCTGCCCCCCGGAGGCCAGCATCCTCACCCTCATCCCCCGCTGACCCTCTCGCGCCAGCCGTCGCGGCGGGACCAGGCAGCTGTCGTTGATCGACTCGGGTTCCTGAGAGTTGGGGTGTCCTGGTCACGTCAACAGCCCGGCTTCCTGGAACCCGAGTCGATCAACGAACCAGCCCGGCCGGCGATCGCGCTGGCGGGTCCGGTCGGCGGGGGTACCGAGTTTGACCATCGGGGCGGGTGGGCTACTATTTGTCGGCACGCCTCGGGGTGTGGCGCAGCTTGGTAGCGCGCTTCGTTCGGGACGAAGAGGTCGTCGGTTCGAATCCGGCCACCCCGACCAGAGGTAAGAGGGCACATCCGATCACGGATGTGCCCTCTGGCGTTTGTTGACCATGCACGGCCCAGCACTGTGGCGATGCCGCCCGGCTGCGGCCATCCGGGGCACGTTGAACCCGCCCGCCGCCGCCTTCAACCTTTTGACCCTCGGCGGGGTCTGACAGGTAACCAATCGAGGCGGGGGCTTATGGCAGCTGACGACGAGCATTTCCGAGAGTTCGTCGACACGCGCTACATGGATCTCTTACGCGTGGCGTACCACCTCACCGGATCGGCACAGGATGCGGAGGATCTGGTGCAGGCGGCGCTGGTGAAGGTGATACGTCGGTGGCGGCGGGTCGAAGATCCGATGGCCTACCTGCGGCGCGTCATGATCAATCACCACATCAGTAGTTGGCGCCGCTACCGCGTGCACGAGTTGGTGACGGCGATTCTGCCGGAGCGGTCCACCCGGGACATGACGGATGCGGTGGCGGAGCGGCACGCCCTGTACGCGGCGATGCGGGCACTGTCGCCGCGCACCCGGGCCGTGATCGTGCTGCGGTACGTGGTCGATCTGCCGGAGGCGGAGGTCGCCGCCACCCTGAGCTGCTCGGTCGGGTCAGTCAAGAGCCGTGCGTCGAGGGGCCTGGCTCGCCTGCGGCTGGCGCTGGCAGCGGACGCGCCGCCGTCGACACCACCGTCGACGCCGACATCAGCGGCAGCTCGGCCAGCACCGGACGGGACAACGAGGATGACGGGGGCAACGCCATGAGGGTCGACGAGGAGCTGGGCCGGGCCCTGGCCGAGCTGAGCAGCACGCTGACCCCGCAGCCGGATCCGTACGGTCGAGTCCTGGCGCGTTATCGACGGAGGCGGCAGCGACGCCTCGGCGGGCTGGCCCTGGCCCTCGTGGTCTCGGTGGGTGGCACCGCCTTCGCCGTGGCCGGCCCGGCCCGGACCACGCAGCCACCACCAGCGAACCCGAACGAGTCCATCGCACCCGTACTGGCCTGGTCGGACAAACTGCTTCAGTCACCGCCACGCGGTGCCGTCGCCCGGGACACCGGCTACGTCCGCCAGCTTTCCGACCTTCTGTTGGACGCCCAGCGCCGGGGGGACTTTCCCAACCTGACGGTGCCGGTGAACGCGGTGAGGGTCCTCTTCATCGACGACGTCAACGACCAACGGATCGCGCTCGCCGCCTTCGTCCGTGACCGGCCCGATCCGGTCACCGGCTGGCCCAGCGCCGCAGTGTGGCTCGTCGCCGAGAAGGGCGCCAGCGCCGGGAAGCTGGCCAGCACCGGCTCTGTCCGGGGTACGAGCGACGCTCTGGAACCGTACGAAAGCCTCGCCGTGGACGACCCGTCCGGTCCGGGAAAGGCGATACACGTGGCGATCGCACCCGCCGGCTGCGTCTTCCTCACCGCACCGGCGCTCAACGGCAACGCGTTCCAGTGGGCCTCGGAGCCGACCGGTTCCTACCTGATCCGCACGCCGCAGACCCAGCGACCCGAGTGGTGGCGGGTCAACTGCGGCGAGGTGACGCGCAAGATAACTCCCGGACGGGGCTCGCTGGCAGCCAAGCCGATCACCGACGCGCAGCTCGCGACCGCGATGTCCCGGGTACGGGGAAATGTCACGGCACAGCGGGCCCGGGAGCTGGTGTACCAGTCGGCCCAGTCGGCGGGCTACCGCCTGACCGCCCTGCCGAGCGTGGTGTGGGGCGGGCACGTTGCCGGCGTCCCGACCGGCGGATCACCGACCGCCGGCGAGCCGTCGGTGACGAACGGCCAGGTGACCGTCCTGGCCGCTCCCACAGTCGACGGCAACTGGGTCGGCGAGGTGACGATCGAGCCCGATCAACCACGGTCCGACAGCGTGATCAGCACCGGCACCTCGTTCACCGTGTCGACGGATCCGACCGATCCCGCAGGCGTGCTGGCCGTGCCGATCGACGGCGACGCCGCCGGTGGCGAGGACCAGCAGTTCCTGCTGGTGGTGACGCCCGCTGCGGCCACCACGGTGCGCGTCCTGCGCGACGGGCAGGAGGTGGCGAGGGCTCCGGCCAGCGGTTCCGGGGCGGCGTTGACGGTGCCCCGACCCACCGCGGGTCTCGTCGTGATGGCGCTCGACGGCTCCGGCAGGACACTCGCCGGCGCGCAGGTGTCTGACGAGGGTGCGCAGGGGACACCGGAGACGGACGCCTGGAACCAGGATTAGGCACGAGGATGTGGCCCGGTCCCAACGATTGGGCACGTTCGTCGATCTGCCCGCCGTCTCGTCCCGCGTGATGATCCCGAATGTGCCGGCGCTGTACGAGCGGCTGCCCGTACAAGCCCTCGGGGGATCTGGAGATGCGTATGTTGTCGCAACTGCGGTTGCTGAATCGTGGCGTGCTGGCCTTACTGACGGCCCTGCTGGTGTTGGCGGCGTCCGGCACGCCGGCGTTCGCGGCGGCCCTGCCGCCACCCGCTCCGGTCAGCGCGAAACTGGTGTCCGAGACCCAGGTCGAGGTGAGCTGGCCGGCGGTGGCGGGCGCCAGCAGCTACGAGGTACGGCGTGGGACCGTCTCGGGTGGCCCGTACACGACGGTGGGAACCGTCACCGGGACGTCGTACCTGGACGGAGCCGTCGCCGCCGAGACCACGTACTACTACGTGGTGCGGTCCCGATCCGGCAAGCGGGCGTCGGCTGACTCGTCCGAGGTGTCGGTGCAGACCTCGCTGGCGAAGCCCGTGAACGTACGGGCGACCGCGGCGGAGACGAGCATGACCCTGCGGTGGAAGGCCGTCGCCGGCACCGCGCGGTACGAGATCGTCCGCCTGAGTAACGACGCCCCGGTGGAGACGGTCGTCGGCACCACGACGTCGACCGAGTACGTGGACACCGGCCTCACTGTCGCCACCCGCTACGTCTACTGGATCCGGGCGGTCGCCACGGGCGGCGCCACGGCCACGTCCGACGCCGTGCGGGTCTACACCGGACCGGCTACCACGACGACTGTCACGGTGTCACCGGGCTCGGTGGAGCAGGGACAGCGGATCCTGCTCATCGCGAACGTGCGGTACGCCGACGGCCGGATCCCCGGCGGTGAGGTCGCGTTCATGTCCGCCGCCGGAGCTGTCGCGTTCGCCAATGTCAACGGCACCGACGGCACGGCGATCGCCATGGTCAACGGCACCGGCTGGACTCCGACCTCGGTCTACGCCCAGTTCCAGGGCTACGACTGGCCGGCGGCCGGGGCGAGCGTGTCCGGCGACGCGGTGCCGGTGGTCACCCAGCCCTACGGCGCGGTGGCCTTCAACGGCCCCTCGTGGCTGAAGCTCGGTTCCTGGGAGGAGGCGGTCGCCGCCGGGGACCTGACCGGCGATGGCCGCTCCGACGTGGTGATCACGACGACCGAGTACTTCGACGATGCCAACGACCATTCCGCTTTCCTGTTCGTGCAGGAGGCGGACAACCAGCTCGTGATGAAGCAGCAGGTGGCGATGTCCACCTCCACCGGCGGCAGTATGTATCCGGTGATCGGCGACCTGGACGGCGACGGCGCGAACGAACTGGTCGTCGCCACCGGCGACGGTGTCGACGTGTTCCGCCGTACCGGATCGGGGCTTTCGGCGGCGGAGCACCTGTCGTTCGCCGACGACCTCATCGACCTCAGGCTCCGCGACCTCGATGGTGACGGCCGGACGGACATCGTCGCGGTGAGCGACAACGGCGTCCTGGTGCGGTACGGCGACGACAACGGCAGCTTCGCGCCCGCGGCTCTCGTCTCTGCGCACCGCGGCTTCGTCCTGGACGTGGTCGACATGACCGGGGACGGCCGGTCGGACCTGGTGGTGCAGCTCGGGCAGCTGATCCAGATCAGCGCCCAGGTGCAGCCCCGGTCGTTCGCCGCCCCCGTGGGGTATCAGGCGCCCGCCGGGCACCAGCAGACGGTGGCGTCCATGGCAGTCGGCGACGTGACCGGCGACGGCAGGAAGGACGTCGTCGTCACCGTGTCCGGCAACGCGCCGAACGCCCAGGTGCAGGTGCTCACGCACGACAGCGCAGGTGTGCTCGGACGGTGGATCCGCTACCCGGTGTACGAGATGCCGGACGCCATCGCGATCGCGGACGTCAACAACGACGGTCGGGACGACGTCGCCATCACCCACGGTGGTTGGAGCGCGGCGAGTGTCCTGTTGCAGCGGCCGGACGGCTGGCTGGGCAACGAGTTCCGGGTCTCCCAGTTGCCGCCCGCCAGCTCCTTCACCCCGCGTGGCCTCGCGGTGGCCGACATCAACAACGACGGCCTGAAGGACCTGCTGATGGCCAACTACAACTACGGTCTGGTGGTCGTACCGCAGCGGCCCGCAGCCACGTCGGCGGCGACGTCACCGAAGGTCCAGGTGGGTCGGGCCTGAGCGAGGATGGTGACGGGCCCGCTTCCCGGGCCCGGGTGGGCCTTGCCTGCAACCACCAGTGAGCACGAGGAACGGCCCGGTCGCTGCGACCGGGCCGTTCCTTCGTACGCAGCGGGTTCGGCGCCTTCTCAGCGGCGTTCGCGTGGCTGTCAGTCCTGTCGTTCGGTGCGTTCGATTTCCGCGAACGCGGCGGCCAGGTAGTCGCCCAGCGGCACGCTGGTCGTCGCCAACAGGTCGGCCACCAGTAGCGGGGCGTGCCGGGCCAGCGCCGACGCGTCCGGCGGTGCCTCGTCGCCGTCGGGGTCGTACACCCCGAGCGCGCCAGCCAGCAGGACGAGCACCACGTGCGGGTCGACATCGGAACGCCACCGCGTCGACTGCTGCACGCAGCGGGTCAACACCTGGCGGATGTCGTCGCCGGTCAACCCGTCCGGATGGCTCTCCTCCAGCAGCAGTCGGACCACCCCGCCGAGCACCAGCCCGGACCGCTCGTCCGCGGCGAGACCGCCGACTGCCTCGTCGTACGCCTGACCGTCGCGTGCCTGGGCGGCGGCGACGGCTGTCGTGGCGGTGACCGCGATGGCGCGGGCGGTAGCGGGCAGGTGTCGCCAGGTGCCGGTCATCGGGTCAGCATCGCAGACCCGGCGGACAACGCCGGACCGCCGTCAGCCAAGTGGATCATCGTGGGATTGGTCACCCGGCGGCCTGCGGCCAGCGGGGCGCCGTCCAAAAGTGTTCGCGCGGTGTCGCACCCGCCGAACAGAATGCCGGACATGCTGCGTCGTGCCCTACCCCGCCGTTTCGAAGCTCGCCGACTCCTGATCGGCACCCTGTTGTCGGCGATCGGGCGCGGTCTGACCTTGCCGTTCCTGTTCATCTACTTCACCGATGTACGCGGACTCACCGACACCCGGGCGGGTCTGGTGATCGGCTGGTACGGCGCGGTCACCCTGGCGCTGTCACCGCTGGGCGGGACGCTCATCGACCGGTTCGGCGCCCGTCGGGTGGTGGTGCCCTGCCTGCTGATCGAGGCCATCGGCACCGGCTCGCTGGCGCTGGTGAACTCGACCGGCTCGGCAGTGCTGGTGATGACGGTGATCGCCGTCGGCAGCTCGGCGATCTGGTCCGGGCAGAACACGATCCTCGCCTCGTTGACCGGCGACGACGAACGACAGCGGGTCTTCGGGTTGAACTTCGCCCTGCTCAACCTCGGTATCGGCATTGGTGGCATGACGTCCGGCGCGATCGTCGACACCGCCCGGCCGGGCACCTTCCAGATCATCTACCTGCTCGACGCGGTCAGCTACCTGATGCCGGCGCTGATCCTGCTGACCCTGCCGGGCGTCGGTCACCGACTCGTCCGCCCCAGGACCGGCGGCGAGCCGTCCGCCGGTGGCTACCTGACAGTGCTCCGCGACCGCCCGTTCCGCCGACTGGTGATCTTCGGTCTCATCCTCACCACCTGCGGGTACGCCCAGATCGAGGTGGGCTTCGCCGCGTACGCGGTGCGGGTCGTCGAGGTGACGCCCCAGGTGGTCGCCTGGGCGCTCGCGGCCAACACGGTAATGATCGTGCTGGCCCAGCTCCTGGTGCTCCGCCGGATCGAGGGGCGTAGCCGTACCGGTGCACTCGCCCTGGTCGGGGCGGTGTTCGCCGCCGCCTGGTTGGTCCTCGGTGCCGGCGGCCTGGTCAGCGCCGAGAACGCCGTCTTTGCCGCGCTGTGCGTGGTGGCCTGCTCGGCGATCTTCGGCTTCGGCGAGACGATGCTGTCGCCGGTGATGCCCGCGCTGACGAACGCGCTGGCCACCGACGCGCTGCGCGGCCGGTACAACGCCATGAGTTCAATGATCTTCGGAATCAGCGGGGTGATCGGACCGGTGACCGCCGGCCCGCTCCTCGGCGCCGCCCACGGCAGCGTCTGGGTGGCGACAGTGGTCGGCGGTTGCATGGTCGCCTCGCTGGTCGCCCTCTCCCTGCGCCGACTGCTCACCGCCGAGCAGGACGGCGTAGCGACGACCGCCCCGGCGTCCCGCACCGTCGCGCCCACCCCCGCCTGACCTCGAACACCCCTCCGCATTGATCACGCCGCCCGGACGCACGGCGGGCGCGGACGGGTGCGCGCGGCGGGTTTGGGACGGGTCGGGCCCCGGAGCTGGTGCTCCGGGGCCCGGTCTCGCGGGGTCGGCCGTCAGGCGGCGGGGACCTCGGCGGTGGTGCGGATCCGGTCCAGCGTCGGTGCGGAGACCGGCGACTGGGCGGTCAGGTAGTCCACGAACGCGTCCAGGTCAATCTGGCCGGTGACCAGGTTCGTCCCGGCGGTGAGGGCGCTGAACCCGTCGCCGCCGCCGGCCAGGAAGTTGTTCACCGTCACCCGGTAGGTG
Source organism: Micromonospora sp. DH14 (assembly GCF_029809455.1). Taxonomy (NCBI): domain Bacteria; kingdom Bacillati; phylum Actinomycetota; class Actinomycetes; order Micromonosporales; family Micromonosporaceae; genus Micromonospora; species Micromonospora sp. DH14. Next base: position 72,740 of record NZ_JARVKT010000002.1, on the reverse strand, counting down.
GCGGCGGTGTCGACGGCGGTGCCGCCGAGGGTGAGGCTGCCCCGGACCACGCGGGTGCCGGCGCACGGCTCGGCGACCGTGCCGGTGGTGCCGTTCGGGTCGACCACGTAGCCCACCGTGGCCGACGGGTACAGGGTCCGACCGGTGACGAACTGCTGCTCCAGGACGCAGTAGAGCTGCGCGCCGGTCAGGTCCAGCGTCACCAGGTTGTTGGCGAACGGCTGCACCGTGAACGCCTCCTCGTAGGTGACCGGACCGGCGTCCAGGTCGGCCCGGACCCCGCCCGGGTTCATGAAGGCGGCGACCGCGTTCTGCTCGTCGTCGGTGGCGGCGAGCTGCGCGTCGGCGATCAGGTTGCCCAGTGGGGACTCGCCCAGGCTGGTACCGAAGAGGGTTTCCTGGCTCCGGGTGATCGCCTGGCTGGTCACGCCGACCTGGCGTCCGGCGACCGGGCCGAGCACCGTCTTGTACCTGTTGATCAGAGCGGTCTGCCGCGGGTCCTTGGCGACGTCACGGGTGACCACGACGTTGTTCGCGGCGGCGGAGACCACGTCACCGCTGTGCCGGTCGATCTTGAGATCGATGTCGGTGACCAGGCGACCGAACGAGCTGGCGCTGGTGACCAGCTTGCCGTTGATGTCGCAGTTGTACGCCTGGTGGGTGTGCCCGCTGACCACCACGTCGATCGACGGGTCCATCCGGTTGGTGATGTCCACGATGGGGCCGGTCATGCCGACGCAGTCGTTGATCCCGCCGGTCGCCGCCTGGGTGCCGCCCTCGTGCAGCAGCACGACGATCGCCTCCACGCCCTTGCGGCGCAGCTCGCGGGCGTACCGGTTGGCGGTGTCCGCCTCGTCGGCGAAGCTGAGGCCGGCGACGCCCTGCTGGCTGACGATCTGCGGGGTGCCCTCCAGGGTCATGCCGATGAAGCCGACCTTGACGCCCTGCACCTTGTGAATCGCGTACGGGGCCATCAGCGGCTTGCCGGTGGCGGTCTTGAAGGCGTTCGCGGACAGGTACTGGAAACCGGCCCCCCGGTACGGGGTGCCGTCGACGCAGCCGTCCACCGGGTGGCAGCCGCCGTTCTGGATCCGCAGCAGCTCGGCGGCGCCCTCGTCGAACTCGTGGTTGCCGACGCTGGCGTAGTCCAGGCCGGCCATGCTCAGCGCCTCGATGGTCGGCTCGTCGTGGAACGCGGCCGAGAGCAGCGGGGACGCGCCGATCAGGTCACCGGCGGCGACCGTGATGGTGTTCTTCTTCTTGGCTGCGGCGCGCAGCTCGGCCAGGTGGGTGGCCAGGAACTCGACGCCACCCGCGGTCTGCCCGGCGATGGTGCCGCTGGACCCGCTCGGCGGTTCGAGGTTGCCGTGGAAGTCGTTGAGGGCCAGCAGGGTGACGTCGACCGGCTTCGGCCGCGCGTCGGCTTGCTCAGGGCTGGTGGCGACCGCGCCGAAAGCGGCCACCGCGAGCGCGGTCAGGCCGACAGCGGCCCGACGCATCCCGGGTATGAACATGGATCTCCTCGTGAGAATCGGCGCGGACGGTGCCCGGCCTCTGGGTCGACCGGGCCGCCGACGGACGCCGTCGGAAGGGTCGCGGATGGGCGGCGGTTGAGCATGGCCCCCGCCCCGACAGCCTCTCATTCGCACGCCGACCGGTCGAGCCGGGCAGCACATCGGAGCAGCGCGTACGCCGGGACCAGAATCGATCACCGTTTACCGCGGTCTGCCGGACAGTGTCGGAGCCAGGGTCTAGAAAGGACGGGACGGTCATCGCGGGCAGGAGGCATCGTGAGCGGAACGACACCGGTGGCGGAGCAGGTGCGATCGGCCGACGGCACGCCCATCGCGTTCGAGCGACGGCACGCCCATCGCGTTCGAGCGGTCCGGTGCCGGGCCGGCGGTCATCCTGGTCGGCGGCGCGTTCGCCGATCGCCAGGCGACCCGTGACCTGGCTGCGGCGTTGAGCACGGATTTCACCGCCTTCGGCTATGACCGTCGGGGTCGCGGCTACAGCGGCGACACCGCACCGTACGAGGTCGGTCGTGAGATCGACGACCTGGCCGCCGTGATCGCCGCGGCAGGTGGTTCGGCCGCCCTCTACGGCATCTCCTCCGGTGCCGTCCTGGCCGCCCTCGCCACCGCACAGGGCCTGCCGGTGGCCAGGCTGGTCCTGTTCGAGCCACCGTTTCAGGTTGGTGCGCACGTGGGCGTCAGCAAGGACATCACCCCGCAGCTCATCGAACTGATCGCCGCCGACGACCGGGACGGCGCGGTGACGACCTTCCTCAGCGCCGCGGTGGGGCTGCCGGCCGAGCAGATCACCGCGATGCGGTCGCAGCCGATGTGGGCGGGGCTGACGGCGCTCGCGCACACACTGGTGTACGACGCGATCGTCACCGCCGGAGGGCGACTCCCCGCCGAGCGGCTGGCGGCCATCACCGCGCCGACCCTCGCTCTGGACAGCACTGGCAGTCCAGAGTGGTTGCGGGACGCGAGTCGGGCGGCGGCCGAGGCAGTGCCGGGCGGCCGGTCGGTGAGCCTCGACGGCGGCTACCACGACGTGCCGCCGGCGACGTTGGCCCCGGTGCTGCGCGAGTTCCTGCTCGGCTGACGAGACCGGCGCCCCGCCCGGCCAGCACACCGCCAGCCAGCACACCGGCGTACTGGCGGGGACACGACTGGCGGGCCACCTGGCACGAGCCCGGCGGGTCAGCCGTCGACCAGTGCCTCGTCGACCAGTGCCGCCACGCCGTCCGGTGGCCAGGTGCCCGCCACGCCGGGCCGGGCCGACAGGTAGGTGACGATCCGCTCGGCCGGCCAGCCGTGCGACTCGCGTAGCCCTTTGGCGATCATGCCGAGGTAGATCGGCGCTGGCGGCCGGCACCGCGCGGCTGACGCCCCCTCGGGGGCGGTGAAGGTGAGCAGCGGAACGCCGTCACGGCGTCCCGGGCAGACCAGCGTTTCGTACCGTCCCGGGCCGAGGGTGGCCCGTCCGTTGGCGACGGCGGCGTCAATGGCCGCGCCGGTCGCCGGGATCAGGTCGGTCGAATCGCCCGGCGGGCGGTACATCTCCTGCGCGGCGATGTCGGTGAACTGCTCCAGGGTGACCAGGTAGGCGCGGGCCGCGGCCTGGCCCGGCAGGTGCGGGTCGTAGAAGGCCATGCCGCCGGTCCAGGCACCGGACTCGCCGGCGAAGTAGATGCCGCCGGGCAGCGACACGGCCGCCGACCGGCTCGGTGGGCGCCGGTCGCGGCAGCCGGGGTACGTCCGCTTTCCGCCGGGTGGGCAGCCACCACCGATGTACCAGCCCAAACGGGCGGCGTGCATGTTCGAGCCGTACGAGACGTACCAGATCAGCACGACGACGCCCTCAGAAGCCGCAGGTCTGCCCGGCGGAGTGGCTCACCTGCACGGTGTGGGTCACGCAGCCGCCGGCCTGAACGGAGTGCAGCAGGAAGGCGGTGGGCTCGTGGACCCAACCGATCTGCTCGTCGGCGCTCATGGTGAGCGTGCTCTGCTTCCAGGTGCTGGGTGCCACGGTGAGGACAGTGCCCGCGTACGCAGTGGTGACCGGGCGGTGCAGGTGGCCGGCGGCGACCCGTACGACGTGCCGGTGCCGGCCGATCACCTCGGCGAGCGCGTCACCGTCGGCGAGCCGGATGGCGTCCGCCACCGGGATGCCGACCGCGACGGGCGGGTGGTGCAGGAAGATCACGGCCGGCGCCTCGGGCCGCCCGGCCAGCACCCCGTCGAGCCAGCCGAGCTGTTCCTCGCCGAGTTGGCCACCGTCGCTGCCGGGGACGAGCGAGTCGAGCACCACGACGGTCGCCGCCTCGTGGTCGACGTGGTAGTAGGCCGAGAAGCCGCCGCCGAGCCACTGAGTGCCGCCGAACGCGTCGAGCAGGGACTCCCGGTCGTCATGGTTGCCGGCGGCCAGGTGCACCGGCAGCGGGAACCGGCCGATGACCTCGCGCAGCGCCGCGTACTCGTCGGGCTGGCCGTGGTCGACCAGGTCGCCGCTGATCACCACGCAGTCCGGGCGGGGTCGTAACGCCAGCACCCGACCGAGCGCTCGGTGCAGCCCGGCGGCCGGTTCGGCGGCGAGCAGGCCGGTGGTCAGGTGCGGATCACTGAGCTGGGCGATGAGCATGGGCTCGCCTCCTCGGCGCCGGATGCCTCACGCTATCGCCGGGCGCGACATCCCGGGAACCGGGTTACCGGCGACGGAGCTGCGGCGGCGGGGTCCACAGGCTGCGTCCACAGCCTGTGGATAGCACGTGTGTACGAAGACGGGCTGGTCCCCGCCGCCGTGAGTACGCTTGATCGAGCGGTTCGGCGTCAGCCGGGCCCCTCCCCTACCTGGAACGACGTGCGAGTGGATCATCAGCGAGTCATCCGTGACGTCACCGTCCGCCTGCCGATGGCGTCGAGCACGCCGGAGGCGTGTCGATGGACGGTCACCGCGCTGTCCCGCCACACCCCGGCGACCATCTCCGTGCTGCTTGCGGTCCACGACCGCCTGCGCTGCGTCGCGGCGACCGGGGCGTGGCAGGTCTTCGCCACCGTGCCGGCGCGCACCGGCATCGTCGGTCGGGTGTACGCGACAGGCGTTCCCGCCGTCGTCCCGGACGTCAGCGTCGACCCGGACTACCTGCCGGTGCGCCCGGACGTGACGGCCGAGCTGTGCGTGCCGGTGCTGGACCCGACGGGCCGGGCGATCGGCGTACTGGACCTGCAGTGGAGCGAGCCGACCGACCTGGAGCCGTGGCGGGGGACCGCGCAGCGGCTGGCCGACGGGCTCGGCGCGCGGATCGCCGCCCTCGGCGGCCCACCGGCGGAGAGCCGCAGCGAGACGCTGCTCCGGCACGCCGCAGCGCTCTCCTCCGCCCCGACCGAGGGGGAGGTGATGGGGGCGGCGGCCCGCGCCGCCCGGGAGGTCTCCACGCTCTCCACCGCGCTGCTGCTGATCGGCGGTCAGCTCGGCCCGGCCCCGGCGACGCCGAGCGATCTGGAGACCCGGATCCGCGCCGAGCTGGCCGGGGCGGGTCCGGTCGCCCTGGACCGGATGGTCGACCGGGCTCACCGGTACGGCGCTGGTTACACGCTGGGCGAGGCCGGGCACCCGCCGACCGAGGACTACCGCCCGCTGACCCGCGCGGGGGTACGCACGCTGGTCGCCGTGCCGCTCGGGCCGGCGGACGCCGGTGGGGTGTTGCTGGTCGCCGACGAACGCCCGCTGCGCCCGGACCCGACCACCGTCAGCCTGATGGAGTTGCTCGCCGGGCAGGCCTGGACGAACGTGGACCGGCTGCGCACGCTGGCCCGGTTGCGCGAACAGGCCAGCTCCGACCCGCTGACCGGGTTGCGGCACACCGGCCCGTTCGGGCAGCGGATCGCGGCGGCCACCCCCGGCCGTACGGCCCTGCTGGCGATCGACGTGGACGGCTTCAAGACCGTGAACGACACGTACGGCCACCAGGCCGGCGACCGGGTGCTGGTCGGGTTGGCCCGGGCGTTGGAGGCGGCGTTGCGGCACGGCGACGAGTTGTACCGGATCGGCGGCGACGAGTTCGTCGCGGTGATCGAGGTGAGCCGTCCGGAGGAGGCGGTCCGGATCGCCGAACGGCTGACCGAGGCCGCCCGACGGATCGGCCGCACGATCAGCGTGGGTGTCGCCCTCCCCCACCCCGGCGAAACTCCCGAGCGCACCCTGAAAAGGGCCGACCAGGCCCTCTACGCGGTGAAACGCCAGGGCCGAGACGGCGTGAGCCTGTCCGCCGCCTGATCGTCCGCTGCGCACGTCCGCTCTGTCCGAGCCTGCCGGAGAAACGGTCGGTCAGGGCGCCAATGCTTGCCAGGCCGACCACCCCAGAGACCCGAGCGCAGGGGTCGCGGGACCTTTCAGGGGAGATCTGGGACAGTTTCCGTTCCGTCCTGACGGAACTGTCCAAGATCTACAGAACGGGAGCCTTCAGTCACCTGATCGCCATGATGAAACAGACCCAAAAGCCCCAATATGCACGATCGGCGAGCGCAGTCGGGCAGGCCAGGCAGGCCAGGTCGGGCAGGCCGAACGCGGCCGGGCCAGGCAGGCCGGGCCGGGGTCAGGGGGTGTGGAGTTCCTTGGCCAGGAGTTCCGCGATCTGGGCGGTGTTGAGGGCCGCGCCCTTGCGGAGGTTGTCGCCGGTGACGAAGAAGTCGAGGGCGCGCGGGTCGTCCAGGGCGCGGCGGATCCGCCCGACCCAGGACGGGTCGGTGCCGACGGCGTCGATCGGCATCGGGAACTCCCCGGCTGCGGGGTCGTCGACCAGGATCACGCCGGGTGCGTTGCGCAGCGCCTCGCGGGCACCCTCGGCGTCCACCTCGCTGGCGAAGACCGCGTGCACGGCCACCGAGTGCGCGGTGACCACCGGCACCCGGACGCAGGTGGCGGAGACCTTGAGGTCGGGCAGGCCGAGGATCTTCCGCGACTCGTTGCGGATCTTCACCTCTTCCGACGACCAGCCGCTGTCCGCCGGGGAACCGGCCCAGGGGACCACGTTGAGCGCCATGGGCGCCGGGAACGGGCCCAGGTCGTCGCCGACCGCCTGGCGTACGTCGCCGGTGCGCGAGCCGAGCGTCCGGTCGCCGGCGACCTTGGTGAGCTGGTCGTGCAGGATGTCGACGCCGGACTGACCGGCTCCGGAGACCGCCTGGTAGGAGGCGAGCACCAGCTCTCGCAGGCCGTACTCGCGGTGCAGCGGCGCGACCGCGACGATCATCGCGAGGGTGGTGCAGTTGGCGTTGGCGATGATGCCCCGGGGCCGGTTGCGGACCTGCTCGGGGTTGATCTCGGGAACGACGAGCGGGACGTCACGGTCCATCCGGAATGCGCCGGAGTTGTCGACGGCGATCGCGCCCCGGGCGACGGCGATCGGCGCCCACTCGGCGGAGACCTCGTCGGGCACGTCGAACATCGCCACGTCGACACCGTCGAACGCTTCGGGGGTCAACGCCTGGACGACGAGTTCCTCGCCCCGGCAGCGCACCCGACGCCCGACGGAGCGCTCGGAGGCGAGCAGGCGGATCTCACCCCAGACGTTGCGCCGCCCGGTGAGCAGCTCACACATCACGGTGCCGACGGCACCTGTCGCTCCGACCACGGCGAGGGTGGGCAGCGCCGTCATCGGCGCTACCTACCCGTCCCCGCGTAGACCACGGCTTCGGTGTCGCCGCCCAGCTCGAACGCGTCGTGGATGGCGCGGACGGCGGCGTCGAGGTCGGTGTCCCGGCAGACGACGGAGACCCGGATCTCGGAGGTGGAGATCATTTCGATGTTGACTCCGGCCGCGCCGAGCGCCGCGAAGAAGCCGGCTGCCACACCGGGGTGCGAGCGCATGCCGGCGCCGATCAGCGAGACCTTGCCGACGTGGTCGTCGTAGAGCAGGCCCTTGAACTTGACCGGCTCCTGGATCTTGCTGAGCGCCGCCATCGCGGTGGGCCCGTCGGCCTTGGGCAGGGTGAACGAGATGTCCGTCCGGCCGGTGCCCTCGGTGGAGACGTTCTGCACGATCATGTCGATGTTGATCTCGGCACCGGCGACGGTGTCGAAGATCCGCGCGGCGGCACCGGGCTCGTCGGGCACCCCGACGATCGTGATCTTGGCCTCGCTGCGGTCGTGTGCGACCCCGGTGATCAGTGCCTGCTCCACGGAAAGGTCCTCCATCGATCCGGTGACCATCGTGCCGGTGTTGGTCGAGTATGACGAACGGACGTGGATCGGCAACCCCGCCCGGCGGGCGTACTCCACGCTACGCAGGTGCAGCACCTTCGCGCCGCAGGCGGCCAGCTCCAGCATCTCCTCGTAGGTGATGTCCTTGATGTGCCGGGCGTTGGGCACGATCCGCGGGTCGGCGGTGAAGATGCCGTCCACGTCGGTGTAGATCTCGCAGACGTCGGCGTGCAGGGCGGCGGCGAGCGCCACCGCGGTGGTGTCCGAACCACCACGGCCCAGCGTGGTGACGTCCTTGGTGTCCTGCGAGACGCCCTGGAAGCCGGCCACGATGACCACCGACCCCTCGTCGAGCGCGCCCTTGAGCCGCCCGGGGGTGACGTCGATGATCCGGGCGCGGCCGTGCACCGAGGTGGTGATCACGCCGGCCTGCGAACCGGTGAACGAGCGGGCTTCGTACCCCAGGTTGTGGATGGCCATGGCCAGCAGGGCCATGGAGATCCGCTCCCCGGCGGTGAGCAGCATGTCCAGTTCGCGGCCCGGCGGCAGCGGACTGACCTGGTTGGCCAGGTCGAGCAGCTCGTCGGTGGTGTCGCCCATCGCGGACACCACCACCACCACGTCGTCGCCGGCCTTGCGGGCGGCGACGATGCGCTCAGCCACCCGCTTGATCCGCTCGGCGTTGGCGACGGAGGACCCGCCGTACTTCTGCACCACGAGTGCCACGACGGTGCACTCCCTCCCAGCGACCCTGAGCGTGCCGACGCCGCCGGAACCGGGGCCGGCGGCGCGTGTCAGACCCCTTGAGGGTATCCGGCGGGTAACGACGCCGGGTCAGGTGATCCCACCATCCGGCCCGCCGGCCGCCGGCCGGGCCGGTCCCACCAGGTCGGGCGGTACGCGGGAACGGCCCGCCCGACACGCCGGGACGAGCGCGGTACGCGTCGGCGCCCACCGACCGCCCGCACCCACCAGAATGGGCCGGTGCCCGTCCTCCTCCGCTCGGCCGGCCGCGTGCTCGGGCCGCTCGTCCTCGCCCTACCGACGCTCCTGGCCGCCTGCACCAGTGAGCAGCCACCGGCTCCACCACCCGCCGATGCCGCGCCGGTCGAGGTGGATGCCGCGTGGGACGAGTTGGCCGCGCTGGCCGCGGCTGCTCAGGACCGCCACCTGGTGGCGCAGTACGTGTACAGCCGGACCGGCCAACCGGACCGGACCATCGTCTTCACCAGCGCGAACGACGGCAGTTGGCGAGTCGACGTGCCGGGGGGCGCGTTGGGCGGCACCGCCGATGTCTCGATGGCCAGCACGGCCGACGGGCTGTTCCAGTGCGCCCTGCCGTCGGCCGGTCACGCCGGGTCGGCGAGCTGCGTACGCCTGGGTGACCGCGACGACACGATCCCGCGCCGGTTGGACCCCCGGGTGCAGCACCCGCTCACCGACTGGCTGGATGTGCTCACCGACCGACGTGCCCCGCTGGCGGTCGCCCCGGCCACCGCGCCCGAGGGCGTCGCCGGCACCTGCTACTCGGTGGAATCCACCTCGGCGTCGCTCAACGCCCCGCTGGACGTGGGCATCTACTGCTACGACCGGGACGGCACGCCGACCGGTGTCCGGACCGGGGCCGGGACGCTGCGGCTGGCCGCTCCCCCCGCCCCGGCGCCGGCCACCGTGCAACTGGCCGGCCCGGTGGTGATCGACCGGGAGCCGCTCGACACCGCGGCGCCGCCGACTCCGGACCCGTCGGAGAGCCCGAGCGCGGGAACGCCCTGATCTTCGTCCCGTTACGGGTGCTCTTGCCCACATTTGGCCACCCCGTCCTGAGCGACGAATCACCCATACGGGACGATCCGTCTTATGGCCGATCTCACCCCGCTGCTCGCCTACCGCTGGAGTCCGCTGGCGTTCCACCCCACCGCGGAGCTGAGCGCGGCCGACGCGTCCTCCCTGCTGGAGGCGGCCCGCTGGGCACCCTCCCTGGGCAACCGTCAGCCCTGGCGGTTCACGGTGGGCTACCGCAACGACGACACCTGGAAGCGCATCCTGGTCAACCTGACCGAACGCGACCAACGCTGGGCGCACCGGGCCGCCGCGCTGCTGCTCGCCGCGCACGTCGACCCGGACGCCGCGCCGGCCGACGGGATCGCGTACGACCTCGGTCAGTCGGTCGCCCACCTCACCGTGCAGGCCACCGCGCTGGGGTTGCACGTCCGGCAGGTGCTGACAGTGGACCGCGGCGGGCTCGCCGCCGACCTGCACCTCCCCGCCGACGTGCGGCCGTACGCGGTGCTCGTCGTCGGGCAGCTCGGCGACCCGCTCAGCCTGCCGGCGGACCTCGTCGCCGAGGAGACCGGCCTGCGCCGCCGCCGACCGCTGGCCGACCTGCTGCTCGGCTGACCGGTCCGCCGGCTACCCGCCGCGGCTGGCGCGCAGCAGGACCGCCGCGGCCTCGGTGTTGCGATACAGCACGTGCCGGCCCTGTCGGGACCGGTTGACCAGGCCGGCGGCGTGCAGCGCGGCCAGGTGCTGGGAGACGTTCCCGGCGGACATCCCGGTGAGTCGGGCCAGATCGGTGGTGGTGGCCGCCGTGTCGAGCCGGTGCAGCAGCACGGCCCGGCCGGGACCGACCACCCGCGCCAGCGGGTCGCCCGGCGGCGGCGCTGTCGCCTCCCAGAGCGTCCCGACCGCTCGGACCGGGTACGCGCCGGCCGGCAGCGAATCCTCCAGCAGGTTCCACAGCACCCGCCGTTCGGTGAACACCGTCGGGTTCAGCGCCAGCCCACGACCCCGCAGGTCGAAGTCCCGCTCGAACGGGTCGTCGCTGACCACCCGGTCGCCGAGCCAGCGCAGGCTCGGGTGCAGCTGCTCGAAGAACCGGCCGGCACCGTTCTCGGCGAGTTGGGCCGCCCGGTACGTCACGTCGGCGTCGAGCAGGGCCTGCATCCGTGGCCAGTCCGGGGCGATCGCCTCGTCGTACCAGACCCGCACCGCGTCGACGAGCTGCGGCAGCAGCCCACCGGGGTCGGCGAGCAGCGCCTGCCCGAACGCACCCAGCGGCCGGCGCGGGGTGGTCGCCAGCAGGTCCTGGACCACCACGGCCGGCGGGGTGGCGGCGATCTGTTCGAGTTGCTCGGCCATCTCCACGTTCGGCCGGGCGGCCGGGGTGAGGAAGTCGGGCAGCCAGGTCCGGGGTCGGGCCAGCTCCACCAGCGGTCGGACCCGGCCGGCCACGTCGGGACGACGCATCGTCACCCGGGCGCGGTCGATCCAGGGCAGGTGCACCGCGTGGTAGACCGGGCTCGCCAACGCCCACATGCTCATGACCGTCTCGTTGACCGGCGACACGGCGAGCCGCACGCCCGCCACGTCAGCCAGGCTGAAGCGCAACTCGGACACACGCACCCCCGGAGCAGGATTCGGTTGAGCCTAAAAGACTCGACCGCCGTCATGGGGGCACGGTTCACTCACCGCCCATGGGGACCAGAGACACCATCCGTACCGCCGTGGCAAACGTCGTACCGCCGGCCGGGTTGACCCGCGCGTTGGCCGTGCAGGCCATGGTCTACGCCGTCGGCAGCGGCCTGTTCCACGCCGGCAGCGCCGTCTTCTTCACCCGGGCGTTGGGGCTCAACGCCGCTCAGGTCGGGCTGGGCCTGTCCATCTCGGCGGGGGTGTCGCTGCTGGGCACCGTGCCGCTGGGCGGACTCACCGACCGCTTCGGGCCGCAGCGGGTCTGGGTCGTCGGGCTGGTGCTGGAGGCGGCGCTCTTCGCGTCGTACCCGTTCGTGGGCGGCTTCGCGGGTTTCCTCGCTGTGGTGGTGGCGCTGGCGGCGGCGTACGCGTCGACCGGCGTGGCCCGGCAGGTCTACTCGATCAACGCGCTCCCGCCTGCCGAACGGGTCACGGCGATGGCGTACCAGCGGTCGTCGTTGAATGTCGGCTTCGGGCTCGGCGCGGTGATCAGCGGCCTGGTGCTGGCAGTGGACACGATCGAGGCGTACCGGGCAATGGTCTGGTTCATCGCGGCGGTGATCCTGGTGACGGCCCTGTTCGTGCGGCGACTGCCCCGGCTGCCGCAGGTGAGCCGGCCGGCGGAGCCGATGGGTCGGCTCGCCGTGCTGCGGGACCGGCCGTTCATGGCGGTGTCCCTGCTCTCCGGGTTGCTCACCGCGCACGGGGTCCTCTACCTGACGGTCATGCCGCTCTGGATCCTCACCCACACCGACGCCCCGAAGACCGTGATCGCCGGGCTGGTGCTGCTCAACACGGTCCTGATCGTGCTGCTCCAGGTACGCGTCAGCCGGGGTGCCGACACCGCGACGGGCGCGGCGCGGGCCTCCCTTCGCGGTGGCCTGCTCATCGCCGTGTCCTGCCTGGTCCTGCCGATCTCCGGACTCACCCGGGGCATGCTCACCGTCGTGGTGCTGGTGGCGGCCGCGACGCTGCTGATCCTGGCCGAACTGATCCAGTCGGCGGGCGCCTGGGGGCTCACTGCCACCCTCCCACCGGACGACCAGCGTGGCGCGTACGTGGGGGCGTTCGAGCTCGGCAGACAGGTGCAGTACCTGATCGCCCCGGCCGGGTTGACCGCGCTCGGGGTGAGCACCGGCGGCTGGGGTTGGTTACCGACGGCAGCGATCTTCGTGCTGGTCGCAGCGGCGATCGTGCCCGCCGTGGCCTGGGCCGAACGGACGCCGAGGCTGGGTGCCCAGGCCCCGGTGCCGGCGATGACCTCGGTCCCATAGTCCGGACCTACCTTTCCACCCCCCGTTTCATCACGTAGGGTGACCTGGTCATGTGGCAGGCGCTTCTCCTCCTTAGCCGCCGCGACGAGGCCTGACCGGCCGGCACCTCGTCGCGGAGTCGCATCGCGCCGTCCAGCACATCTGAGTTTCCTCTCGGCACCGCCGCGCATCGTCGCCCGGCATCCGCCGACACCTTCCGATCTGCTGACGCCACATGTTCCAGGGAGCACTCTGAGATGGCTCAACCTGTCACCGACGCCGAGTCCAATCCGTTCGCCCGGCAACGCCCCAGCCGGATGCCGTACCACCGCTACCAGCCCTACCAGGAGCAGTTCCGGGTTGAACTGCCGGACCGCACCTGGCCCACCCGCACCGTCGACGCCGCCCCCCGGTGGTGCGCGGTGGATCTCCGCGACGGCAACCAGGCCCTGATCGACCCGATGTCGCCGGAGCGCAAGCGCCGGATGTTCCAGCTGCTGGTCCAGATGGGCTACAAGGAGATCGAGGTCGGCTTCCCGTCGGCCAGCCAGACCGACTTCGACTTCGTCCGGCAGCTCATCGAACAGGACATGATCCCCGAGGACGTCACCATCCAGGTGCTCACCCAGTGCCGGGAGCACCTGATCGACCGGACGTTCGAGTCGCTGCGCGGCGCCAGGCGGGCCATCGTGCACTTCTACAACTCGACCTCCACCCTGCAGCGGCGGGTGGTCTTCGGCCTGGACAAGGACGGCATCGCCGACATCGCCACCACCGGTGCGCGGCTCTGCCAGAAGTACGCGGAGATCCACACCCCGGACACCGAGATCTTCTACGAGTACTCGCCGGAGTCGTACACGGGCACCGAGCTGGAGTACGCGCTGGAGGTCTGCTCCCGGGTGATCGACGTGATCGACCCGACCCCCGACCGGCCGCTGATCATCAACCTGCCGGCCACCGTCGAGATGGCCACCCCCAACGTGTACGCCGACTCGATCGAGTGGATGCACCGGCACCTGCCGCGCCGCGACAGCGTGGTGCTGAGCCTGCACCCGCACAACGACCGGGGCACCGGCGTGGCCGCCGCCGAGCTGGGCCTGCTGGCCGGCGCGGACCGCATCGAGGGCTGCCTGTTCGGCAACGGTGAGCGCACCGGCAACGTCGACCTGGTGACCCTGGGGCTCAACATCTTCTCCCAGGGCATCGACCCGATGATCGACTTCTCGAACATCGACGAGATCCGGCGCGCGGTCGAGTACTGCAACCAGCTGCCGGTGCACGAGCGCCACCCGTACGCGGGCGACCTGGTCTACACCGCCTTCTCCGGCTCCCACCAGGACGCCATCAAGAAGGGCTTCGACGCCCTCGCCGCCGACGCGAAGGCGGCCGGCGTACCGGTGGACGAGCACACCTGGGCGGTGCCGTACCTGCCGATCGACCCGAAGGACCTGGGCCGCACCTACGAGGCGGTGATCCGGGTCAACTCGCAGTCCGGCAAGGGCGGCGTCGCGTACATCATGAAGAGCGAGCACCAGCTGGACCTGCCGCGCCGGCTCCAGATCGAGTTCTCCGGGGTGGTGCAGCAGGTCACCGATCACGACGGCGGCGAGGTCGACCCGGCCGCCATGTGGGAGATCTTCGCGACGCACTACCTGCTCGACCACCAGCCCGACCCGGCCGTCCGGCTGGCCGGCTACACGATCGGCACGGCGGACGGCAAGGTCGAGATCGAGGCCCAGGTCGGGGTGGGCGGCGAGCAGCGGTCCCTCGCCGCGGTCGGCAACGGCCCGATCGACGCGTACGTCAACGCGCTGCAGTCGGTCGACGTGGGCGTGCGGGTGCTCGACTACCACGAGCACGCGCTCTCCTCCGGCGGTGACGCGCAGGCGGCCGCGTACGTGGAGTGTGAGGTGGACGGGAAGACGGTCTGGGGTGTCGGCACCGACGCCAACATCGTCACCGCGTCGATCAAGGCGGTCACCAGCGCCGTCAACCGCGCCCGTCGCTGATCCCAGGCGTCGCGTCCCCGAGGTGGTCCGCTACCTCGGGGGCGTGGCGGCGGGCAGCGAGTGGCAGGGCTGCGACGGCGGGGCTTCCCGGGGCGGTCGGTGGACCAGCACGAGGGCCAGCACCGCGCCGGCCAGCAGCAGCCCCGCGCACCAGGCCAACGCCGCGCGGTACGCGTCGGTCAGGTCGGCCTTCTGCTCGTAGCCGGCGCCGGAGAGACCGACCAGCAGCGGCAGCGCCGCCACCGCGAGCAGGCCGCCGGCACGGGACGCGGCGTTGTTGAAGCCGCTGGCGACCCCGGAGAACCGGTCCTGCACGGCCGCCAGCACCGACGCGGTCAGCGGTGCCACCACCAGGGTCAGCCCGATGCCGAAGAGCAGCACGCCGGGCAGCACGTCGCGCCAGTACGACGCGCCCGGTCCGACGCCGCGCAGCAGCAGCAGACCGACCGCGGCGATCACCGGTCCGACGGCGAGTGGCAGGCGCGGGCCGATCCGCGCCGACAGTGCGCCGGCCCGCGCCGACCCGACCAACAGCAGCAGCGTCATCGGCAGCAACGCGATGCCGGTGCGGAAGGCCGACCACTCGACGACGTTCTGCAGGTAGACGGCGAAGAAGAAGGTGAAGCCGCCGAGCGCCGCGTAGACGACCACCGTGAAGAGGTTCAGCACCGAGAAGAGTCGGCTGCTGAACAGCCCGGTGGGCAGCATCGCGGCGTCGCCACGCCGCCGCTCGAGCAGCACGAAGGCCACCGCGGCGAGCACACCGACCGCCGCCGCGATCAGCACCTCGGCGGAGTCGAACCCGCGAGCCGGCGCGTCGATCAGGGCGTAGGTGACGCCGGCGAGCGCGAGCGCTCCGAGGACGGCTCCGGCGACGTCGAACCGACGCCGGGTCCGGTCCCGTCCCTCGGTCCGGGAGGCGCTCTCGTCCCGGCTCTCCGGCACCCAGCGCAGCGCGGCCAGCAGCACCAGCACGGCGATCGGCAGGTTGAGGAAGAAGATCCAGCGCCAGGAGAGCGCGTCGATAAGCCAGCCGCCGATGAACGGGCCCAGCGCGGTGGACACGCCGGACAGTCCGGCCCAGGCGCCGATCGCGCGGCCCCGGTCGTCGGGGTGGAAGCTCGCCTGGAGCACCGACAGCGACCCGGGCGTGAGCAGCGCGCCGCCGGCGCCCTGGAGGAACCGCGCTCCGATCAGCCAACCGGTGTCCTGGGCGAGCCCACAGAGCACGGAGGCGGCGGTGAACCAGACCACGCCGATGAGGAAGATGCGTCGCCGGCCGAAGCGGTCCCCCAGCGCACCACCGAGCAACACGAACGCCGCCAGCATCAGCAGATAGCCGTTGACGGTCCACTGGAGATCGGCGACGTTCGCGCCGAGATCCTGCCCGAGCCTCGGCAGCGCCACGTTGACGACGGTGCTGTCGAGGAAGACCATGCCAGAGGCGAGTACGGCGGCGAGCAGCGTGCCCCGGCCGGCGGTGGTGCCCATCCGGAGGGCTGCGGCCGGCACGGGTGCGGTCATCCCACCAATCTGCCTTGCATCATGTGGGAGACGCCACGAAACGCCGAAACCGTTCCCGGGTACTGTGCGCAATCGCCGGGAGCCCCCAAGCTGGAGAGGTGTCGTCTGTGCGTACCAGATCAGGACCGCGAGCGGCGGTGGCTGCGCTTGCCGCGGCGCTGGCGCTCGGCGTGGCCGGTTGCGTCCCGCCGGATGAGCCGGCCACCCCGCCGCCGAGTGACGGCGGCAACGCGGTGGAGCAGTTGAGCGAGCTCACCGTCGCCACCGCCGGCTCGATGAAGGGCTACAGCCGGGACCGTTTCCCGCACTGGCGGGACACCGGCAAGAACTGCGACGTCCGGGACAGCATCCTCCAGCGCGACGGCAAGGACGTGAAGCTCTCCGGCTGCAACGTGGTCGGTGGGCGCTGGGAGAGCGTGTACGACGGTCGCAGCTTCTCGGATCCCTCCGACGTGGACATCGACCACATGGTGCCGTTGGCCAACGCGTGGCGCTCGGGTGCCGACGAGTGGGACAACGCGAAGCGCGGTGACTTCGCCAACGACACCACCCGTCCGCAGCTGTTCGCGGTTTCCGCCTCGTCGAACCGGGCAAAGGGTGACCAGGACCCGTCCCAGTGGAAGCCGGCAAACCGATCGTACTGGTGCAAATACGCCCAGGACTGGGTGACGGTCAAGCACTACTGGCGGCTGACGGTGACCAGCGCCGAGAAGGCCGCACTGACCGACATGTTGGAGGGCTGTTGAGTGGGGAGCCAATCGTGACCGCCGCCGGGG
Source organism: Micromonospora sp. DH14 (assembly GCF_029809455.1). NCBI lineage: Bacteria > Bacillati > Actinomycetota > Actinomycetes > Micromonosporales > Micromonosporaceae > Micromonospora > Micromonospora sp. DH14. The sequence goes on along the minus strand of NZ_JARVKT010000002.1, from coordinate 55,994 downwards.
AGGGCGTCCCGTCCGCGGCCGGCATGACCGCCGACGGCACCGCCGAGACTCCCGCCGCCGTGCCAGGTGCCGGCATGGTCGCGGATTCCGGCGGCGCGGCCGGCCCGCAGAGCCGCACCACCGACATCGTGCCCGGCCCGGGCGGCGTGATGACCGACGAGGTCGGCGTCGTCACCGGTGACCTGACACTGCGCACCGAGTACGCGGACGGCAAGGTCACAGTGCGGGTGCAGTACAAGGACGCGGACGAGTGGTACGCGGTGACCGGCACGTCGGTCACGCTGGCCGACCCGGCCGGGCTGGACGCGGTGCACGGCGTCGCGGTGGGGCTGCTGAACCGCCCCGAAGGCTGACGACCGCCGGCACCGCGTCCGGCGGCTCAGACGTACGAACCGGGCTCGGTGGGCGCGGAGACCATGCCCGGCGCGTCCCCCTCGCCCTCGGGCCGGACTATCTGCGCGCTGACCCCGTGCGGGCGCAGTTCGCCGCTGGCGATCTGCTCGGCGAAGTGACACGCCACCCGGCTGCCACCGATCTCCCGCAGCACCGGTCGCTCGTCGGCGCAGCGGGTGGGCTGCGCCCACGGGCAGCGCGTGTGGAAGCGGCAGCCGGACGGCGGGTTGGCCGGCGACGGCAGGTCACCGGCGAGCAGGATCCGCTCCCGGCGGTCCTCCACGTCGGGGTCCGGCACCGGCACCGCGGACATCAGCGCCCGCGTGTACGGGTGCAGCGGCTCGTTGTAGAGCCGGTCGCTCGGCGCCTCCTCGACCAACGCCCCCAGGTACATGACGCCGACCGTGTCGGAGATGTGCCGGACCACCGCGAGGTCGTGCGCGATCACCAGGTAGGTCAGCCCCAGGCTGTCCTGGAGTTCGTCCAGCAGGTTGACCACCTGGGCCTGGATCGACACGTCGAGCGCCGAGACCGGCTCGTCGGCGACGATCAACTCCGGCCCGAGGACCAGCGCGCGGGCGATGCCGATGCGCTGCCGCTGCCCTCCGGAGAACTCGTGCGGATAGCGGGACAGCGCCCAGCGCGGCAGCCCGACCGCGTCCAGGGTCTCGCCGATGATCCGTCGACGGTCGGTGCGGTCGGTGCCGATCCCGTGGGTCTGCAGGCCCTCGGTCAGGATCGACTCGACGTTCTGCCGGGGGTCGAGACTGGACATCGGGTCCTGGAAGATCATCTGCATCCGGCGACGCATGCCCCGCAGCTTGCCGGGCGGCAGCGTGGTCAGCTCGACACCGTCGAAACTGACCTCACCGGCGGTCGGCGGGGTGAGCTGGAGCAGCGCCCGACCCAACGTGGACTTGCCGCAACCGGACTCACCCACCAGGCCGTACGTCTTGCCCCGCGCGATGCTCAGGTCGACCCCGTCGACAGCCTTCACCTGGCCGACCACCCGGTCGAAGAGCACCCCCCGCTTGATCGGGAAGTGCACCTTCAGATCGCGCACCTCGACGAGGACGTCGTTCTCGCTCACGCCAGCACTCCGCTTCGCTCCGCGCCGGCGCGAGACGCCACGCTGCTGTGCCTGATGGTTCGCTCGCTACGCTCGCTCACGCTGATTCCTCCTCGCGCGGGGCGGGCACCGTGCCCGGCACCGGCTCCGGGTTGACGCACCGGTAGCTACGTCCGTCGTGCGCGTGCACCAGCTCCGGCGGCTCACCCACGCACTCGTCGGTGCGTCGGGCGCAGCGCGGGGCGAAGGCGCAACCGTCCGGCCAGGGCAGCAGGTCGCGGACCGAACCAGGAATCGGGTTGAGCTTCTCGCCCCGCCCGGCGTCCAGGCGCGGCACCGAACCGAGCAGACCCACCGTGTACGGGTGACGCGGCTGGCGGAACAGCGGACGACGGCGGGCCGTCTCCACCACCCGGCCGCCGTAGAGCACGTTGACGGTGTCGCACATGCCGGCCACCACGCCCAGATCGTGCGTGATCATCAACAGCGCGGTGCCGGAGTCCCGGACCAGTTCCTTGAGCAGCTCCAGGATCTGGGCCTGAATGGTGACGTCGAGCGCGGTGGTCGGCTCGTCGGCGATCAGCAGCCGCGGCTGGCAGGCCACCGCCATCGCGATGAGCGCACGCTGACGCATCCCACCGGAGAGCTGGTGCGGGTACTCCTTCAGCCGCCGCTTCGGGTCGGGGATGCCGACCCGGTCGAGCAGCGCCGCCGCCTCCTTCGCCGCGGTCTCGCCCTTCATCCCCCGGTGCCGGGTGAGCACCTCGGTCACCTGCAACCCGATCGGGATCACCGGGTTCAACGAGGAGAGCGGATCCTGGAAGATCATCGCGATGTCCCGACCCCGGATGTCCCGCCGCGACCGGTCGTCGAGCTGGAGCAGGTCGGTGCCGTCGAAGACGGCCTTGCCGCCGACCCGCAGGCCCGGCTGCTTGGGCAACAGACCCATGATCGCGAGCGAGGTGACGCTCTTGCCGCAGCCGGACTCACCGACCAGGCCGACCACCTCACCGGCGTCGACCGAGAAGGACACCCCGTCGACGGCGTGCACGGCCCGCTGACCGCGGCGGGCGAACGTGACGGAGAGATCTTCAACTTCGAGCAGTGCCATGCCGTACCGGCCTTTCGTTCGCGACTGCGGGGCTCGCAAGCTCACTCCTCGCGCTCACGGCACTACTTCCGCAGCTTCGGGTCGAGGGCCTCACGCATCGCCTCACCCAGCAGGGTGAAGCCGAGCGCGGTGATGATGATCGCGACCGCCGGGTAGATCGCCAGCGACGGCCGGATGCCGAGGTACTGCTGCGCGTCGGCGAGCATGACCCCCCACTCCGGTACGGCGGTGTCCGGGTTGCCGAGACCGAGGAACGACAACGCCGCAGCCTCGATGATCGCGGTGGCCAGGGTCAGGGTGGCCTGCACGATCACCGGGGCGAGCGAGTTGGGCACCACGTGGGTCAGCGCGATCTTCGACTTCTTGACGCCGAGCGAGGTGGCCGCCAGCACGTAGTCGCTGTTGGCCTGCGAGATCATCGAGCCGCGCAGCAGCCGGGCGAACACCGGCACCGAGACCACACCGACAGCGATCATCACAGTGGTCAGGCTGGCCCCGAGCAGGGCGGCGATGCTCACCGCCAGCAGCAGGCTCGGCATCGCCAGCAGCATGTCGATGAAGCGCATCAGGGTGGTGTCGACCCACCGCCCCCACCGGCCACCGAGACCGGCCGCGGCACCGGAGATGCCACCGATCAGCGCGCCGATGGCCAGACCGATCAGGGTGGAGACCACACCGACCAGCAGGGTCTGACGGGCTCCCACGATCATGCGGCTGAACTCGTCACGGCCCTGGTGGTCGTAACCGAACCAGTGATCGCCGTCGGGCCCGGGGATGACACCCGGCTTGATCAGCCCTTCCCGGATACCGATCGTGTCCGTCGGCGCGTACGGCACGAGGAACGGGCCGAGCACCGCGACCAACACGAAGATCGCCAGGATGACCGCACCGACGATCGCGGCCGGGTTGCTCCGGAGTCGGCGGAACGCCTCCTGCCAGAGGCTGACACCCCGCTCGTCGTCGCGGGCGGCCAGTTCGGAGAGCCGGTCGATCTTTTCGCGCTTCTTGCCCGGGCTGAGGGTCATCGCACCCTCACCCTCGGGTCGATGAAGCTGTAGGAGAGATCAACCAGGAGGTTCACCAGCACGTACACCACCGCGATGATCAGGATGAAGCCCATCAGCACCGGATAGTCGCGTTGGCCGATGGCCTCGGCGACGAACGCTCCGATGCCACTGAAGGCGAAGACGGTCTCGGTCAGCACCGCGCCGGAGAGCAGGCCACCGGCGAGCAGACCGATCGAGGTGGCCACCGGCAGCATGGCGTTGCGCAGCACGTGCCGGCGACGGACCGTCTGCTCGGTCAGGCCCTTCGCCTCGGCGGTGCGTACGAAGTCCTCGTTGAGCACCTCCAGCACGCTCGCCCGGGTGATCCGGACGATGATCGCCAGCGGGATGCTGGCCAGCGCGATGGCGGGCAGCACCAGATGCCAGAGGGCGTCGGCTGCGGCGTCCCACTCCCGGGTCATCAACCCGTCGAGGACGAAGAAGTTGGTCACCCGGGTCGCCCCGAGCGTCGGGTCCTGCCGGCCGCTGGACGGGAACCAGTGCAGGTTCTCCGAGAAGATCGCTTTGAGCACGTAGCCCAGGAAGAAGACCGGGATGCAGATGCCGATCAGCGAGCCGCCCACTGACGCGTGGTCCAGGAAGCGGCCGCGACGACGGGCGGCCAGGTAGCCCAGCGGGATGCCGACACCGATCGCGATGATCATCGCGGTGATGGTCAGCTCGACGGTGCCGGGGAAGCGCTCGATGAACTCCGTGGTGACCGCCCGCTTGGTGGAGGTCGAGGTGCCCAGATCGAGCTTGATCATCCGCCGTACGAAACGGCCGTACTGGACCAGGATGGGCTCGTCGAGCCCCATGTTGCGGCGGATCGCGGCCCGCATCTCGGGGGTGCCGCGCTCGCCGAGGATGGCGGTCTCGGGGCCGCCGGGGAGACGGCGGAGCCAGATGAAGAGCAGGAGGGAGAGCCCGAACAGCGTGGGTATCAGCTGAAGCAGGCGCCTGACGATGAACCGGAACACGGCGGCCTCGAAGGGGTGCGGAGGGTTGCGGGCGGGCGCTGTGCGACAGCGCCCGCCCGCGTTCCTTGCTGCGTCAGATCAGGACTTACTTGAACTCGGCGGTGGCGAAACGCTCGTCGGTGAGCGGGCTCGCCTTGACGCCGGTCACGTCCTTGCCGAACACGATCGCCGGCGGCGAGTGCGAGATCGGCACACCGGGCAGGAACTCCATCACGGACTTGTTCAGGGCCTTGTACTTCTCGGTACGGGCCGCGATGTCGGCGGTGGTGTCCGCGTCCTTGAACTGGTCGAACAGGGCCTTGTTGTTGAAGCCCCACTCGTCCTTCGGCCGGTCGAAGAAGGTGCCGATGAAGTTGTAGGCGTCGCCGTAGTCACCGGTCCAGCCCAGGAAGTGGATGTCGTGCTTGCTACCCGAGGTGGTGGCGTTCAGGTAGTCCGGGCTCCACTTCAGCGGGATCGCCTCGACGGTGATGCCGACGGCCTTCAGGTCCGCCGAGAGCAACTCGAAGATGTCCTTCGGGTTCGGCATGTACGGCCGGGTGACCTCGGTCGGGTAGTGGAACTTCAGGGTCAGGTTCGACGCGCCGGCCTCGGCCAGCAGCGCCTTCGCCTTGGCCGGGTCGTAGGTGTACTTCGGAACGTCGCCGTTCCAGCCCTCGACGGTGTCCGGCATGAAGTTGTCGGCGACCTTGGCGCCCGGCGGCAGCTTGGAGGTGACGAGCTGCTCACGGTTGAGGGCGTACGCGATGGCCTGCCGGACCCGGAGGTCGGCGAGCTTCGGGTTGCCCTTCTGGTTGATCGCCAGGTAGAGCACGTTGAACGCCGGCCGGGTGAGCATGTTGAAGCCTTCGCTCTTCAACGGCTCGACGTCGGCCGGGCCGACCAGGTCGTAGCCCTGGATGTCACCGGAGCGCAGCGCCTGCTTGCGGGCGTTCTCGTCCGAGATCGTCTTGAAGATGAGGGTCTTCAGCTTGGCCTTGGTGCCCGAGTAGTCCTCGTTGCGCTCCAGGGTCAGCGTCTTGTTGGCGACGTCCCAGGCCTTGAACTTGAACGGGCCGGTGCCGGTCGGGTGCTCCGTCGCGTACGACGGGTACTTGATGTCCTCGGCGGTGCCCGCGACGTTGCTGGCGTCGAACTCCTGCAGCGCCTTCGGGCTGTGGATGGAGAACGAGGGGAGCATCAGCGCGGCCGGGATCTTGCTGGAGACCCGGGTGAACGAGAGGTCCACAGTGGTCGCGTCCTTGGCGGTGCACGACTTGAAGAGGCTCGGCGGGAGGTCCGCGTTCTCGTTGTTGGCGAAGCCGCCCATGACGTCCTGCCAGTACGCGGTGACGTCCGGGCTCTGCATGAGGCCCTTGGCGTTGTACCAGCGGTTGAAGTTGACGCAGACGGCCTCGGCGTTGAAGTCGGTGCCGTCGTGGAACTTCACGCCCGAGCGGAGCTTGAAGGTCCAGGTGGTGCCGGCGGCGTCCGGGGTCCAGGACTCGGCCAGGCCGGGGGTGACCTTCGTGCCACCCTCCTCCGGTCGGACCAGGGTCTCGAAGACCTGACGCGCCACACGCAGCGACTCACCGTCGCTGGCGAAGCTCGGGTCGAGCACCTTCGGGTCTCCGGCGACGCCGAAGACGAGGGTGTCCTTCTTGCTTCCACCGGATTTGTCGTCGCGGTTGCTCTCGGCGCAGCCTGCTACCGCGAGGGCCGCGACCGCGACGGCCGCGATCGCGACCTTCGGCCTGGGTGCACGCATGTGTGCTTCACCTCGTCCTTGGGGGTACGGACAACGTGGTGACAGGGGTCACCGATGGCGGTGACCATAGCTCCCGATGCGACCAGCCGGAAACAGCCGGGTGGACTGTTGGTATCGGATCGTGCCTCAACCGCCGCTTGACATTCGATTCGTAGGCAAACGGCGGCCAAAACCGATCAATCAGCACCCGCGATGCCAAACTGTTACGTCGAACAGCCCCGATGAGGGCACAGGTGTCAGATCATTTCCGGGCAGGGACACAGCGGTGGCCGGCACCCACCCGGGTGCCGGCCACCGGTCGTACATCAGGGTCAGACCGCGCGACGCCCCTCGAAGGCCCGACCGAGGGTGATCTCGTCGGCGTACTCCAGATCGCCGCCGACCGGCAGCCCGCTGGCCAGCCGGGTCACCGAGATGCCCATCGGCTTCACCATCAACGCCAGATAGGTCGCTGTCGCCTCGCCCTCGGTGTTCGGGTCCGTGGCCAGGATCAGCTCCCGCACCCCGCCGCCACCGAGCCGGATCATCAACTCCCGGATGCGCAGATTGTCCGGACCGATCCCTTCCAGCGGATTGATCGCACCGCCCAGCACGTGGTAGCGACCGCGGAACTCACCAGTCCGCTCGATGGCCACCACGTCCTTGGGCTCCTCCACCACGCACAGCACCTCGTCGGTGCGGCGCGGGTCGCGGCAGATCCGGCACTGCTCGGACTCGGCCACGTTGTAGCAGGTGGTGCAGAACCGGACCAGCTCCTTGACCTTGCGCAGCGCGCCGGCCAGCCGGTTGACGTCGGCCGGATCCGCCGAGAGAACGTGGAACGCGATCCGCTGAGCGCTCTTCGGACCCACGCCCGGCAGCCGACCCAGTTCGTCGATCAGATCCTGGATGGCACCTTCGTACATCTGCCGGCTCAGAAACCGGGCAGGCCGAGGCCGCCCATGCCGCCGGCGACCGGGCCCATCTTGCGCTCGGTCAGCTCCCGGGCCGCCTCGGCGGCGTTGTGCACGGCCGCGATGACCAGATCCTCCAGCGTCTCCACGTCCTCCGGGTCGACGGCCTTCGGGTCGATCTTGATGGCCTTCAGCTCACCGGAGCCGGAGACGGTCGCGGTGACCAGCCCGCCACCGGCGGTGCCGGTCAGCTCGGCCTCGGCCAGCTCGGCCTGCGCGGCGGCGATCTGCTGCTGCATCTTCTGCGCCTGCTTCAGCATCTGCTGCATGTTCGGCTGTCCACCTGGGCGCACGGGATGGCTCCTTCTCGCACTCGTCTGCTCGACCGCCGCTCAGCCTATCCGCTGGGACCGACCTCGCCCCGCCCGGTGCGTCCGCCCACGCCGGGCTCTCCGGGTACGGCTACCCATACCCCGAACCGGCCATCTGGTGGTAGTGCGCCCACCGCCGTCGCGCTGGTCTGCTCGGGGTATGAACCTCACCCGTACCGGCCGGGTCGGCGCGCTGTGCTGGCTGGCGGCCGCGCCCGTCTTTCTCGTCGCCAGTCTGGTCACCGGGCTGCGCTGGCGCGAGCCGACCTACAGCTGGGCCACCCACAACATCAGCGACCTCGGCAACGTCCACTGCGGCAACTGGGACACCACCCGCCCCCGCTACGTCTGCTCGCCGTGGCACCCACTGATGAACACCGCGACCCTGGCCACCGCCGTACTGCTCGCCGTCGGGCTGCTGCTGACCTGGCGGATCCTCGGCCGCGGCCCGGTGGTGCGCTCGGCCCAGACCCTCCTGTTGCTGGCCACCGGCGGCTACGCCCTCGCGGCCGGCTACCCGGCCGACGTCGACGAGAACCTGCACGTCCTCGGCGCATTCCTGATCATGGGTCTGGGCAACGTCGGTCTGCTCCTCGCCGGCTTCGCCCCGAGCGGCACGACGCTCGGCCGGTACCGACGACTCACCCTCACCGCAGGGCTCATCGCGCTGGCCGGGACGACGTTGTTCGCCGCCCAGCAGGGCCTGGCAATCGGGGTAGGCGGCATGGAACGAATAGCCGTCCTACCCTTCCCCCTCTGGGCCTGCGCCCTAGCCGTCCTCCTAGCCGAACCCCACCCCACCCCCACCCGCGTCGATCATGGAGTGGTGTTGCCTGAATAGACCAGTGACGGGTGGTTTGTCACCCACCACAACTCCATGATCGACGACGCAGGCCATGACTCGTGCGGCAGGAGGGTGGGCCTTAGCGGGCGTCCACCTCGTTGATCTTTTCGGCGCCGAAGGCCTCCCGGAGCAGCCGTACCGCCTGCTCCTCGCTCGACTCCCGCGCGGTCTTCTCGTCGATGATCTCGTCCAACGGCTCGTCGCCCGGGTCGAACCCCTCATAGACCGGGGTCGCCGCCGGTGCCGCGCCGCCGGGCCGACCGGCTCGCGTCGGACCGTCGAAGTCCGGGTCGTAGGGCGGCTCGCCGGCCCATTCGGCGTCCGCGACGGGCCGGGCCGCCGCTCCGGTACGCGCACCGCGCCCCGCCGCCGCCGCGCGAGCCGCGGCGATGGCGCTGCTCACCGGGGCACCACCGGCTGTCGCCGGCTGCCGGGCCGCCGGTGTCGGGTTACCCCGCCCGCCCGGCCTACCGCCACCGGCCGCCGCCCCGGGGCCACCCGAACCACCGGGTCCGGCACCGTTCGCACCGCCGCCGTTGGTACCCCCGCCGTTGGTACCCCCGCCGTTGGTGCCGGTGCCGTTGGTGCCGGTCACCGCGCCGCCGTTGGTGCCGCTGCCGTTCGCGTCGCCGCCGTTCGCGCCGGTCGACGCCGACGCGGGCTGGGAGCCGTCCGGGCTCGATCCGCTGCCGGCCGACGCACCGCCGGGTTGGGCGGCCTCCGGCCAGTCCTCGTCATCCGTCGCCTCGGCGACGGGGGCGCCGCCGCCGGGGCGGGCCGCCTCCGGCCAGTCACCCTCGTCGTCGGCTGCCGGGGCGGACGGCACCGCACCCTGTCGACCCGCACCCTGACCACCGCCACCCGCGCCGACACCGCCCCGCGAAGCCGGGCCGGTCGGGTTCACCGCCGTGCGCGGCGCACTCGTCGGGCCGGCAGCGCCGCTCGGGGCGTTGGGTGTCACAGCCCCCGGCCCGGCGGCGTTCCCACTTGGCGCGTTCGTGCCAGCCGCTGCGCCGATGCCTGACCCGGGGTTCGAGCCCGGCGCAGCGTTGGGGCCTGACCCAGGGTTCAAGCCAGGCGCGGGGTTGGAGCCCGGCGCAGCGTTCGACCCTGACGCAGGGTCGAAGCCTGACGCGGGGTTCGTGCCAGGGGCGGCGTTCGAGCCCGGCACGGAGGGCGAGCCAGCGGCGGGCGAGCCCGGCACGGCTGGCGGTGCGCTCGTCGGGCCGGCCGTCGGGGTCGCGGCGGGCGAGGCTGCGGGGCGGGCCGGGGTGGCGGGTTGCGAGCGCGGAGGGCCGGACAGCGATGCGCCACCGCGCTCGCCGGCCACCTCACACCGGATCTGCCAGCGCCCGCCCAACTCCTCGTAGAGCGCGTCGGTGAGCACCGCCGCGTGGTCGGCCATCATCTTGGCCAGCACCGTGGACTTCACCGTCAGGACCAGCATGTCGCCGTCGAGTTCACGGACCACTGCGTCCCGCATCAGAGCGGCGATCCGCTTGTTGGTCCGGTTGACCTTGCCGACCACGTCGGGCCAGACGCGGCGCACCGCGACCGCATCCAGCGCGGGAGCCGGTGCCCCCGGGCGGGGCGGCGCGGGCGTGGCCGGGTCGGGAAGCACCGCCGACGGTGGCACCACGCGACGCGGGGCCGGCCCGGTGGGTGAGACCGGGACGGTCGGGTCAACAGTGACCGAGCCGGTCGACGCACCCGGGGACGCGGGGATCGGCGAGTCGGCCGTCGACACGTACGAGGCCGGCGCACCGGAGGTCGGAGCACCCGAGCTGGGAGCGCTTGAAATCGGAGCGTCGGAGGCGGGTGCCCCGGTGGCCGAGGCGGCCGGCGCGGAAGCACCCGGGGACGCGGCCGGGTCGACCTCCCACGGCGGTGCGGAGGTCGGAGCGTTCACGGGGGTGGCGGCAGCCGGGACCGGTGCGGCGGGCTGTGGGCGTACCCCTGGGTGGTTGGCGGGCGCGGAGCCGGCGGCTGCCGACGGCGCGTCGGTGCCGCCCACTGTGAGCCGGCGTTCCATCCGTTCCAGGCGCTGGAGGAGGCCGCCGGTGGAGTCGTCGACGCCGGGCAGCAGCATCCGGGCGCAGATCAGCTCCAGCAGCAGGCGGGGCGCTGTGGTGCCGCGCATCTCCACCAGGCCGTCGTGCACGATGTCGGCGCAACGGGAGAGCGTGGCCGGGCCGAGTTGCGAGGCCTGGGCGGCCATCCGCTCGATCTGGTCGGCCGGACCGTCGATCAGGCCCTTCGCGGCGGCGTCCGGCACCTGCTGGAGCACGATCAGGTCGCGCAGCCGTTCCAGCAGGTCGGAGGCGAACCGGCGCATGTCGTGCCCGGCCTCGGCGACCCGGTCGACGGTGGCGTAGGCGGCGGTGCCGTCACCGGCGGCCAGCGCGTCGCACATCTCGTCGATCAACGCGGAGTCTGTGACCCCGAGCAGGGACACGGCCCGGGCGTAGCTGACGCCCTCCGGGCCGGCGCCGGCGATGAGCTGGTCGAGCACGGAGAGGCTGTCCCGCATGCTGCCGCCACCGGCGCGCACCACGAGCGGGAAGACCGCCGGCTCGACGGCGACGCCCTCGGCCTGGGTGAGCTGCTCCAGGTACGGGCGAACCACCTTCGGCGGGAAAAGCCGGAACGGGTAGTGGTGGGTCCGTGACCGGATCGTGCCGAGGACCTTCTCGGGCTCGGTGGTGGCGAAGATGAACTTGACGTACTCCGGGGGCTCCTCGACCAGCTTGAGCAGGGCGTTGAAGCCCTGGGTCGAGACCATGTGCGCCTCGTCGATGATGTAGATCTTGAAGCGGCTGTTGGCCGGCGCGAAGAAGGCGCGCTCCCGCAGCTCGCGGGCGTCGTCGACACCACCGTGGCTGGCCGCGTCGATCTCGATCACGTCGATCGAGCCGGTGCCGTCGGCGGCCAGCGAGCGGCAGGACGCACACTTGCCGCACGGCTCCGGGGTGGGGCCCTGCTCACAGTTGAGCGAGCGGGCCATGATCCGGGCGCTGGTGGTCTTGCCGCAGCCACGGGGGCCGGAGAAGAGGTAGGCGTGGTTGAGCCGGCCGCTGCGCAACGCCTGCGACAACGGCTCGGTGACATGCTCCTGCCCGATGACCTCGGCGAAGGTACGTGGCCGGTACTTGCGGTACAGCGCCAGCGTCACTCGTCCCGCCTCCTCTCGACCGAGCCATTCTGCGCCGGTCGGGCGCGGGTGACCACCCACCCCGCCGCGGCGCCCGGGCCTACGAACCTGATCGACTCGGCTTCCTGGCTTGATCGACTCGGCTTCCTGGAAACCGCGGTGTCCGCCTGGCCGGGACACCGCGACATCGTGAATGTCGAGTGGATCAACCAGCCCACAGACAAAAAGGCCTCCCGTGCACCCGGCAGAGCTCGCTTATCCTTGCTGCCTTCCGGCCCTGGGGAGGTTCACGAGATACCGCCGCACGGGAGGTGACGCCCAGCCTACCCGACCGCCCGTCGATCTTCAGGGGGTGGTGGGGTGGCCCGGCCGACACGGGCCTGTATCCTGGCTCGCGGAGGATTCGCCTAGAGGCCTAGGGCGCACGCTTGGAAAGCGTGTTGGGTTTACACCCTCACGAGTTCGAATCTCGTATCCTCCGCTCGCCTGAGCAGCACGAACGACAGGGCCGGCCCCAACGGGGACCGGCCCTGAGTCGTCTGTGCGGCGGCGTCAGCCGACCACCTGGACGTGCTCCGCGCCCTGCCCCGAGAACCACGCCTCCAGCTCCGCGCCACCGAGGGCCCGGGTCGCCCCCTCGTCGACAAGGACCGGACCGACGACGGCACCCTTCGCGCCCTCGAACTGGCTGCCGAACATCCGCGCGCCGGTCAGCACCGTCGGCATGCTCGTGCTGCCGAGCGTGCTCCAGCGCAGGCTGGCCAGCTCAAGATTGGCGCCGCGCAGATCGGTCTTGTAGAGCTTGGCGGAATTGAGAATCGCGTGCCGGAGATCCGCCCCTTCCAGAACGGCGTCGTCGAGCTGCACCGCGAACAGCCGAGCCGACCGGAACAGCGCATTACCGGCCGAACAACCGACCATTTCCGCCTTGGCCAGGTCGGCGAAGGAGAAATCAGCGCCCTGCAACTCGGCGTTGCTCAGGTTGGCGTCGCCGAGGTTGGCCTCCTCGAATCGGACGCCGACCAGGTGCGAATTGGCGAGATAGGCGCCGGCCAGGTCGAGACGGCTGAGGTCCGCGCCGCGAAAATCCAGAAAATCCCCGGACAGGTACGCCGTGGCCGAAGCGTCGGCGAACCACTCCTCCAGCGCTTCCCGCGCGTCGGGGCTGTCCGGCCAGCGGATCACGTCGCCGCTGGCCCGCTTGTATCTACTCATTTGTCGAACACCACCTTGCCGTCCCACTCCGGTCGACCAGCGACCCGCGCCTTGAGATCGGCCAACGCACTCGGCGACAGGCTCCGGGTGTTGAGAATGACGTTCTGTCCACCGGCGACCTCGTCGGCGAGTTTCTGCTCGAACTCCTCGCCATCGTAGCGGCCCTTCATACCCTCGGGCATCGGCTCACCAGCCCGCCGCCCGGCGGGGAACAAATCATTGGGGGACTTGACGTCCCAGTTCTCCCCGTTGGAATCGACGAACTCGCCCTGGTCCTTCTGGAATGCGGGATCCGAGTTGTCGAGTTCAGCCCGCTGGATGGGCCCGGGGATCTTGCCGTCCGCCTCGGCCGCGAGCCCGACCTCGGCCTCGATCCGGGACTTCGCGCTGATGTTGCCGTTGTGGGCCGGGTCGGCGGCGAGTTCCTCCAGCCGCCGCTCGTACTCGGGGGTGCCGGGCTTGGGGGTCTGGTAACCGTCGTCCCCGCCGGACGGGCGACCCGGTGCGTCGCCGGAGTCGCCGCCCGGCCGTCCGAGCTTGAACTCCTCGGCGGCGAAATCCTGCCCGCCGGTGACGGTTTCGGGCACCTCGCTGGAGCTGCGCCGCCGCTGCCCCGGGATGTCGCCGTCGCCGTCACCCGGCCGCGACGTGTTTCCGCCGTCACCGTTCCCGCCGGGGGGCGTCTTGGGTTTCGCCATCGTCTTCGCCCTAGCCGTTCAGCAGCTTGGACAGGTTGGTGAGGCTGGAGATCAGTGCGCCGACGTACGTCAGGATGCGCCCGCCCCACTTGACGACGGCCGCCACGATCGACGCGGCGATCGCCGGGATGGTGACCACGAAGATCGCCTCGACGGCCCAGACGATCACCCGCGCCACCAGGTCGGCGATGAGGTCGCGGACGACATCGCGGGTGAACGCCACCAGGTTCCCGGCGGCCTGGGTCGCGGCGGCCATCGCGGCGGAGATGCCGCTCAACGCGTCGATCCCGGTGACGTTGTGCGCCATCAACGTCTGGTACGCCGTGGCGGCCTGGCCCTGCCAGCCGGGCAGGTCCACCCCGAGGCTGGTCTTCAGGTCGGTGGCCATGCTCTCCAGTTCGGAGGCCATGTTGTTCCAGGTCGCCGCGTGCGCGGTCACCACGTCGGGCATCCCGGTGAGTTGGTCGAGGATTTCGCGCAGCGGTTCGAAGTACTCCATCGCCCAGCCCAGCCCGTTGGCGAGCAGAGCGCTGAAGGGATCCAGCACCGTCGCGACGGCCTCGACGCCGAACGCCGCACCGGCCAGCAGGTCGTCGACCCAACCCTCGCTGTGGATGGCGTCGACCAGACCCTGGAAGCTGTCCGCGGCGGCCGCGCCGGTCCAGGGCTTACGGGTCGACTGGACGTCGGCGATCAGCGAGGCGTCGGTCATGACGTCGGGTCCAGTTGGCTGCCGACCTTGCGGATCGTGTTGTCGGAGTCGACGTCGGCGTTGTCGTAGTTGTCGGCGGTCGTGCCCAGCCCCTTCACCACCAGGGCCAGGTTCTCCTCGGCGTACGCGATCAGCTCGTCCTGCCGGGTGTGCCGGCCCTCCAGGATCCCGGAGATCCACCCACACAACAGCCCGTACGCGGCGTCGTCCTGGGTGATGTGCGCGCTGGCGTTCTTGACCGCGCCGAAGCGGGCGCGCAACGCCTCGATGTTGCGTGCGTGCTGACGGATCTGTTCGGCGTCGACCTCGAACCCGCCGCTCACCGGATCACCACCGGCTGTGCTGCTCGTCCGGGCCACCGACTCCGGGCTCGGCGTCGCGCAGTTGCTGCCCGACGCGTTCGGCGATCGCCCGCGCGGCAGGCGAGTCGGTGCCCAGGGTGTCGCTGATGATCTCCTGAGCGCGGTCGGCCAGTTGCCGCTTGGCCGTAGCGATCGTGGTCATGATCGTCCGGGCGACGACATCGGGGGCGACGCGTTGGACCCGCTGCCCGAGGTGCAGGTCGACGAGGGCGCCCACGGAGTCGACGGTGACCTCCACCAGCCCGTTGCCGTCGGCGACCGTCACCCGCAGTTCCTGGATGCGCTCGCTCATCGCGTCGGTGGCGGTCGCCAGCTGGTCGAGGCGACCCCTCCACTCGGCGAGCCGATCCATGGCAGCGCCCGGGTCCAGCAGCCCTCCCGCGTGCGGAACGTCGGCCGTCATGTGTCCCCTCGGACGCTCAAGATGATCATGCTTGGCTGAGCGAGATTAACATGAGAGCGCCTCCACGACCGTCCACCTGGGACACGGCCCGCCCCTCGGCCCAGCGCGGCCGAATGTGCCCCAACCCGTCACCTTCGTCGAGATCTTGGACAGTTTCCGTCCGCGCAGAACGGAAACTGTCCAAGATCTCGGCACCGGGGCCGGCGCGACTGGGGAGGGCACGAGATGCACTCAGAACAGCGGGCCGCCACTCTGCGGCCCGGCGATCCGGAGACCGTAGCGCTGGGGCCAGACGATCGCCGTCCGGTCGGACAGACCGCTCCACGTCCTGTTCTGCGGTACCAGCCCACCGGCTGAGCCGTAGAACGGGTTGACGACCCCGGACGGATATCCGGCGAGGTCACCCTTCACCTCTTCCCCGGGGGACGCCACGAGGGCGTCGAACCCGGTGGCGCGGCTGAGGTTCAGCAGCGCGACGGCGGAACCGAACCTGTCGCCCTGCTCGGACCCGTCCGGGACGGCCGAGTGGTTCTGGTCGAACGCCTGCGCACCGGCCCCCGTCAGCCTCGCGGCGGATCCCTTGAGCAGTGTGACGCTGCCGGCGTCGACCCGCGAGCCAATGTCCTCGCCGGGGGCGCCGACCAGCACGTCGGCCTTACCGTCACCGGTCACGTCGCCGACCGCCAGCGCGCCACCGAAGCGGTCGTCAGACTCGGGGTCGTCCGGCACACCGGCCGTACGCTGGGTGATGATCTGAACGGCGCTGCTGGACAGGCCGCCGGAGCGGCCGGCGAAGGCCGCGACGAGGCCGCCGTTGATGCCGGGGGTCTGCGCGCCGGGGGCTCCGACGACCACCTCGCCCAGCCCGTCGCCGTTCAGGTCGCCGACGGCGAGCGCATCGCCCAGGTACCAGGCGACGGTGCCGGTCCCATCGTCGGGTTCGATCGCCGCACCCGTGACCGAGGTGGCACCGGCGGATGACACACCACTCGCCGAGCCCCACATCAGGGTGACCATGCCGCTGCCGCCCCAGCTCACGCCGTCGTTTTCCCGGGGAGCGCCGATGACCAGGTCCTGGTACCGGTTGTTGTCGACCTTGCCGATCGCGAGCGTGTAGCCGAACTGGTCGTTGTTCTCGGCCGACCCGGGCACCGCCGTCTGGTCCTGGTGGAGGTGTTGGGCCCCGGTGACGGTGAGGCCGGCCGGCGCACCGAAGAGGACGGTGACCGCACCGGCGCTCGCCTTGGTGCCGATCGACTCGCCCCAGGCGCCGATGGCGAGGTCGTCGCGGCCGTCGGCGTTGATGTCACCGGCGGCGAGAGCGGCCCCGAACTGGTCGAAGCTTTCCGGATTGTCCGGAACACCGGGCGAATCCTGGTTGAAGTGGACGGCCGAGTCGACCACCAGGCCGTCGCGGCCGCCCGGGATGACCCAGACCCCGCCGGCGTGCGTCCTGGTACGGGGATCAGGCTCGTCCGGGTTGCCGATCGCCAGGTCGTCGTAACGGTCGCCGTTGAAGTCCCCCGCTACGAGCGCCATGCCGAAGGCGACGGCGCCGCCGTCCCCCGCGATGGCACCCATCAGGTAGTCGACCTTCGCGGCCGAGGAGTACCGCACGGTGACCACGCCGGCCGGGACCAGCGGCAAACTGTAGTAGGACGGGTCGCCGGTCACCGCGATGTCGTCGATGCCGTCGCCGTCGAAGTCGGATCGGCCGGCACCGGTGCCGCGCAGCCGGGGCGTCGCCTTCAGCACTGACACCTCGTGGTGCTGGAGCACGACGCCGCCCCGGGTGATGGTCTGGACGCCGTCCGCTGCCTGCGCGGGGGCACTCACCGCCAGGCCGGCCAGAACAATGGGGAGAACCAGAAGAGATGCGCTTCGTTGCACAGAGACCCCGTTTCGATAGGCGCCAGGAAACCATAGGTAGTCGACCGGGCCATCGAAATGAGGCGAACGGACAGTGCGGTGACGAACCATCCCGGCTGATTCGGGGGTGAGCGCGGACGGCGGGTACGGTCCCGGGGCCGGTGGAGCCCGCCGCCGTCGTACACATGTTCTATCCACACCCTGTGGACGACGGGGGACTGATGAGTTACCAGCTCAGCGCGGTGGTCGCGGACGCCGAACTGCTCCGCGAGCAGACCGCCGAGCTGGATCACGCGGTCCTCGGCGAACTGCGCCAGGACTTCGCGCTGCTGCCCGTCACCCCACAGTTGGTGATCGAACTGACCGGGTCGTTGCCGGATTTCGCGACTGACGACCGGAGCGCCGAGCGCCCGTTCGGCCTGGTGCTGTCCACGGCCCTGGTCGAGGTGCTGACCCGCTGGTCACAGTCGGGGCCGGTGGCGTACCTGGAGGCGGAGTTCGGTGCCGGTGCCGGCTACCAGTCGGCGGCGGTGTGGCTGGGCGGGGAGCTGTCCTGGGGCCCGTGCTTCGACGACGAGTTGGAAGCGCCGCGCCCGCTCTGGCCGATCAACGGGGCCCTGACCCGGCTCGGCGTCGAGCCCGGCACCTGGATCGACCCGTTCGCCGAACTGGGGTTGCACCTGGAGCGGAACACCGACGGCTGGTTGGCGCACGGGCGGCGTCGGCTCAGCGCCGACTACTGGGACGAGCTGGTCGAGCAGTGGGAAAATCAGTAATCCGGCCACTGGCAGCAACCTGAATGCTCCCGTTCCGTTGGGGACTGGGGGATTCCATGAAATTGCGACAATTTGCGTTTATCGCCACGCTGATGACTGCTGCCTCGATCGCCGGCAGCGGCGTACCACCAACCGGGCCGATCCCGGACGGCCGGCCCGTCGGCAGCGTGGAGATCATCGACCTGAGCGGCCTGCGGAACATCGAATTCGGTGCCACCGAGGACGAGCTGACCCGACGCGGCATCCTGCGCACGAGCCTGGATGCCTGCGGGCCGGTGCTCGCCGGCCATGACACCGTCAGCCCGGTCTTCATGGACGACAAACTGGTGCTGCTCTGGGTCGGCGACCCGATGCGGACGCCGGAGGGCATCACGGCGGGCTCCCCCGTCGACCAGGTCTGGGACCGCTACCCGGAGGTCAGCCGCCTCCGTGCTCCACAGGGGACACACCGCCTCGACGGGCTGCTCGCCCGCAGCGGCGACCGCGCGTACCTGTTCCTCCACGACGGGCGCACGGTCCGAAAAACCATCGCCGGGTACGCGGACTGGGCCCGCCGCCTCTTCATCGAGGGCGTCGGCCCGTGCTGACCGAGCGCGGGCTGGCCGACCGGGGCGTGACCAGCGCGGGCGCGACCAGCGCGGGTTGGTTAGCCGAACCCGGCTTGACCCGCGCGGACCGATCAGGTCGATGGCGCGTTGACGCAGTCCAGGTCGTCCGCCGGCAACTGCCCGTCGGCAAGGTAGTCGATGACCACGCCGTCCACGCACGTGTTGCCGTAGTTGCCGAAGACACCGTGGATCCGAGCGCCGCGCAGGCTGAGCAGGCGGGAGCCGGTGAGCGCCTGGTGCATGGCCTGCCCGGCACGGTAGATCGTCCGGGTGTCCCCGGTCGACTGCACGATCAGGGCGGGCACCGCGTTCCGCACCATGGTCGGCCGCTCCCGTGACTGCTGGGGCCAGAACGCGCACGGGCTGACCGCCCTGGTCACCTCCCCGAACCGAGGTTCGCTGGCCCGGTGCTGACGGATGTCCCGCAAATAGTCGCCGGGATCGCGGGACACCGGCACGTCCGCACAGAGGATCGCTGCCTGCACGCTGCCCGTCGCCGAGTCGGCACCGGTCAACATGAACGACAGGGTGTCCGCCAACGACGCGGTGGGTGTCGCCGATCCCGATGTCGCGGCCTGCCGAAGCACCTGGACCGTCTCGGCGAGGTCGGCGTGGACCTCGTCCCGGTCGTCGCCGAGCCGGTTGAGGAGGAGGAAGGGCAGCGACTGCCGATCGACCCGGTACTCGCCCACCCAGAGCGGGCGGCGGGTCGCAGCGGCGTAGATGCCGTCCACGACGGCCAACACCTGCTGGCCGGTGCCGCCCAGGCCGTACCGGTCATGGTGGCGGGCCACCCACTCCGCCCAGTCACGCAACGCGATCTCGTTGGCGGGCCCGGCCTCGCGCAGCACCCTGGCGCCGTAGCTCGACGGGTCGACCGCGCTGTCCAGGACGATCCGATCCGCGCGCTCGGGGAACATCTGGGTGTAGACCGCCCCGAGGTACGTGCCGTAGGAGTAGCCGAGGTAGGACAACTTCTGCTCGCCGAGCACGGCCCGGAGCAGGTCCATGTCGCGTGCGGTGTTCCGCGTGCTGACATGCGGCAGCACGTCCGCATTGCGGCTGGCACACCGGGCGGCCAGGTCCCGTTCGAATGCGGTCAGTCGGTCGAACGTGGCGCGGTCGGGCCCGGCCGAGCGGGTCCAGGTACCGGTCGGCCATCCGCAATCCAGCGGGGTGCTGCGACCGACGAAGCGGGGGTCGAGGCCGATCAGGTCGAACGTCGCCCCGACGTCACCCAGCCACTGCCGTATCGGCAGGACATCCGACCTGGCTGGTGCGCCTGGTCCGCCGGTGTTCAGCATCAGGACGCCGACGCGGCGCGTGGTGTCGGTCGCCGAGAGCCGGGACAGCGCGAGCGTGATGCTACGGCCGCCCGGGTGGGCGTAATCCAACGGCACGGTCAGCTCGGTGCAGGTGGCACCCGCCTGATCCAGCTCCGCACCGGCCTGGTCGACCGCACCGCGCTGACACGTGTGCCAGATCAGGCGTTGTCGCTCGTAACCCTGGAGACCATCGGCATCCGCCCACACGGGGCCCGCAGTGGCAGTGACGGTGATGGCGAGTGTGGTCAGCACCGCCGTCGTCCGCACCGCGCTGGTCGTCCCACCGGTCCAGGACATTCTCGTCTCCTTTGTCGTCAGGAAGGCAGCTCGGTGGCTGCTCACCGGGTTTCACACAGGGCGGTGTGGACGGTGGCGGACAACGCCTGCCAACTCTCGTACGACGCCGGCTCGTCGTTGACGACGAGCTGTGCGCGTCTGCCGTCCGCGGTGACCCCGCCCAGGGTCCGGAAGCCCGGCGTCGTGCCGCCGTGCCCCCAGTACAGAACTTCCTCGCAGCCCGCCAGGGGTGTCGAGATGATCCCGAGCCCGTATCGGGCCGCCGGCCACAGCCGGTCCGGGTCGGTCGGCACGGTCCGGGTCAGCTCGGCTAGGCGGATCGGATCCAGCAGTTGACCCCCGAGCAACGCGGCGAAGAAACGGTTCTGGTCGGCGAGGGTCGAGACCAGCGCGCCGCCAGCCCCGCCGTAGGACATGTCGAACTCGGTGACATCCCGCCGCTGCTCGGTGGCGACCAACGCGTAGCCGCGCGGATGCGGCCCTCGGATCCGCACCGAGTTGCCAGGCCAGTAGGTGTTCCGCAGGCCCAACGGCTCGATGATCCGCCGGGTGATCTCCACGCCGATGCCACGGCCGGTGACCCGCTCGACAATCAGACCGGCGAGGACGTAGTTGGTGGTCGAGTAGTGCCAGCTCCCACCAGGCGGTGGTTGAGCCAGCGCCACCGCGACCAGCTCTGCGGGCTCATGGTGCCGAAACCGCCATCGATCCAACCGGTCCCAGTCGAGCGCGTCGACGTGGTCGGGCAGGCCGCTGGTGTGCCGGAGCAGATCGCGGACCGTGATCCGCCGGCCGTCGTGCCCGTTGCCCCGGACCAGAGCTGGCAGGTACGCCTCGATGGGGCTGTCCAGCCCGAGACGGCCCTCGGCCACGAGCTGTAGCACCACGGTCGCGGTGAATGTCTTGGTCGAGCTGCCGATCCTGATCCGTTCGTCGGCCCGCATCGGCCGGCCTGTTCGCAGGTCCGCCCGGCCGCTGGCGTCGGACCATCGACCGCAGCGGGGTCCCTCCACCTCGATGGCCGCGCCGAGCAGCCGCTGGGTGCTGGTCAGATCGTGCAGCGCTGTCGTCGTCGCCGGCCACCCGGAGCAACCAGGATCAGGTGCGCGGGCCGCAGCTGGCGCGCTGACACCCGCGAAGGTGAGCAGGACGACCAGGGCGAGCACGCCGGGGCGTTGCCATCGTCGTGTCGGTGACTTCATCTCACCGACGCTAGAGACCTCCGGGCGGGCCCACGAGAGAGCAGAGACCCCTGTCGATGGTGTAGCTGGCTACACTGCTTGTCCTCCGCTGTGAACAGAGAATGGGACGATGCGGCGGGCATGGTTGGCGACGAGATACCTGGTGACCGGCGCGGCCACAGCCGTCGTGTCAGCGGTCGCGGTCGGCGCGCTGGCCGGAGCGCTCGGTCTGAGTCTCGTGCTGGTCGGCGTCGCGCTGTTGCCTCCAGCGGTGCGCGCCCTCGTGTGGCTCGCGGAGCTGGAGCGGTGCCGCGCCCACCGACTGCTGGCCATGCCGGTCACGGCCGAGACCCGGACACCGGGCGGATCGCCGACCGCCCCGCTGCGCGCCGCCGCGGGCGATCCGGCCACGTATCGAAGTGCGGCCTGGCTGACCGTGCACGCCATGACCGGGTTGCCGCTCGCCGCCGGGGTTCTGCTGCTCTGGCTGACCGCCCTGGGTGGGCTGATCGTGCCTCTGGTCTGGTGGGCCGTGCCGGCTGAGGCACCGCTCAGCTACGTCGTGACAGTCACGAGCTGGGCCGAGGCTCTGCTGTCGACCCTGCTCGCGCTCGTCGCGCTGGTGCTTCTCCGGTGGGCTGTCCCGGCCTTCACGGTGGCGTACGCGCTGGCCGCCCGCGCGTCGCTCGCCCCGTCGTCGTGGAGCCGGTTGGAGCGCCGGGTCTCGGAGCTCACCGCCACCCGGGCCGAGGCGCTCGACACTCATGCGGCTGAGCTGCGGCGGATCGAGCGCGACCTGCACGACGGCACCCAGGCCCGGCTGGTGGCGATCTCCATCCAGCTCGGTGTCGCGCAGAGTCAGCGGGTCGCCGACCCGGCGCTCGCTGATCAACTGATCGACCGGGCCCGGACGAGCGTCGAGGCGGCGCTGACCGAGCTGCGCGCTGTGGTACGGGGCATCTACCCGCCGATTCTCGCCGACCGAGGGCTCCCCGGTGCGGTGCACGCGCTCGCCGCCGACTGCCCGGTGCCGTTGACGGTCCGGGTCAGTCCGCTGCAACGGCTGCCGGCCGCTTTGGAGAGCGCCGCCTATTTCGTCGTGGCCGAGGCGCTGACGAACATCGCCCGGCACAGTCGTGCGTCCGGTGGTGACCTGCGGGTGGAGCACCGGGCCGGCCGGTTGGTGGTCAACGTGACCGACGACGGCATCGGCGGCGCGCACTCGTCGACCGGCACCGGCCTGACCGGGATCCGACGCCGGGTCGCGGCGCTGGACGGCAGGGTCGAGTTGAGCAGCCCGACCGGCGGGCCGACGGTGCTGCGGGTGGAACTGCCGTGCGCGTCCTGATCGCCGAGGACAACGTCCTGCTTCAGGAGGGGCTCAGCCTGCTCCTCGGCACCGCCGGTTTCGAGGTGACGGCGGCGGTGGACACGCCAGACGCCATCCTCGCGGCGATCGGCCGGCAACGACCCGACGTCGCCATCATGGATATTCGGCTGCCACCGACGTTTCGTGACGAAGGGCTGCGGACCGCGATTACCGCCCGCCAGTGCCACCCGGGCCTGCCGGTGCTGCTGCTGTCGCAGTACGTGGAGCGCGCGTACGCGACCGAGTTGCTCGCCGACGGGCAGGGCGCCGTCGGTTACCTCCTCAAGGATCGGGTGTCGCGGGTGGAGGAGTTCCTCGACGCGTTGCGTCGGGTCGCCGGCGGCGGCACCGTCCTGGATCCGCATGTCGTGGCCCAGCTCGTCGCCGCCCGGCGCAGCCCGGTCGCTGACCTCACCCCACGGGAACGCGAAGTTCTCGCCCTGATGGCGGAAGGCAGCACCAATACGAGCATCTCGGCCCAGCTCGTGATCACCGAGCGCGCGGTGAGCAAGCACATCGGGAACATCTTCACCAAACTTGATCTGCCGCCCGACACCGATGTGCACCGCCGGGTCGCTGCCGTGCTGGCCTTCCTGAACGAAGCAGGCCGCTGATTGGGCCGGTTCACCCGGGCCGGCCCATTCAACGAGGCCGTCAGCGGCGGAACAACCTCCAGAAGTCGTACGGGTGCACTGCTGCGACATCCGTCGATACCTGGGCCGCCGAGTTGGTGGGCCGGAACATCCGGGTCAACACCCTGGTTCCCGGTTCGACCGAAACCCCTGGGCTCGCAGGTCTGGCGTCCAGCCCCGCGGAGGCCCCCGGGCTGCTACAGGCCATCGCCTCGGGGGTGCCCATGGGCCGCATGGCCCACCCGGACGAGGTCGCCGACGCCGCGCTCTTCCTCGCCTCCGACCAGAGCAGCTTCATGACCGGAGGCGAACTGTTCGTCGACGGCGGCGAGCAGCAAATCTGAACGAGAAAGCCCGGCCGATCCTCGCGGATCAACCGGGCGTTTCTGCACTACAGAGCGGTGGCGGAGGGATTTGAACCCTCGGAGGGCGTTAACCCTCACACGCTTTCGAGGCGTGCTCCTTAGGCCGCTCGGACACGCCACCGCCGACGAGGGTACAGGACCGCTGGTTCCGACGCCGAACCGGTATCGCCCGGGCCGGCCTGGCAGGATCTTTGCCATGAGTACGCACATCGGCGCGAAGCCGGGCGAGATCGCCGAGCGGGTCCTGATGCCGGGTGACCCCCTGCGGGCCAAGTGGATCGCGGAGACCTACCTCGAGGGCGCCACCTGCTACTCGACGGTCCGGGGCATGCTGGGCTTCACCGGCCGCTGGAACGGCGTCGAGGTTTCCGTCCAGGGCTCCGGCATGGGCATGCCGTCGGCCTCCATCTACGCCCACGAGCTGATCAACGAGTACG
This sequence comes from Micromonospora sp. DH14, assembly GCF_029809455.1. Taxonomy (NCBI): domain Bacteria; kingdom Bacillati; phylum Actinomycetota; class Actinomycetes; order Micromonosporales; family Micromonosporaceae; genus Micromonospora; species Micromonospora sp. DH14. Next base: position 32,140 of record NZ_JARVKT010000002.1, on the reverse strand, counting down.
GCGTGAAGACGCTGATCCGGGTCGGCTCCTGCGGTGCCCTCAGCACCGACCTGCAACTGCGGGACGTGGTGGCGGCGATCGGGTCGTCCACCGACTCGAACATGAACCGGATGCGCTTCGACGGGCTGATCGACTACGCGCCGGTGGCTGACTTCGGGCTGCTGCGGACGTCGGTCGAGGTGGCGGAGCGGCGCGGCATCAGCATGCACGTCGGGCCGATCCTGGCGGCGGACGCCTTCTACACCGACCGGCCGGACCTCTACGACACCCTCGCCGACTACGGCGTGCTGGCGGTGGAGATGGAGTCGGCGGCGCTCTACACGATCGCCGCCCGGTTCAAGGCCCGCGCGCTGACCGTGTTGACCGTCAGCGACCACATCAAGACCGGCGAGAAGACCACCTCCGAGGAGCGGGAGCAGACCTTCAGCCAGATGGTCGAGATCGCCCTCGACACGATCATCGCCTGACCTGATCAGGTGGGGGCGGTGTCACCGCCGAGAGCGGTATGACTCAGGGGTATAGATATGCCGCAGAGTCATACCGCTCTTCCGCATCACACCGCGCCCAGGCCGCCACGCCGCGTCGATCCGGGCCCGCGCCGCGTCGACCCAGGTCAAACGGCGGCCAGCGCCTCGGTCGGTGAGAGGCGAGCGGCGCGCACGGCCGGGTAGAGGCCGGCGAAGCCGCCGATGATCAGCGTGGCACCCACCCCGCCGAGCATCGCCCAGGCCGGCACCACTGTCGGCCAGTGCTGCGACAGCGCGTATCCCGAGGTGACCAGGATGCCCAGCACCACCCCACCGATCCCGCCGAGCGCGGAGAGCAGCAGCGACTCGGCGAGGAACTGGGTCCGGACCTGACCACGGGTGGCCCCGAGTGACCGGCGTAGGCCGATCTCGGCTCGGCGTTCCAGCACCGAGATCACCATGGTGTTCGCCACACCGACCCCACCGACCAGCAGGGCGACCGCGCCCAGACCCAGCAACAGGCCGGTGAACGCGTCGTCGGTCGCCTCGGCGGCGGCCAACGCGTCCGAGGGCCGGGACACCTCCACCTCGTTCGGCGCCTCCGGGTTGGCGGTCGCGCCGAGCACCGACCGGACCGCTTCGACCTGCGACTCCTCGGCCCGGGTGTAGACGGTGGTGGGGTGGCCGTCGAAGCCCAGGTATTCGGTGGCCGCCGACCAGCCGATCAACGCCGAGGTGTCCAGCTCCGGGGCGAGAGGTGCGGCGGCGAGGGTTCCGACCACGGTGAACGGCCGTCCACCCAGCCACACCTGCACCTGCGGGTCGGCCGCGGTGATCCCGAGCCGCTGCGCCGCGGTGGCGCCGAGCACGACCGCCGGGTAGCGGGCGGTCGCCTCGTTGAGCCAGGTGCCGGTGGCCACCTCGGCCCCAACGGTGCCGAGCAGGTCCAGCCGGGCCGCCCGGGTGGCGATGCCACCGGTCTCTCCCGCCGGAATCCGGTCCGAACGATAGACCTTGGCGTCGGAGACCTGCCCGGTCGCTGACACGTCGGTCACCGGGCCGATCCGCCCGATCATCGCGATCGACTCCTCGGGCAGTTGCGCGTCCGCGCCGAACAGGGTGCTGCCCGGCTCGACGGTGAGCAGGTTGGTGCCGAGCGCGTCGAGCGCCCGGTCCAGTTCGGCCCGTGACGACGAGGAGATGCCGACCACCGCGATCATCGCGGCGATGCCGATCGCGATGCCCAACGCGGAGAGGAACGCCCGCAGCGGACGGGTCCGCAACCCCACCCCGCCGACGCGCAGGACGTCCGCCGGTCCCAGCCGGGCCGGGATCAGCGTCGCCATCAGCGGACCCCGCCCGACGTGCGGGCCGAGTCGTGCCGCACCGAGCCGTCGTGCATCCGCACCTGCCGGGGCAGGCTCTCCGCGATCTCCCGATCATGGGTGATCACCACGACGGTGGTGCCGGCCCGGTGCAGATCGTGCAGCAACTCCAACACCCCGGCACCGGAGTGGGAGTCCAGGTTGCCGGTCGGCTCGTCGGCGAGCAGCACCGCCGGCTCGCCGACCACCGCACGGGCCACGGCGACCCGCTGCCGTTCCCCGCCGGAGAGTTCGTGCGGCCGGTGCCCCAACCGGTGGCCCAGGCCAACCCGGACCAGCGCGGCCTCCGCACGGTCGCGCCGCCGCCGCAGCGGTACGCCGGAGTAGAGCAACCCGTCGGCGACGTTGTCCACCACCGGAACGCCCGGGGCGAGGTGGAACTGCTGGAACACGAAGCCGATCCGGGTGGCCCGCAACGCGGACAGCTCCCGGTCGGTCAGCTTCGCCGCGTCGTACCCGTCGATGAGCACGCTGCCCGACGACGGCCGGTCCAGGGTGCCGATCAGGTGCAGCATCGTCGACTTACCCGACCCGGATGGCCCGACGATCGCGACCAACTCGCCGTGGCCGATCCGCAGCGACACGTCATCCACCGCGACGACGCCGCCGGCGTACCGCTTGCTGACCCGGTCGAGCACGATCACCTCGCTGCTCACCTCGGCACCACCACCGTCATGCCTTCGGTGACGTCCCCGCCGGTGACCTCGACCCGGCCGTCGGCGAACAGCCCTGTGGTCACCGCGAGGATCCGGCTCGCACCGCCCTCGGCGACCTGGACGCCGTAGCCGCCCTCGGCGAGCGCCAGCAACGCCGCCACCGGCACGGTGAGCACATCGCGGCGCTCCGATACGGTGAACGTGACGTCCGCGCTGGCCTGGTCGAAGCCGGTGAGGGCCTTCGGGTCGGTCACCGCGACTGTCACCTCGATCTTCGTCTCGGCGTCGCCGGCCTGCCCGTTGGCGCCGGCCGCGCCGGCCTGGATGACCGTCTCGACAGTACTGATCGTGCCCGGCACCGCTCGGCCGTCCGGCAGCCGCACGCTGACCTTCGCGTCGCGCTTGGCCAACCGCTGGTCGTCCACGTCCAGCTCGACTGTGACAACCCGGTTGGTGCCGGTGTAGGTCAGCGCCGCCTGGCCTGGCTGGATGAGGTCGCCGAGGTCCGCCTGGTGGCTCTCCACCCGGACCTCCCGGTCGGCGTAGACGATCCGCCCCGGCTCGACCCGGCCGGTCTCGGTCAGCCCCAGGTCCTCCTGCCACTCCCGGACGGCGTCGGCGGTGGCGCTGGTGTACTCGTCGTCGACGGTGAAGCCGGTGTAGCCCAGCGCGTCGAGGTTCTTCTCGAACTGCGTGACGTCGGCCCCCTTCACCCCGGGGGCGAGGGTCCGGTACGCGGGCAACCCGCCGTAGAGGAGCACCACCTCCTCGTTGTCGATCAGGTAGAGCGGCTTGCCCCGCCGTACCGTCGCCCCGGTCGCGGCCATCGCGGTGACGGTGCCGTTGAGCTTCGCCGTGGCGGTACGTGTCGTGCCGTACCCCAGCTCACCGTCGGCGGTCTCCGAGTCGGCGAGGGTCTGCCGGGTGACAGTGACGGTGGCGGGTGGCGCGTCGCCGGCCTGGGCGCGGCCACCATCGGTGCCGCCGAAGCCCACCGCGGCGACCACGCCCACGGCGGCGACCAGCAGAACGACGCCGCCGGTGACGGCGGCGCGCAGCCGTGAGCGTCGGATGGTCCCGGTCACCGGCCACCCCCGAACTGCGGCGCGTACTGCCGGCACTTCTCCAGTGCAGCCCTCATGGCCGGATCGCCCATCCTCATCGCGTTGCCTCCGGTCCCCATCTGGACCCGTCCGTCGGCGTCCGGGTCCGGGAAGTCCGGCACCCCGTTCTCCCGCATGCACTTGGCCAAGGTGCGCATCTGCTCGGCCTGCTCGGGGTTGAGCGGCGGTCGCTGCCCGCCGTTGGGCAGCTTGTCCTGGCACTTCTCCATGGCCTCCCGGGCCTTCTGCTGATCCACGTCCGCGCCGAACCGGAAGTTGGGACGGCCGCCGCCCGCCTCCGGGTCGGGCAGATCCACCCCGTTCTCCCGCATGCACTTGGCGAAGGCGAGCTGCTGGTCCGAGTCACTGACCGGCGCGCCGCTCGCCGTGGCCACGGCCTTCGTCCCGCCGGCGGTCGCGACCCCGCCGCCGTCGTCGCCTCCCGCGCCGCACCCGGCCAACACCAGGGCGAGCAGCACCGGGATCGCGAGCATCTGTCGTCGCATGATGTCCGCTTCCGCTCAGGTCCGGCGCGGTTCGCCGAACGCCGCACCCATTGCACGGCAGCGGGCGTATCCCCGGCGTTACCGTCGGCGGTTATGCCACCGTTACCGCACCCCGAGCACCATGGAGGAGTGAGAGTGCTGGTGGTCGAGGACGAGAACGTGCTGGCGGACGCCATCGCCGAGTGGCTGCGTCGGGAGTCCTTCGCTGTCGACGTGGCGTACGACGGAGACGCCGCGTTGGAACGGCTCGGCGTCAACGAGTACGCCGTTGTGATCCTGGACCGTGACCTGCCGGTGGTGCACGGCGACGACGTGTGCCGGGCGATCGTGGACTCGGGCGGGGAGACCCGGGTGCTGATGTTGACCGCGTCGGCTGCGGTCCGGGAGCGGGTGGCCGGTTTGGCGCTCGGCGCCGACGACTACCTGACCAAACCGTTCGCCCTGGTCGAGCTGTCGGCTCGGGTGCACGCGCTGACCCGCCGGTCCCGTCCGGCGGCCCCGCCGACGCTACGGCGCGCCGGCATCCAGCTCGACCCGGCCCGACACGAGGTACGCCGGGACAACCGGCACCTGGCGCTGTCCCGCAAGGAGTTCGCGGTGCTGGCCGAGCTGCTGCGCGCCGACGGCGCCGTGGTTTCCGCAGAGGATCTGCTGGAGCGCGCCTGGGATGAGCACATCGACCCGTTCACCAACGTGGTCCGGGTGACAATGATGAAGCTTCGCCGCAAACTCGGCGACCCGCCGGTGATCGAGACGGTCCCCGGGTCGGGGTACCAGATCCGATGAAACGGCTGACGATCCGCGCCCGGCTCACCCTCATCTACGGGGGGCTCTTCCTGTTGGCCGGAGTGGTCCTGCTCGCCGTCACATACGTGCTGGTGGATCAGCGGATGCCGCAGCCGTTCGGGGTGAGCCTGCGTGACCTGCCGAAGAACACCCCCCAGCAGCACAGCGGGCAGAACATCGACAATCTGCGCGCCCTGGTGCAGGAGGTGCAGGACGAGGCGAAGCGCAACGCCTTGGAGTCACTGCTCACCCAGGGCGGCATCGCGTTGATCGTGGTGTCGACGGTGGCTATCGCGTTCGGCTGGTTACTCGCCGGCCGGGCGTTGCAGCCAATGCACCAGATCACCGGCACGGCCCGGCGGATCGCCGGCGCGGACACCGCCGGCCGTGGTCTGCACGAGCGGATCGCGCTCACCGGGCCCCGCGACGAGGTACGGGAGCTCGCCGACACGTTCGACGAGATGCTGGAACGGTTGGACCGTTCCTTCGACGGGCAGCGCCGGTTCGTGGCGAACGCCTCGCACGAGCTGCGTACCCCGCTGGCGCTCAACCGCGCGCTCGTCGAGTTGGCGGTCACCCGACCGGACGCGTCGGCGGAGACCCGGCGGCTCGGCGAGTCGCTGCTGGCGGTCAACGAACGCCACGAGCGGCTGATCGACGGTCTGCTGACCCTGGCCGACTCGGAGAACGAGCTGACCGAGCGTACGCCGGTCGACCTGGCCGAGGTCTGCGCGCACACCACCGATCAGGCCGGCGGGCAGGCACCCGGCGTGCGGGTACGGCGGGCGCTGGCCCCGGCGCCGACGAGCGGCGACCCGGTGCTGTTGGAGCGGCTCACGTTCAACCTGGTGGAGAACGCGTTGCGGCACAACCTGCCCGCCGACGGCTGGGTGGAGGTGCGTACCGGGCTGGTCGGGGGTCGACCCACCCTCACGGTGACCAACTCCGGCCCGGTCGTTCCCGGCTACGACGTGGAGACGATGTTCCAGCCGTTCCGGCGGCTGTCGCGGGAGCGGGTCGTCGGCGCGCGGGGCTTCGGGCTGGGGTTGTCCATCGTCCGCGCGGTGGCCCGCGCCCACGGTGGCACCGCCGAGGCGCAGCCCCGTCCGGGCGGCGGGCTGGTCGTCACCGTCACCCTGCCGCCGGCCTGACCGGCGACCCGACCTCAGCGGAAGAACGCGCGCAGGACGGTGGCGGTTTCGGCCTCCAGCACCCCGCCGTAGACCTCGGGGCGGTGGTTGAGCCGGCGGTCGCGCAGCACGTCCCAGAGCGATCCGGCCGCGCCGGTCTTGGGTTCCCAGGCGCCGAAGACGACGGTGGAGACCCGGGCGAGCACCAGCGCCCCGGCGCACATGGTGCACGGTTCGAGGGTGACCACCAGGGTGCAGCCGTCGAGCCGCCACCGGCCGGTGCGTTCGGCGCCTCGGCGCAGGGCCAGCACCTCGGCGTGCGCGGTGGGGTCCCCGGTCAACTCCCGTTCGTTGCGTCCGGTGGCCAGCTCGGTGCCGTCCGGGCCGTAGAGCACCGCCCCCACCGGCACGTCGTCGACGTCGGTGCTGACTGCGTCGTCGACCGGCGGACCGGCGACGGCGACCTCCAGGGCGCGGCGCATCCACAGCTCGTGCCGCTGCCGCCGGCCGATCTCACCAGTGTCGGCAAGGCCCTCGTGGGCGCCGGGCCCGGCGCGGCCCACCGCACCGGGGGTCGGCTGGCCCGGCCGGATCGACTCCAGCGACGGATCGGTGGCGTCGGCCGGCTCAGACCTCACGCAGCTCCTCGACCTCGTCGGCGCAGCCGAGCACCTGGCAGATCTCGGCGGTGACGTCCGCCGGCATCATCCCCTCGTGGGTGCAGAGGGTCAGCAGCTTCTGCGCGGAGATGCCGAGGTTGGCCAGCAGGTCGGCGTCACCGACCGGGTCGGCCTCCGGGTCGACGACGGGCTGTTCGCTCTCGTCGTCGCCGGTGCTCGCCGGGCGGGGCTCGTCGTCACCGTCGAGCCCGGTGACCGAGGTCTTCAGGTCACCGACCAGCAGCGCCCCCAGCTGCGACTCCTCGGCGTACGCAGAGTCCGAACCGAACACCCGCAGGTCCTCGCCCTCGTCCAGGCGCAGGATCACCAGGTACGCGTCGTCGGCCTCGACGAAGAGCAGCGACACGTCGGCCTCCTGGTCGACGTCACGCAGCCGGTCGGCGACCTCGTCGATGTCGGTGGCGCCACGCAGGCTGACCTCGGCAGCGGTCCAGCCACTGTCGTCGCGCACCACGGCCGCAGCGAAGTACGACACGGTCCCCCCAATAGCCCTCGACACAGCGTCGACTCGTTACGCGTGCACGTTAGCCGGTCGGGTCGGCGGGCGACCCGTCAACGCCCCGAAGGGCGGGTCATTCCTGACAAAGTCGAATCAGCCGACGACTCGACGGCGGGTGGCGATGAGTTGCCGCAGACGCTCGGTGCGCTGCCGCTGTGGTCGGCTGCGCTGGCGGACCGCCCGGGCACCCGCCAGCTCGGCCAGCAACTGCAGGCGGCGGCGGCTGCGATCGGGATCCTGTCGCGGAGTGGTCCAGACCATAGTGCCGAGCGTGCCGAGTCTGGGCGGCCACGTCAAGACGGCGTTCGCTACGCAGCCAACCGGGCACACGGTGCAGTCACCGGGTGGCGTTGCGGGGCCGGTCCGTGCCGGTCACCACAGCGGCCAGTCACCACTGGTGGCCCAGCGGACCGCCACCACGGCGGCGGCGATGCTCCAGCCACCGGCCGTGACGATGGCGACCCCGGTGGCCACCCCCCGGTCGCCGTAGCGGACCAGCACCAGGGCGGTGACCCAGGCCAGCAGGCCGGCGATCACCGTCCACCACGCGTAGCTGGCCACGTCGGTGCCGAGCAGGCCGAACAGCAGCAGCCAACCGGCTGCCGCGCCACCACCGGCGGCGACGCCACCGCCGGTGACCGGGTTCGGCTCGCGGTAGGTGGGTCGGGTCGGGGGCCCGGAGGGGAAGAGACCCGACGGGGCACGCGGCATCGGGCGGGCGGCACCGAAATCCGGGCCAGGTTCGGGTCGGGCAAAGGTCACCGTCGCTGCCCTCCCTCACGCGTGCCGCTCGTGCCCACGGTACCGGCTCTGCCAGGATGACCGGATGGCCTCGCCGACGATCAGCCGCCGCGCTCGTCCGGCGTACCCCATTCTGCTGCTGCTCGCCCCGGTGCTGGCCGCCGGTTGCGCGACCACCCGGCCGGGGGTGCCCGACGGCGCCGCGCCGACGCCACCGGCGGTCTGGGCGACAGCCGACCAGCCGGCGTCGCAGCCGTCGCCGGCGGCGACCGACCCGAGCCCGCCGGCGCCGTCGTCGGCCACGCCCTCGGCGACGGCACCCCGCGTCGGGCTGAAGCATGTCTTTCCGGTACGCGCCGACAAGGTCGACTACCACCCGACGCACGGGGCGTACCCGGCGACGGACCTCTTCGCCGACTGCGGCGAGCCGTTCGTGGCGGTGACCGACGGGACGGTGCTGGAGGTGAGCCGCGTCGACCGGTACCGCAAACGTGGGCCACAGGGCCCGGACAACGGCGGCCTGTCGGTCTCCCTGCTCGGCGACGACGGGGTGCGGTACTACGGCTCGCACCTGAGTGTCGTGACCAGCGGTGTCGACGCCGGGGTGCGGGTCCGCGCCGGTCAGCAGCTCGGCAAGGTGGGCCGCACGGGCAACGCGAACAACGTCTGTCACGTGCACTTCGGCATCTCGCCGGGGTGCACCGGTAAGGACGGCTGGTGGATCCGGCGTGGGGTGATCTGGCCGGCGCGTTACCTGGACTCCTGGCGGCGCGGCGGCAACCGGGAGCCGGCCGCCGAGGTCACCGCGTGGCAACGCCGGCACGGCTGCCCGAAGGCGCCCTGACATGGCTCGCGCGAGAGATCCCATCGCCGACCTGCGCCGGATCGCGTTCCTGCTGGAACGGGCCAACGAGGCCACCTACCGGGTACGCGCGTTCCGGTCGGCGGCGAAGGCGTTGGCCGGCCTGCCCGCGGCCGAGCTGACCGAACGGGCCGGCAACGGCACGCTCACCGAGCTGGCCGGGGTCGGTGACGTGACGGCCCGCTGTGTGGCGGAGTCCCTCGCCGGTGAGGAGCCGGTCTACCTGCGCCGGCTGGTGGCGACCGAGGGCAGCGACCTGGACGCCGAGGCCACGGCGCTGCGCGCCGCCCTGCGCGGCGACTGCCACACCCATTCGGACTGGTCCGACGGCGGTTCGCCCATCGAGGAGATGGCGTTGGCCGCGGTGGAGTTGGGCCACGAGTATCTGGTGCTGACCGACCACTCGCCCCGGCTGACGGTGGCCCGGGGGCTGACCGCGGCCCGGCTGCGCCAGCAGCTCGACCATGTGGCGCAGGTCAACGCGGCGCTGCCCGAGGGTTTCCGGATCCTCACCGGGATCGAGGTGGACATCCTCGCCGACGGCTCCCTGGACCAGGACGACGATCTGCTGGCGCGGCTCGATGTGGTGGTCGGGTCGGTGCACAGCGGGCTGAAGGACGAGCGGTCGAAGATGACCCGGCGCATGGTGAAGGCGGTCGCCAACCCGCACCTGGACATCCTCGGCCACGTCACCGGCCGGATGGTGTCGTCCCGGCCCGCCGGGGTGACCGGTCCGGGCGATCGGGGGCACCGGGCGCGTACCCGGGCGGAGAGCGACTTCGACGCGGACGCCGTCTTCGCCGCCTGCGCCGAGCACGACACCGCCGTCGAGATCAACTCTCGGCCGGAGCGGCAGGACCCGCCGAAGCGTCTGATCCGCCGCGCGTTGGAGGCCGGCTGCCGGTTCGCCATCAACACTGATGCGCACGCGCCCGGCCAGCTCGACTGGCAGCGGTTCGGCTGCGAACGCGCGGCACTGTGCGGTGTCCCCGCCGACCGGGTGGTCAACACGTGGTCGGCGGAGCAGTTGGTGGCCTGGACGCACGACCGGCGCTGACCGACTCGCGTTTCAGGAAATCGGGGTGTCCGGGTCCGCCGGACACCCCGATTTCTGGAAAGCCCTGTCGATCAGGTGGTCGCTCAGCGGCGGGCGGGCTCGGCGGCCGGGGTGGCGGGTGCGCCGACGCCGACCACCGGGCTGGTCCGGCGGCGGCTGAACATCCCCTGCGAGACCGCGACCCCGAGCAGCACGATCAGCGCGCCGACCGGTTGGTGCCAGTTGAGTCGTTCGTCGAGCGCCACGGCACCGATCAACACCGCGAAGATCGGGATCAGGTACGTGACGGTGGACGCGGTGCTCGCGCCGGCCACCCGGATGTTGCGCATGTTGATCACGAACGCGAGGCCGGTGCCGAGCGCGCCGAGGGTCAGCACGCTGGCCACCACCCCCGCCGAAAGCTCGGTGGGCAGCGGCGGGAGGCCGGCGACGAAGGGGGTGACGATCGCCAACTGCGCGGCGGCGAGCAGCAGTTGCGCGGTGGAGAGCGACAGACCCGAGTGCGTGCTGCCGGCGACGAACCGCTTCTGGTACGGGATGGCCACGCCGTAGCAGGCCGCCGCGCCGAAGCACATGAGCTGCCCGACGAAGTGGGCCCCGCCGATGCCCTCCCAGACCCCGAGCACCACCAGCACCCCGACAAAACCGAGCCCGAGCCCGACCGCCCGGCGCACCGTGAGCCGCTCGGTGCGGAAGACCAGCACCGCCAGCGGCAGCACGATCAACGGGGTGGTGGCGTTCCAGATGCCGGCCAGCATCGACTCGACCCGCTGCTCCCCGTAACCGAAGAGGGTGAACGGCACTGACACGCCGAAGGCGGCGACGACGGTCAGGTGCGCCCAGACCCGGGGCTCGCGGGGCAGTCGGTCGCGCAGCACGGCGAGGACCACCAGCAGCGTCAGCGCGCCGGCGAGGACCCGGTAGAGGGTGAGTTGAACAGGGTGCAGCTCGGCCACCCCGACCTTGATGAACAGGAAACTGGAGCCCCAGATCGCGGCGAGGGCGACGAAGCCGGGCAGCCAGGCGCGGACCGGCGCTTTGTCAGGAGTGGTATCGGTGGTCACCCCTGACACTCTGCCGTAACCGTACGACAAAGTCGCGCGCCTTTCGGACGTCACGCCGTGCCCGAACCCGCAGCTCGAACACAACAAACGTCGGCGACAAAGCGGTGGGGCGGTCACGTAGTGTCGCAGCGTGGGACGAATTGATGAACTCGCCAACCGCTACGTGGCCGAGTGGGCGCCGTTGAGCCCCACCGGCGCGACCTTCGTCGGCATCGCCGGCCATGACGATCAGCTCGACGACCTGTCGCCCGACGGCTACCGGGCCCGCGCGGACCTCACCCGCCGGACGCTCGCCGAGCTGGAGGTGACCGAGCCGGAGACCGAATCGGAACGGACCGCCAAGGAGGCCATGCAGGAACGACTCGGCCTGGACCTCGCCCGGTACGACGCCGGCGAGGTGACCAGCGAGGTCAGTGTGATCACCAGCGGACTGCACGAGATCCGCATGGTGTTCGACCTGATGCCCACCGCGACCAGCGACGACCAGGCCAACATCGCCGCCCGGCTCAACGGTTTCGGCGCCGCCCTGGAGGGCTACAAGACCACCCTGCGCGAGGCGCTCGCCGCCGGTGCGGTCAGCTCGAAGGTGCAGCTGGTCGAGGTGGCCAAGCAGTGCGACATCTGGGTCGACCCGACCGGTGACAACTTCTTCCACGGGCTGGTCGAGCGGCTGGGAGCGGAGGGCACGCTCGGCTCGGAGCTGCGTCGGGGCGCGGCGGCGGCGACGGCGGCGACCGCCGAGTTCGGCCAGTTCCTGCGTACCGAGCTGGCCCCGCACGGGCGGGACAAGCAGGCCGCCGGCCGGGAGCGCTACGAGCTCGCCTCTCAGTACTTCCTCGGCGCCAAGATCGACCTGGACGAGACGTACGCCTGGGGTTTCGCGGAGCTGGCCCGGCTGGAGGAGGAGATGCGCGTCGTGGCGGGGCGCATCGCCGGCTCGGGTGCCACCGTCGACGAGGCCGTGGCCCGGTTGGACGCCGACCCGGCCCGGACCATCCAGGGCAAGGAGGCGTTCCGGGACTGGATGCAGGCGCTGGCCGACAAGGCGATCACCGAACTGCACGGCACCCACTTCGACATCCCGGAGCAGGTCCGCCACATCGAGTGCTGCCTCGCCCCGACCAGCGACGGCGCCATCTACTACACCGGCCCCAGTGAGGACTTCTCCCGCCCGGGTCGGATGTGGTGGGCGGTGCCGCAGGGCATCACCGACTTCTCCACCTGGCGGGAGGTGACCACGGTCTACCACGAGGGCGTGCCCGGTCACCATCTCCAGGTGGCGCAGACCGCCGTCCGGGCCGACCTGCTCAACCGCTGGCAGCGGCTGCTCTGCTGGGTCTCCGGGCACGGCGAGGGCTGGGCGCTCTACTCGGAGCGGCTGATGGACGAGCTGGGTTACCTGGACGACCCGGGTGACAAGCTCGGCATGCTCGACGGCCAGGCGATGCGCGCGGCACGGGTGATCGTGGACATCGGCATGCACCTGGAGCTGGAGATCCCGAAGGACAACCCCTTCGGCTTCCACCCGGGTGAGCGGTGGACGCCCGAACTGGGCTGGGAGTTCATGCGGGCGCACTGCCGGGTCCCGGACGAGAACCTGCGCTTCGAGCTGAACCGCTACCTCGGTTGGCCGGGGCAGGCGCCGTCGTACAAGGTGGGTGAGCGGATCTGGTTGCAGGCCCGCGAGGACGCCAAGGCCCGCAAGGGCGCCGACTTCGACCTGCGGGAGTTCCACCGGCAGGCGTTGGACCTGGGTGCGCTGGGTCTCGACCCGCTGCGTCGGGCGCTGGCCCGGCTCTGACCAGGCCACGGCCGCGCGCGCCGACGGTACGACGGGTCCGTCGCCGCGCGCGGCCACGCCCGAGCCGAGGTCGCCCGCGCGGTCGGGCGATCAGCTGAGGCTGAGCGCCAACGCCGGGCGGGCGGTCAGCGTGTCACTGGTGACGTACGCCAGGTCGATGACCGGGTCGGTGAACGTGATCGGGATGGGCGAGGTGATCGGAAGGCCGTCCGGTAACGGCAGGTCCGGAGTCAGCGTGATCTTGATGCCGAGCAGCCGGCCGACGAACCGGGTCGCGTAGAAGGCCACGTCACCCCGGACGGTCAGTTGGTTCGTCGCGTACCGCTGGTTGCGCCCCGCGGGACCGTCGGCGCTCAGCAGGAAGTCGGTGGTCACCGCCTCCCGCATGCTGAACTTCAGCACCGTGAGGTTGCCCCGCGCGGTGCGCAGGTCCGTGATCCCCTCGAACCGCAACCCGGTCATCCGCACCGACGACCCGGTGAGCTTCGACGCCGTCTGGGCCACCGTCGGCAGACCCGGGTCGGCGGCGATGCGCGGCAGTGGCTTGCCCGGTTGCACCGTTGCCGGCCGGCCGGGCGTCGGCTCGCCCGGGGCCGGCCTGCCGGGGGACTGCGACGGGCAGTCGGTGGGGTTGGGGCGGGGCGTCGCCGTACCCGTCGGCCGGGGTGACGGCGTGGTGGTGGGGCTTGCCGAGGGGGCGGGGTCGTTCTGTCCGCCGATGCCGAGCAGATCGCCGATTCCGTCCAGGATGTCGGTGATCACGTTGCCGTCCCGCGTCGGGCTCGGGGTGGGCGTCGGGGTGGCCGCGCCACGGGTGGGTGACGGGGTGACGGCCCGGGGCGGGGTGGGGCAGCCACCGGAGGCCGGCCGGTTCGGCGCGGCCTGCACCGCTCGGGGTTGGCCCGCCAGCCCGACGGCTGCCAGGCCGACGACCACGAGCGCGATGGCGAGGGCTCGCGGATCAGCGGAACGTCCCGGCCACTCGGGCGGCGCACCCTCGCCGGACGCCCGGACCGACTCGCGCCCGTCGCCAGCGGCCTGATCGACACCGCAGCGGCCAGGCTCAGCCTGGTCGGTACCGGTCTGCCCACCGCCGTCCCGGTCGGCTCCGTCCTGACCACCGTCAGCCAGGCCGACGCCGGCCAGCCCGCCGCCACCCGGAACATCGTCGTCCTGTTCGATCTCGGCCGCTGTCGGGGTGGCCGGCGCGGGGTGGACCGGCGTCCAGGCGAAGGCGAGGGCGCTACCGATGACGCCGAGCAGCAGGCCGACGAAGAAGCCACCGAGGTTGAGCCCGATCAGCGAGTACACCGCGGTGACCGCCGCGACGACCGAGTAGAACAGCCGTTGCGCCGGGCTGAACCAGAGCAGCACGCCACAGGTCACCAGGATGATCGGGATCAGCAGCGAGAGCAGGCCGGTCGCGCCACTGCGGAAACTGAGGCCGTTGACGGTCATCCGGGTGGAGGCGAACATCTCCAGCCCGGCCAGGATGATGAGCAGTCCGCCCCAGAACGGCCGGCTGCGCTGCCAGCGGCGGAAGTGCCGCCACGCCTGAGCCGGACCACCGGGCCGGGCGTGGGACGGGTTCGCGGTTGTCACGTACTCCTCCTGGCCGAGCGGGAACAGGGACCTGGGCCTGGCCCGCGGTGTCGACCACCGCGGACCGTGGCTCACCTCAGAAACACTCCTTGCCCTTCGCGTCATCACCCACGTTGACCTTGAGTCGGAGGCCGATCAGGTTGAACGTGGCCGCGGTGGTGTAGCGGGACACCTGTCGCAGGTTGGTGATGGTGACGTGGTCGGAGTTCTGGCCGAACGAGCCCGCCTGCGCGGTCGGGTTCAGGTCGGTGGCGTCCCGACCGATCTTGATGTTGGTGAACGTCGCGTTGCCGTCCAACGAGTCCATCGCGATCAGCAGGTCCTTGGCACGGGCCGGTTCCTTGCCCTCACCGGCGTTGATGGTGAGCACCACCGGCAGGCCCGGCAGGTCGGCGCGGACGGACTGGCAGAGGCTGTACAGCTCGGCGCTGCTGATCTCGGAGAGCGCGATCGGATGGGCCTGGCCGGGCTTTCCGTCCTTACCCTTCTCGCGGACGATGCCGCCGTACTGCTTGAAGCCGTCGCCTTCAAGGCGATCGGCGCCAATCTTGAAGGTCTGGCCGGAGACCGTGATGTCGGACGCGATCGCGCCGGTCGACATTCCGAACAGGATGGCGCCCGTGGCGACGGTGGCGGGCACCATCATGGCGGCGAAACGCCACCACCGGGTACGACCCTGACTGTGTAACCGATCCTGCACGGGCTCCTCCTCGGGACGATGCGCACGAGTGGCCGGGTTCCGGCCGGGCCCGCACCGGGAGCCGGCGGCCTGTTACCGGCTGGTAACGATCGGGCTTGATGGTGCACCCGTTGCCGCACAGGTCACAACCCCCCGATTACCGGGCGGTAACAGTCGGGCCACCCCACGAGGACGCAGCATCACGGACCGTCACCGTTCCGACCATCGCAACCCTCCTAAATGGCCTCAATGCCGGCAGGAGGCGACAGGGCAATCGGCGCACGGTGACGAGGCATTGACTGATTACAATCGAGTAACAAATGTAAAGTACCCAGGTGGCACGGGTTGCCACATGACTGAGGGGTGGACCGCTTTGCGGTCCACCCCTCAGTCACACGTCCGGTCGTACGCGCCTCAGCGCTGCTCCACCTCGCCCGGAACCTGACGCTGACTCGGCACCGTCGGGTCCTCCGACTTCCAGTTCGTCGAAGCCGGCGGAATCTCGTCGGTCAGTGGCCCGCCGACCGGCTCCGGCCGGGGCTGCTCGACGGTGTCCGTGTCGCGCACCGGCTCCTGGTCCACCCGGGTCGGGTCGTCGACCGCCGGATCGGCGCGGTGCCGGGCCGTCCCACCCTCGGGTCGGGTCACCAGCCACACACCGAAGACGACAGCGAGCAGACCGAGGACGCCAGCGACGATCGGACCCCAGAAGCTGATCAGGCCGATCTTGAAGCGGTTGTCCTTGACCGTCTCGACACTGCGGCTGACCGTGTCGTCGTTGTAGTTGAAGTCCGCGTCCAGCAGCACCGTGGGGGTGCCGGTGTTGGGCTGCAACTCCTTGCGCTGCTGCTCCCGCACGTTCACGTACGAGCCGGTCACCGGATCGACCCAGACCGTCCGGATGTTGCTGTAGACGATCTGACCACTGGTGGCACCCGGCGCGAACTTACCGAGCAACGTCTGGAGGCTGCTCTCCGGCGTGGCCAGCGCCTCGTTGTCGATCCGCTGCTCGAAACGGTACGTCTCGATGCCCTTGATCTTCTCGGTGCCGACGAACTTCGCCGGAGTCGCCCGCTTCAGATCACGGTCGAAGATCTGGTAGTCGCGCTTGTCCGTGCCGAACGGGAACTTGTAGATCTGACCGGAGTACTTGACGTTGCCGACCGGAGTCGCGTCCGCCCCGGTCTCGTTGAGCCACTGCTCCTTCCACGGCGCGGCGGCACCGGAGATCCGGTCGAGAGCGAGCTCGGTGCTGTACTGGCTGACCACCACCTCGGGGCTGTCGGTACGCCGGACCGTCTGGTAGACGTCCCAGATCACCGTGTCGCCCTTCAGGTCCTCGGGAAGCCGGTCCCTGGTGTCGTCGGGCTGTGGAATGACCTCGACATTGGACGTGAGGTCACCCTGCAGGACCTCGATGGTCGCCGAATCTCCGACCCGGGTGATCTTCAGGAACTTGGCGTTCTTCGCCTCGGCGACGGACGTCGTTGGCTCAAGATCATATGGCAGCTTGGTCACGGCGGGGGCCACGTAAAACGGCAGCCCGGCCGCGAAGACCAGCAATAAGACGCCAAGCCCGAAGAGCGCGGCGCCCACGCGAAGCTTCACTCATCCTCCTGTAACCTGCCGCCCTACGACCTGTTGTCCGGGGCACCCGATCCTTAACATGGCGGGAGGTTACTCCCCGGTCACCTTCAAAGCGACCCCCTGGATGTCCAGATGTCCACAGCCGCCGCGCCAACAGTTTCGGAGCCTTCGGTAACCGACCGCCTTCCCGCCCTCGACGCGCTGCGAGCAATCGGCGCGGTGGCGGTCGTCGGTCACCACGTCGGATTCCAGACCGCCGTCACGATGAACACCACCTGGGGCGGCTGGCTGGCTCGGCTGGACGTCGGCGTCGCCATCTTCTTCGTCTTGTCCGGGTTTCTGCTGTTCCGGCCGTGGGCCCTCAGTGCCGCGACGGGCCGGGCCCGGCCGCGCGGCAAGCGCTACCTGTGGCGGCGCGCCCTGCGCATCCTGCCCGCCTACTGGTTGGCGGTGACGGTCTGCCTGATCGTCCTGCCGCAGAACGGGCAGGCGTCCGTCGCCGACTGGATCCGCCACCTCACCTTCACCCAGATCTACCAGCCGGGGCAGCTGCGCGCCGGCCTCAGTCAGACCTGGAGCCTCGCCACCGAGGTGGTGTTCTACCTGATCCTGCCGCTGGTGGCCGCCCTCGCCGTGGGCCGCTCCTGGCGTCCCGTCCGGACCGTCGTGATCGTCAGCGGGAGCGCGCTGCTGACCGCGGGATGGCTCACCCTGATGGGGTTCGGCTGGCTCGACACCGCCCTGCACACCATGTGGCTGCCCTCGTACGCCGCCTGGTTCGGCACGGGCATGGCACTGGCGGCGGCGCACGTAGCCCTGCGCACCGGAACGGCACCCGCGGCCTTCCGCGTCCTCGACGACCTGGCCTCGGCGCCGGTCACCTGCTGGGCTGCCGCCGTCGGCCTGATGGCGATCGCGACGACGCCCGTCGCCGGCCCCCGCGACCTCGCCGAGCCGACGGCCGCCGAGTTCGGCGTCAAGCTGGCCCTGTACCTCATGATCGCGGCGCTGATTCTGATCCCGGTGGCCTTCGGCGGGCCGAGCCGGGCCAAGGAGATCTTCCGCAGCTCGTCCGCCCGGTGGCTCGGCGCGGTCTCGTACGGACTGTTCCTGTGGCACCCCATGGTCATCGAACTCATCTACCTGATCGACGACCGACCGCTCTTCTCCGGCGGGCTGCTCAACACCTTCGCCCTCACCATGGCCTTCGGTCTGATGTACGCCGCGGTCAGCTACTACGGCGTCGAACGACCCCTGCAACTGCTCGGATCACAGCCCCGACGTCGACCCACCGGGCGTTCTCAGGCGTCCGCGGCCCCCGCTCCCACAGTGGCCGCACCGGCCACCACACCGCCGACCGTCGCGGCCGGCACGCCGACGCCCACCGTCGGCGGGTAGCGCAGCGCTGGCGGGTAGCGCAGCGCTGGCCCATCGGGGCATTGCCGGCCGGCACACCAGCCCCTAATGTGACGCGGGTCGCTAAATTACTTGAGAGTAGGGTTCGCGTGGAGCGTCGCTTCGGCATGCCCGAACACGTGTTGTTCCTCAACTGGCGAGACACCCGCAACCCCGAGGGTGGCGGCTCCGAGGTGTACGTCGAACGGATCGCCGCCGAGCTGGTGGCGCGCGGATTCCGCGCCACTCTCTTCTGCGCCGCCCACAGCCAGGCTCCCGCCGACGAGATCAACGAGGCGGGCGTACGGCTGGTGCGGCGCGGCGGCCGGCACACCGTCTACCTCTGGGCGGCTCTCTGGTACGTCGTGGGCGCACTGGGCATCGGACCGCTGGCGGCCCGCCGCGGCGGCCGACCCGATGTGCTGGTCGACGTCTGCAACGGGCTGCCGTTCCTCGCTCCACTGTGGGCCCGACGCCCGGTGGTCAAGCTGATCCACCACGTGCATCGCGAGCAGTGGCCCGTGGTGCTTCCACAGTGGGCGGCCCGGTTCGGTTGGTGGATCGAGTCCTCGCTCGCCGTCCGCCTCTACCGGCGGTGCCGCTACGTCACCGTCTCCGAGGCGACCCGCCGCGAGTTGGCAGAGCTCGGCGTGCCACCGGAGCAGGTCTCCGTGGTGCACAACGGCACCCCGACGCTGCCCCACACCGACGTCGAGCGGGCGACGTTCCCGCTGCTCGTGACACTGAACCGGCTGGTGCCCCACAAGCGGGTCGAGGTGGCGCTGCGAGCCGTCGCGGCCCTCGCCGACGAGCTGCCCCAACTGCGTCTGGTCGTCGCCGGCCAGGGCTGGTGGGAGTCACACCTGCGGGAACTCGCCGCGGAGCTGGACATCACCGAGCGGGTGGAGTTCCGGGGCTTCGTGACCGAGGAGGAGAAGGCCGCCCTGCTCGCCTCGGCCTGGGTGGCCCTCACCCCGTCCCTCAAGGAAGGCTGGGGGCTCACGATCGTGGAGGCGGGTTCGGCCGGCACCCCGACTGTCGCGTTCCGGGAAGCGGGCGGCGTCGCCGAAGCGGTCGTCGACGGGCGCACCGGGCTGCTGGCCGACGACATCGACGACTACCTGCTGAAGGTGCGCACGCTTCTGCACCGGGATGAGCTGCGGCGGGAGATGGGCGCCCAGGCCCGGGAGCACGCGGCGAGCTTCACCTGGCAGGCTGCCGGCGGACGCTTCGAGGCGATCCTGAAGGCTGCGGAGTCGCCCCGCCCGGTCGCGCAGCGGGGCGAGCCGTCCTACCTGTCGCCGTAAACCGCAGGGGCGTACGGGTCCTTCTTTCCGGCCCGCTTGGCCGCCTCCGAGACCTGCTTGGCCTGGTTCACGGCCTCCTCGTCGGTGGCGGTCGCGGCGGCCGAGATCCCGCCGAGAGCCAGGATCCCCAGCAACGCCGCCACCAGGCCAGACACGGCCAGGGTCAGAGCTCTACGCATGCCAATCCTCCAATGGCGAGACGTGCGAGCGGACGTTACCACGCGGTAGGTCGCCGGTGTAGTGCCGAAACGGCGGCAGCGATGACCACCAGAAGGGCAGCGCCGAGTGCCGCCACCACCGCCAGTCGGGCCGGCCCGGACGGCCCCGGTGGCAGCACGGTCGCCGGGTTGCGGTACAGCGTCAGTGACGGTCCGTCGTACACCCGCACCAAGCCGCCGAGCACCTCAGATTCCACCTCGCCGGAGACCTCACGCTGCACCAGGACCCAGCGCACCCCGGTGGTCCAGACCGGCTGCCCGGCCGCCAGCGCCCGGCGCATCTCACCGACGCGCGGGTTCTCGCCGGCCACCGCGACGTCGCCGACCCGCAGCGTGTCGTCGGTCAGGACCGTCCCCGGCAGGTAGCGGGGCGCCGGGTCCAGCACCACCCGACCAGGGTTCCACTGGTACGCGCGGTAGGCGCTCAGCGGCAACGAGAGAATCTCCCCCGGCTCCTCGTCGAGGTATGCGGCCACCCGCTGCCACTCCGCCGGATAGCTCACCGGACGAAGCCGACCGGCACCGCCGAACGCCAGGTCCGGCAGGACCGCCACCGGCAGGAACAGCAACCCGACCAGGACCACCCCGGCCAGTTCCCGGTCGAGCCGGGCCACCAGCCGCTCGGCCCCCAACGCCGCACACACCACCAGCAGCAGGGCGTACGGAGCCAGGAACTTCTGACCATCGCGCAGCAGCCCCGCGCCGGGCAGGTGCACCACCGCCCAGCGCAGCACGGCATCCCCGCCGGGGAGCACCCCGAAGGCGGCGAGAAGACCACCGATCCCGGCGAGCACCGCCAGCCGCGCCGCCCCGCCCGGGGGCAGCCGACGCCGCAGCAGGCCGGCACCGACACCGGCCAGGATCAGCAGCAACACCGTCGCCACCGGCACCAGCGGCGCAGCGCGACTGGCCGGCGTGGCCTGCGCGCTCCAGATACCCCCGGTGCCGGCGAGCGCCACCAGAGGGCCGGCCCAGTTCTCCGAACGGGCCGCGAACGCCGCGACGCCCGCCGGATCCGAGGCACCACCAGCACCGCTGACCAGGGCGGCGATCACCCACGGGGCATTGAGCACGCCGACCGCGGCAAACGCCTGCCGGGACCGGTGCGGGTGCATCCGCTGCGACACCAGCAGCGACCGGGGCGCGCGCATCCGGTCCGACGTCAGCACCAGCACCATGCCCAGCGCGATCAGGCCGCCGGTCGGCGTGATAGCGGCGGGAGCGGCGGCGAGCACCACCCGCGCCAGCGCGCCAGCGCGCCCGGCCCGCAGGTCCAGCGTCGCCCGCACCAGCCAGGGCAGCGCGGCGTACGCGAGGAGCAGCCCCCACTGCCCGATCAGCAACCGCTCGGCCAGGTACGGCGTCCACGCGTACGCCAACGCGGCGAACAGCCGGACCGCGCGGCGATCGGTCGGCACCAACCGGCCGGCGCCGACCGCCGCGAAGAAGACCGCCCCGGCCAACGCCAGTCGCTGCACCAGCCAGCCCGGCACCAGTTGGGTGACCAGCGAGACCACCGCGTCCATCGGCACCGCCCGGGGCAGGCTCTGCGCCGGGGCGACGAGATCCCAGGTCAACGGCTGCCGGGGTACGAACACCATGTCGTAGAGCAGCGCGTAGCCGGGCTTCGCCAGCGGAGCCAGCACCAGCGCCGTGACCGCCGCCGCTACCACGTACAGCGGCAGCGTGTCCCGCGCCCGTCGAACCGGTGCGTCGGTCCGCTCAACCATTCACGACGCCGGCACAGCCCGACCAACAGTGATCAACTCGGTGCAGACCCCGACCCCCGGTGTCCGCACGGTGACCTCGACCGCGTCCCCCGCGCCCTCCAACAGGAAGAAGACGTCGTTCAGCCCGCGCCGCAGGGTGATCTCCCGTGTCGCGTCCCCGAGCCGGAACAGCGCCGTCGAGTCACCTGAGCTGAGGTAGCCGAAGTGCACCACGTACGGCCACTCCACCAGGTACCCGTCCAACGGGATCCGGGTGGGTCGGCCGCCCTCCGCCAGGTGCCCGCAACCGTCCACCGGGCCGGGCACGATCTTCCGCCCCTGGACCACGACCGGACGGATCCGGCCGAGATCGTCGAACGTCGACGGTTTCGCGGCCTCCGTCACGAAGGTGGGACGGCGCTCGGCCGGGCGGAAGAAGTGCGACTGGAGATTGTCCGGCCAGAAGTAACCGGCGACGACCCGGTCCGGTACGGCCATGTCCAGGAAGACCGTGCCCGGCGGCGCGGCGGCCAGCTCGGCCTGCGCCGTCGCGAGATACTCCCGCCCGTACTTGGTACTCCAGTTGTCCCCGAAACGGCCGGTGCTCCACAGGGTGCCCACCCCGATCGTCGCCAGCACGACGATCATCGTGACCAGGCCGACAGCGAAGGCCCCCGGCTCCCGCAGGACCGTCGGCACCGGCCAGGCCGACACCTCGTCCTCGTTGGTGTCCTTGATCCCCAGCAGCGCCGCGCCGACACAGATCGCCGCCACCAGCACCACGTCGGCGACGTACCGGGGGACGACACCGATCAGCGGACCGAGCGGGCCGCCGAGCCGGGTCACCGCGAACAGGACCGCCACCAGCCCGAGGTACGAGGTGAGCAGCAGCCAGGCCCGCCCGGCCGACGGGCGTCGCCGAACGGTGACCACGACGAGCGTCGCCAACACCGCCCAGGACAACCACTTCGCGATGTCGTACGGGTCGACGAGCGGCGGACCGTCACCGGCGTAGGTCCAGCGCCAAGGGCCGCCGAGCAGACCCGGCACCACTGTCTCGCCGATCAGGTCACCGAGGAAGTTGAGAACCTGACCGACCGAAGTCGGTTCCCTCAGCTCGCCGGAGGGACGGTTCAGATAGAACGCCAGGTACGCCCCCGAGAGCACGGAGAGCACCAGCCACGCCGGCCAGTACCGGCGGACCGCCGTCAGCAGACTGCCCCACCCGCCACCGGAGGTGAAGAGGAAGACGGTCAGCAGGAACAACAGCGGCACGATCAGCAGCGACTTGGTGTCGAAGAGCAGGCCGAACACCAGCCAGAACGCGACCACCACGAGGTGCCGCAGGCGCCCGGTACGGACGTACCGGACCTGGGCCGTCACCGCCAGGACCAGTGCCAACTGCATCGGCAGCACGAGCAACCCGACCAACCACAGCGAGGAGACCTCAAGGGTCAGCGGGCTGAACACGTACAGGCACAGCGGGATGAGCAGACCCCAACCCGGGCGGAGCAGGTCACGCAGCAGCCGGTAGAGAGCGATCCCGGTCGCCGCCTGACCAACAGCCAGCAGCAACACCCACGGCCAGGTGGCGAAGCCCGCCGCTCGCACCATCGCCCACGCCACCAACAGGCCGCCGGGCATGAGGTGATTGTTGAACGTGCGCAGCAGATAGTCCGGGTCCAGGCCGGTGTCGAGCACCTGTGCGGCGATGACGAACTCGTCCTGCGAGAACCAGCCACGGGCGGCGAGGCCGGCACGCCAGGCGACGGACACGGCGATCAGGGCGATCGCCACGGCGCGGACGGGGTCGGCGCGGAGCCATCGGCCGATCGGCCCGGGCCCGTCGCCATCGGACGCGACGCGTTCCGGATGCGTCTCGGCCTCAGCTTCTGGCATTGACATGGTCGGCAGCCTGCCACACGCTTACACGCCGTGGGGACGGCCGTTCTCCCGATAACGCCACCGCAGCGTCCCTGGTCGCCCGTCCGTGCCCGGTCCGGACAACGTCGCGCGACAGTCGTCTGCTGCAGGTGCGCGTCCGGCCGGTGAAGACAGGAGCCGAAATGCGTGCAGAGGTGGCCAGTGGCGCCGCTCCGGGGTCCAGCCGGAGCCGGCACACGGCCCGACGGTTCCGGCACCTGGTCATCTGCATCGCGCTGACCGCCCTCGCCTTCCAGCAGGCCCCGGGCCAGGTCGTCCCGGACACCAAGGTCGACCTGAACGTCAACCCGGCGGGGTGGTTGCTCCGCTCGCTGCACCTGTGGGACCCCACCGGCACGTTCGGCCAACTACAGAACCAGGCGTACGGCTATCTCTGGCCGATGGGCCCGTTCTTCCTGCTCGGGTCGGAGTCCGGCCTCGCGCCGTGGGTGGTGCAGCGGCTGTGGTGGGCACTGCTCTTCTGTGTCGCCTACCTCGGCGCGGTACGCCTGGCCGGCCGGCTCGGCATCGGAACGCCCGCCGGTCGCATGATCGCCGGTGTCGCGTTCGCGCTGTCACCGCGCATCCTCACCCAACTCGGCTGGTCGTCGGTGGAAGCCTGGCCCAGCGCGGTCGCCCCCTGGGTGCTCATTCCGCTCGTCGGCCTCGCCGCCGGCACGAACCTGCGGCGCGCCGTCGCCGGGTCGGCCCTCGCCGTCGCCTGCGCCGGTGGCGTCAACGCCACCGCCGTGTTCGCGGTGGTGCCACTGGCGGTGCTCTGGCTCGCCACCCTCCAACCCCTACGCCGCCGGGTCATCGCCATCGCCGCCTGGTGTGGCGCGGTGGCGCTGGCCACCGCCTGGTGGTTGGTTCCGCTGCTGGTCCTCGGCCGGTACAGCCCTCCCTTCCTCGACTACATCGAGACCGCCCGCAACACCACGAGCGTCACCGACGCGGTGACCACGCTGCGCGGCGCCTCCTACTGGGTCGCCTACCTGGCCTCGCCGTTCGGGCCGACCATCCCGTCCGGGGCGCGACTGGCCAACGAGGCGGTGCTGGTCGCCGCCACCCTGGCGGTCGCCGCCCTCGGCGTCCTCGGGCTGTCCCGACGCGGCATGCCGCACCGCCGGTTCCTCATCACCGGTCTGCTGCTCGGCGTCGCGCTCGTCGGTCTCGGGCACATCAGCGACCTGCCGAACATCCTCGCCGGGCCACAGCGGGAATTCCTCGACGGCGTCGGCGCACCCCTGCGCAACGTGCACAAGTTCGACGTCCTGCTCCGCCTGCCAGTGGCCCTGGGCATGGCGCACCTGATCGGGCTGGCCGTCCGGGCGGCACGCACCGCGCCGGCCCGGCACCGCCCGCGCACCGTC
Source organism: Micromonospora sp. DH14 (assembly GCF_029809455.1). Taxonomy (NCBI): domain Bacteria; kingdom Bacillati; phylum Actinomycetota; class Actinomycetes; order Micromonosporales; family Micromonosporaceae; genus Micromonospora; species Micromonospora sp. DH14. Next base: position 7,610 of record NZ_JARVKT010000002.1, on the reverse strand, counting down.
GCCCGCGCCTGGCTGACCGCCGGTGTCGCCATCGTCGCCGTCACCACCGTCGCCACGCCCGCGCTCGCCGGCGGTCTCGCCACCCCGGGAAGCGTCAAGGAGGTGCCCGGTTACTGGCACGAAGCCACCGACTGGCTCGACGCGAACACGGGACGCGGGCGGGTGCTCGTCGTACCCGGAGCGCGCTTCCCGTCGTACGACTGGGGAAACACCACCGACGAGATCACCCAGCCGCTGCTGAGCAGCCGGTGGGCGGTACGCAACGCCATCCCCTTCACCCCACCGACCACGATCCGGCTGCTGGACGTGATCGAATCGACGCTCGCCAACGGCGCCGGGTCGACCGGCCTGGCGGACCTGCTGGCCCGCTCCGGGATCAGCCACGTCCTGTTCCGCGCCGACCTCGACCACGGCCGCTCCGACACTGCCCGCCCAGCGGTGGTCCGCCAGGCGCTGGAACGCTCACCCGGACTGACCCGCGTCACGTCCTTCGGGCCGCTGCGCGGCGGACCCTCGTCCGCCGACGAGTTCCGCGACCACGGGCTCGACGTGCCCGTCCGGGCGCTGGAGGTCTACCGGGTCGACCGGCCGGTCGAACCGGTGGTCGCGTACGACAAAGCCGACGTCACCACAGTGGTGGGCGGCCCCGAATCACTTCTCGACCTCGCGGCGGCGGGTCAGCTCGGCACGGCGCCCACCGTCCTGGCGGGCGACGCGCCGACCGCCGACGTCGCCGGCCCGGTGGTGCTGACCGACGGGCTGCGCAGGCGCGACGTGTCGTTCGGCCGACTGCGCGACAACACCTCCCAGACGCTGACCGCCGACGACACCTTCGAGGTGGCCGCGCCAGCCCACGACTACCTGCCCGAATGGGGGGCGCAGCACTCCACCGTCGCCCGGTTCGAGGGCATCGACGCGATCCGCACCTCTACCGCACGCTCACAGGTGGACTCGCCGGGCGGCGCCCGCCCCGAACACCAGCCGTACGCGGCGATGGACGGCAACCCGGCGACCTCCTGGCAGTCCGCGCCGTACTCGCCCAGCGACCGTCAGTGGATCGAGGTGAGCCTCGCCAATCCGACGGCTGTCAGCAGAGTCGAGGTGTGGTTCGACCTGAAGGCTGACGCCCTGCCCACGACGGTGACGGTCAGTGCCGGGTACGAGAGCGTCACCGTCGAACAGTTCACCGACCACATGGTGTTCGAACTGCCCGGCGTCCACGCCACCCGGAAGGTCCGGGTCTCGGTCGACGGCGCGTACGACCTCCGCCCGTTCGGAAACGGATCAGTCGGCATCGCCGAGATCAAGATTCCGGGCATCCGGACCAGCCGCACCCTGGTCCTCCCCGCCGCACCGGCCACCGACCGACCGGCGGCGGTCGTCGTGTCGGCAGCACCCACCACGCCGGCCTGTTTCTCCGTCGACGGGCACCCGCACTGCTCCACCGACGCCATCCGTGGTTCCGAGGACGCCTCCACCATCGACCGGACGCTGACCCTGCCGGTGGCCGGCGCGTACGACGCCAAGTTGTGGGCGCGGCCGACGGCCGGCGGTGACCTGGACAGCGCCCTCGACAAGGTGGTAACCGACGCGCAGCCGCTGCGCCTCGCGCCGCAGATCAGCGCCTCCTCGACGGCAGCGCCCGACCCGACCGGCCGGGCCGGGGCAGCGCTCGACGGCAACCCGGCCACCAGCTGGTCACCGGCGATCGACGACGAGGCGCCGATCCTGCGACTCACGTGGCTCAAGCCGCAGACCATCACCGGGCTCCGCTTCTCGGTCGACGACAAGACAGCCGCCACCCGCCTGGGCAGTGTGCGGGTGGTCGGCGACGACGGCTTCCGCAGCAGCCTGCTCGGCGACGACGGGCTGCTCCGCCTGGACCCGCCGATGCGGACCGACGAGATCACCATCCAGTTCCTCGACAAGCCGTCCGCCACCAGCACCGACCCGTACAAACTGCGGTTGCCGGAGAAGCTGCCCATCGCGGTCGGCGAGGTGACGGTGCTGCCCGGCGCACCCACCGTCGGACCGCGCCTCGACACCCCCCTGTCGCTGGCCTGCGGGTCGGGGCCAACGCTGCAGATCGGCCCGGCGCGGGTGACCACCTCGCTGCGCGGCACGCTCCGCGACCTGCTGGAAATGCGCGAGATGCCGGTGACGCCGTGCGGGCGGAACACGCCCCGGCAGCTCGACCTCGGCAGCGGAGAGCATCGCATCGTCGCCACGCCGAGCCAGCTGGCCTCGCCCACCACCGTCGCCCTGGTGCCGCGGACACCCACGCCGGCCGCCGCGACCGCCAGCACCACCGAGATCGAATCCTGGACGGCCACCGAGCGGCGGGTACGGGTGGCCGGCCACCCCGTCGACCGGGTGCTCGCGGTGCGGGAGAACACCAACAGCGGGTGGCAGGCGACCCTCGGCGGGCGAACGCTGAAACCACTGGTGGTGGACGGTTGGCAGCAGGGCTGGATCCTTCCCGCCAACGCCTCCGGTGAGGTGCGGTTGCGGTTCGCACCGGACACCCCGTACCGGGCAGGGCTTCTCCTCGGCGGCGTCCTGCTCGCGGTGGTGGTCCTCCTCGCGGTGCTGCCCGCCCGACAGCCCACCGGGCGAACCTCGACGAGTCCCGTACCGCGCGGCAGACGCCGGGTCACCCGCTCGCTGCCGCTGCTGGCGGTCGGGGCCGGCGCGTTGGTGCTGTGGAGCGGCCTCGTCGGCGGCCTGCTGGTCGCCGCGGGATTCATGCTGGCGGTGCCCGGCCCACGCCGCCTGCCCTGGCCAGCCGACCCACGTCGGGCCAGGACGATCAGCCGGGCCGTGGAGACCTGGCTCCCGGGCGCGCTCGTACTGCTCGCCGGTTGGCTCTACCTCGACTCGACGCGCCGGAACACCGACGGGCTGCTGCAACTCACGATCGTCGCCGCCCTCGGTGCCCTCTGGCTCTCCACCACCGTCCGTCGACGGCCGGTCCGCCGGATCACGCCGACCGCCGGGACCCCGGCCGCCCCGGCGGTGGCGGCGCCGGAACCGGACCGGGCGGCGGCACCGGCCGACGAGCAGCTCCCGACCTTCTCGGAGATCACGTGAGCGGTCGGCGACAGGTCCGTCCCGAGGAGACTGCCCAGACCGAGCTGACCCGCGGCCGGAGTACGGGCCTCGGCGCGGCCGGGATCAGCGTCACGGTGGCCGGCGTACTCGTCAACGGCCTGGCCTACGTGGTGCCGGTGCTGGCCGCCCGGCGGCTCGACCCGGCCGACCTCGGCGCGCTCGCCGCCGCCCTCGGTCTGGTGGCCATCGCCGGTGTGCCCGGGCTCGGTCTGCAACTGGCCGTCGCCGTGCACCACGCCCGGCACGGGTCCTCCGACACCCGACGGCTCACCGCGATCACCGCGGCCGTCTGCGCGGGGGCCCTCACCGTGGCGACGCCACTGCTGGTCACCGCCCTGGATCTCCCGGTCGAGATGCCCGTGCTGCTGGCGGTCACCACAGCGGCGATCGTGCTCTCCTCCCGGCCCCTCGGAGAGTTGCAGGGTGGCCAGCGCTTCGTACGACTCGCCAGCGGGATGGCAGTGCTCGCCGCCGGCCGCTACGGCGGCGTGATCGTCGGACTGCTGCTCGGCGCGGGACCGACCGGCGCGCTGGCGGCCGGCGCGCTGACCGCCGCGCTCGCCCCGGCGGTGCTGGACCGACTCGCCCGCGAGCCCGGACGACAGTCCGACGTCCCACGGCTGGCCGTCGCTCAGATTGTCGCCGGCTGCGGTGCGACGCTGGCCATGCTCGTCGTCTCCTACGCCGATCTGCTGCTGGCCCGGCAGCTGCTGCCCCCGGCGGATGCCGGGGCGTACTCGGTCGGCACCGTGCTGAGCAAGGGCGCGCTCTGGGCGCCGCAGGTCGCCGCCGTCCTTGCCCTACCGCGGCTGGCCCGCGGCGACCGGCGCAGCCGTACTGTTGCGCTCGCGGTGACCGGCGGATGCGGCCTGGTGCTGGTGCTCGCCTCGGCGCTCGCCGGAGGGCTCGCCTTCCGCCTCGCCGGTGGGCCCGACTACGACCACCTCGGCCGGTACGCGCCCCTCTTCGCGGCGGTCGGCGCCCTCTACGCGGTGACGTTCGTGCTGCTCAACGACCGGCTCGCGGCCGGCGCACGGTGGGCGGCGGCACCGTTGTGGGTGGGCATGGCCGGCCTGGTGGCCGTCACCGCGACGCTGCGGCCACACACCGTCCCCGGTCTCCTTCTCGCCGCCCTGGGCACGGCTGTCGTCGTCACCGCCATGATGGCGGTGGCGGCCCGTCGACCAGCCCGGGCACCGGTGGGCGAGCCCGACTAACCCTCCGCGAGCCAGTCCGCCAGGAGGCGGTGGTCGATCGCGTCCACCCGACCGAGCTGACGACCCGAGGCCACCCGGTCCCGCAGCTCCGCCCGCGTGAACCAGCGCGCCTGCAGCAGTTCCTCGCCGTCGACGCGTACCTCGTCGGACGTGGCGGTGGCCCGGAAGCCCACCATCAGGCCGGCGGGGAACGGCCACGCCTGCGACCCCTGGTAGGTCACGTCGGTGACGGTCACGCCCGCCTCCTCGGCCATCTCCCGACGGACCGCGTCCTCCAGGCTCTCGCCGACCTCGACGAAACCGGCGAGCGTCGAGTACGCGTCCTCGGCCGCGCCCGCGTGCCGGGCCAGCAGACACCGCCCCGGCGGACCGGGTGCCTCGACCAACACGATGATCGCCGGCTCGATCCGGGGAAACAGCAGCCGCCCGCACTCCGCGCCGGTGCAGGTCCGCAGGTGCCCGCCGCCGCCGGTGACGGCCGCCGCGCCGCACGTCCCGCAGAATCGCTGCTGCCGGTGCCAGTGCAACAAACCCCTGGCGTACGCCTGGACGGCCGCGTGACCGGGTTCGAGCCGCCCGACCAGGGCCCGCACGTCGACGGACCGCACCGCGCCGGCCAGCTCGACGGCGGACCGCTCGGGCAGGTCGGAGAGGTCCGCGGCGAACACGGCGACCTCCGCGTCCAGCCCCAGGAAGACGGTCTCGGCGGCGGCGGAACGGACCAGCGCCGCGCGCTCCGCGCTGAGCCGAACCGGCCCGTCGCCGTCGACGAGACAGCGGTCCCGCCACATGGCCAGCAGCACCGTGGTCGGCTCGGCGAACAGCTCGCTCAACCGCGTCGGATCGGTACGCAACGGGCCTGCCCGGTCCAGCCAGCCGCCCCCGTACGCCAACACCCGCTCCGCAGTGCCCACCCGGTCACCGTGCCACGTCGGTGATCCGCCCCCGGCACCGCCCCCGGGTCGGTGCGACACGCCGTACGGCACGCGGTGGCAGCGCCTGGTGGGCGCAGCCGCGAGGACGGCTGGGCATTCGTTACCGTAGGTGGCTCCGGGAGGGAGGACCTCCCGCGGCACCCTGGCGATCGAGGTTGCAGTGACGTTGTACGGCGAAAACAGTCCACCTGTCGACGACCGGCCCACCGTGCAGGTCACCGCCGTCACCTGGCCGGACGATGGACCTGAGCCGGTCACGACAGCCGCTCCCGGCGAACCCGACAACGGCCCGCGCCGGTCACGTCGGGTGCGGATGCTGCTCGCCGCCGGCATCACCGGTGGCGTCGTCGCCGCCGTGGCGGGTGCCGGCGCCTGGGCGTACGCCGGTGACGTTCCCCGTGGCACCAGCGTGCTCGGCACCGAACTCGGCGGCCGGAGCCGCGCGGACGCCGACCGGGAGTTGCGGGCGGAGCTGGACCGGCGGGCGGCGACGCTGGCCACACCGCTGAAGGTCACCGTCGACGGGCGTACCGCCGAGATCAAACCGGCCGACGTGGGGCTGGCCGTCGACGTGCCGGCGACCGTCGCGGCGGCGGCTGAGGCCGACGCGCACCCGGTCAGCCGGCTGGTCGGCTCCCGCACCGTCGAGCCGGTGGTGACAGTCGACGTGGGCCGGTTGGACGACGCGCTCCGCAGGGTGCTCGGCGCCCAGGCCCAGGGGATGACGATGCCGGCGATCACCTATCAGGGCACCACCCCGAAGGTGGTGCAGCCCAAGCCCGGGCTGGCCTTGAGCCCGGAACGCTCCGCCGAGGTGGTCCGCGCCGGCTGGCTGGCCGGCGAGCCGGTCACCGTGCCGCTGGTGGAGACCCACCCGGCCACCACCCCGGAGGAGTTGGATCGGCTGGTCAACGAGCTGGCGAAGCCGGCGGTGGCCGCACCGGTCACCCTGCGCACCAGCAAGGGCTCGGTGACGGTCCCGCCCGCCGCCATCGCGAAGAGCCTGCGGTTCAACGCCGACAAGACCGGCAAGCTGACCCCCACGGTGGACGTGAAGCGCCTGCGGACCGCGCTCGGCGAGAAGTTGGCCGCGATCGAGGTACCGCCGAAGGACGCCACGATGACCATTGCCGGCGGCCGACCCACCGTCAAGGACGGACAGTCCGGGCAGCAGCTGGACACGGCGGCGCTCAGTCGGGACCTGCTCGCCGTGCTGCCGAAGGCAGACGGCCGCGAGGTGACCGGCGAGCTGAAGCCGACGCCGCCGCAGCTGACCGCGGAGAAGCTCGCCGGCCTGGGCATCAAGGAGCGGGTCTCCACCTTCACCACCCGGTTCACCGGCGGCATGGCCTCGTCGCGCAGCCAGAACATCGCCACGATCGCGAAGAAGGTGGACGGCACTGTCGTGCTGCCCGGGAAGACGTTCTCGCTCAACGGTCACACCGGGGAACGCGGTTACGCCCAGGGCTACCGGGACGCGCCGGTCATCCTCGACGGCAAGTTGGTGCCGGGGGTCGGTGGTGGCACCTCGCAGTTCACCACCACGCTGTTCAACGCGACCTACTACGCCGGCCTGGAGGACGTCGAGCACAAGCCGCACTCGTACTGGTTCGACAGGTACCCGGCGGTCATCGAGTCGACCATCTTCTGGCCCAACCTGGACTTCAAGTTCCGCAACAACACCGAGGACGGCGTCCTCATCGACACGTCGTACACGTCCAGCTCGGTCACCGTGTCGATCTGGAGCACGAAGATCTACGACAGTGTGAAGACGGAGTACAGCCCGCGCCGCAACATCACGACGCCGAAGCAGATCCACCTGACCCCCGGGCCCTCGTGCATCGAGACCAACGGCATCAACGGCTTCACCCAGGACGCCTTCCGGGTCATCAAGAAGGGCGGCGTGGTGGTCAAGCGGGAGAAGTTCACCTGGCGCTACGACGCGGAGCCCCGCTACGTCTGCGGACCGAAGCCCTCCTGAGGTCCGCTCCACGTCGCCCTTTTCTGAGTCAGGTGTGGGGCAGCTCGGCCGCGCTGTCGCCGTGCTGCCCCCATGCTCAGGACCGCCGCCACGCAGGGGTCACCACACCCGCACGATCGCGCAATATCCTGCTTGTAAGTGGTAACAGCACACCAACAAGGCCACTACATCATGGATCGAGCACGACCTTGAGCTCCGGCGGTGCGCCCATTCTCGACAGGGGCCGTAGAAAGCAGAAGAGGCCACCCCGTGAGGGGTGGCCTCTTCTGAAAGATTGTCCGGCGGCGTCCTACTCTCCCACACCCTCACGAGTGCAGTACCATCGGCGCTGGAGGGCTTAGCTTCCGGGTTCGGAATGTAACCGGG
>NZ_JARVKT010000029.1:0-82416 GCF_029809455.1 Micromonospora sp. DH14 | reverse complement strand
CCGCCCCCGCTGACCCCCCGCACCCCGCCCGCCTGCGGGTTTGCGCCCGCGCCAACGGGAAAGCAGCGCGCGTGCCCAGGGGAGGGTTCCGGCGGTCGTCGCCGGTTGGGGGGAAATCATGCAGGAAATCCGCACGATCAACCGCGCGCTCTCGTCGGTACTGACACTGGTGGGGCTGGTCGGGGCGTTCGTCCTGTTGTCGGTCGCACCGGCTCGGGCCGGCGAGAACGTCTTCGTCGAGGTGACACCGAACAGCGCCCAGGCCGGTAGCCGGGTCAGCATCAAGGCAAGCTGCGACAACGACAACAACAACCGCCAGTCCAATGTGCACTCCGACGCGTTCGGGAACGTGACGCTCAAACCGGACAGGGGTTTCCTGACCGGACAGGCGACCATTCCGCGTGACAAGCCGGCCGGTGACTACCCGGTCGACCTGCGCTGCGAGAACGGCCAGACCTCGTCGACCACGCTGACAGTGCTGAACATGGCCTCACCCAGCAAGGGGCCGGCGACCGGTGGCGGCGGAATGGCCGGCGGTCGCGGCACCGGCTCGTTGCTGGTGCTCGGTGGCGTCGCGTTGGTGGCCACCGCGATCGGGCTCGGGATGGCCGGCGGCCGACGTCGATCGGGAGCCGGCTCCTGAGCCGGATCACCAATGACCCGCAGATCCGCGCGTGCGCGGCCGGACCGCCGCGCCCGCCTCCGGGCCGGGCCGGCGCTGCGCGCGTCCGGCCGGCTGGTGGCACGCGTCTCCGGGCGGCTGCGCCGGGTCGCCGGGCAGGCCGTGTCGGCAAGTGTCACCACCACCGATCCGGCCGCCCGCCCGCTGCCGCCACGGCGTCCGGCCGGGCCGCCGTCGGCCCGACACCGATTCGCTACGAGCCCCGGGTTGCCGGTGCTGGCCATCGGCGCGCTGATGGTGCTGATCGTGGCGATGCTCGGCGTCGAGCAGGTGACCGGGATGAGCCTGCTGCCGGACCGGCTCAGCGCCGGCCTGCGACCACCGCCGAAGAAGTTCCCGGTGCTGCCGGCCAGCCAGCCGACCAGCCTCGCCATCGAGGAGATCGGCGTGCGGGCGCCGGTGCACGCCGTGGGCATCGCCCCGGACGGCACGATCGCCGTGCCGGACGCGGGCCGCGCCCAGGAGGCCGGGTGGTACGACCAGGGGCCCACCCCGGGCCAGTACGGTCCCGCCGTGATCGTCGGGCACGTCGACACCACCAGCGGCCCGGCCGTCTTCCACAAACTCCGCGAGCTGCGTTCCGGTGACGAGATCGAGGTCACCCGCACCGATCAGCGGGTGGCGGTCTTCGAGGTGAACTCGGTGGAGAAGTTCGACAAGGGCCGGCTGCCGGTGGACGAGGTGTACGGGGACTTCAGCCGCCCGAGCCTGCGACTGATCACCTGTGGCGGGCAGTGGGTCGGCGGCGAGACCGGCTACGCGGACAACGTGGTGGTCTTCGCCTCGCTGGTCAAGGCGCGTTCCGGCGGCTGAGCAGCGTCGAGGTAGTCGGCCAGCCGGGCGGCAGCGGTGAGCATGGCCCGGCCCCGCTCGGTGAGCCGCTGCCGCCACTGGCCCAGCGACGCGGCGAGCGGTTCCGCGCCGCCCGCGTCGCGCACCCGGCGCAGCACGTCGGCGATGTGGTCGAGCCGGTATCCGCCCCGGCGCAGCAGGTGGGCCAGTTCGGCGTCGCGGACGTCGTCAGCCGAGTAGACGCGGTAGCCGGTCGCCGCGTCACGCACCGGCCGCAGAATCCCGGCCCGCTCCCATTTGCGTAGCGTGGCCGGTCGTACACCGAGCCGGTGGGCCAGCACGCTGATCGGCACGGCTCTGCGGCTCTGCGGCTGCGGCGGCGCCCCGGTGAGCGTCGCCACCGCCGCCTCGACCGCGTCCAGGGTCTCCCGATCGCGCTGGAGCAGGGCATGACCCTGGTCGACGACGCGCAACGCCGTGTCGATCTCACCCCCGTTGACGGCCCGCATGATCTCGCCGCTGGCCGGATAGCCGTGGCCCACGATCAACGCGAGGTAGGCGCTCAGGGCCTTGGCGTGCAGCTCGGTGAAGCGACGGTAGCCGTTCGGGGTGCGCTGGGCCGGCGGCAGGACGCCGTCGCGTTCGTAGTTGCGCACGGCCTGCGCCGAGAGGCCGTGCGCCCGCGCGAGATCCACCGGTCGGCGTACCACCGGGTTTGAAGGTTTTGTGGCTGTCACCGCGCTCCGCCGCTGGTAGGTCTCAACCGCTGGTTCAACGATACGGTTCATGGAATGGCATCTTTTCTCGACCTGCTGGCGGCATCCCCGGACCTGCTCGCGCTCGGTGAACCGACGCACGGTGAATCCGCCTTCCTACAGCTGCGTAACGAGGCCTTCCTGTCGCTGGCGGAGCACGGCTACCGCTCGATCGCCCTGGAGAGCGACCGGGCGGCCGGGCTGATCGCCGACGAGTTCGTGCGGGGCGTCGCCGACGTGACGCTCGACCGTGCGCTCGCCGAAGGGTTCAGCCACGGGTTCGGCGCGTACCCGGCCAACCGCGACCTGCTGCTGCGGATGCGGGAGTGGAACGCCGGACGGCCGGACGCCGAGCGCCTGACGTTCCACGGCTTCGACGCCCCGGTCGAGCTGGACAGCGCGCCGAGCCCACGCCACCACCTTCACCAGGTCTGCCACTTCCTCGGCGTGGACCGGTCCGCCGAGATCGACGACCTGATCGGGGACGAGGCGCGGTGGAGTGACCCGGCCGCGATCTGGGAACCGGGCCGTTCGGTCGGCCGCTCGGTCGACGCGCAGCGGCTGCGGGTGCTCGCCGACGACCTGCTGACCGAGCTGTACCTGCGGGCACCGGGCAGGTCCGAGGGCTGGCCGGCAGCGTTCGTGCACGCCACGGCCGCAGTGGGGTTGCTGCGCTACCACGCCGCGGCCGCCACCCCGGTGGCGCAGGAGGAACGTTTCAACCGCCTGGCCGCGGTCCGGGACGCGCTGATGGCCGAGAACCTGCTCGCGATCCGGGCCGTCGAGGCCCATCGCGGACCCACAGTGGTCTTCGCGCACAACGCGCACCTGCAACGCCACCAGAGCACGATGATGCTCGCCGACAGGCAGCTGACCTGGGCCGGCGCCGGCGCGATCGTCGCGGCGCTGCTGGGTGACCGGTACGCGGTGATCGCCGGCAGCCTCGGCGCGAGCCCGGCGCTCGGCATCGGTGCGCCCGCCGCCCCGACCTACGAGGGCAGACTCCAGCAGCGGACCAGCCTGCCCCGGTACCTGCCGGCGGCCGACGTCGCGCCGGCCGAGCGGCGGACGCACGACTACCGCTACTTCCCGCTGGATCAGGCCACGATCGACCACGCCGACGTGGTCCTGCACATCCCGACCGGTGTCGACGCGGCAGTGCTCGCCGATCGGATCCTCGCGCTGCCCGACGTCGAGCAGGTCGTGGCGAGCGAGGAGAACGGATCACCCGAGGCGGCGTGGGGCGACCGGTTCTTCCACGTGGGCCCGGACCGCCGCCAGCCGTTCGCCACCATCGTCGAGCACGACGTGCCCGGCTTCGATGAGGCCGCACAGCTCGACCGCCCCGGCGTCTTCCGCCTCAACCTGGACCTCGGCCGAGCCGAGTTCGAGCGGCTGTTCGGCTTCCCGCCCAAGGAGTTCGAGGAGCACCGGCACGAGTTCGACTTCGCCCGGCTGGACACCCTCGCGCCGCACCCGGGCTACGCGCTGTACGGGTTCGCCAGCGTCGTCATGCCCGGCCCGCACCTGCTGCCCGAGATCGACCGGCTGCTCGCGGTCGCGCACCGCCGCGCTGTCGACCGCCACGAACGCGCGACCCGCCGGGCACCTCACCCGCAGTCCGGAGCCTGACCACGCCCCTCGACGTCAGGCGGCGGCCTCGGGCTCCCGCAGGTCCAGCCAGTCGGCCCAGCGGGGGTCGGGGGCGCGGTGCCCGAGGACCCGCCAGGCGGTGCCCTTCGGGGCGGCCGGCAACGCGTGTAACCGCCACCCCATCTCGGCCGGGGTCTTGTCGCCCTTGGTGTGGTTGCACCTGGCGCACGCGGCGACCACGTTCTCCCAGGCGTGCCGACCGCCCCGGCTGCGGGGGAAGACGTGGTCGATGGTCTCGGCCGGGCCCCGGCAGTAGGCGCACCGCCACCCGTCCCGGGCGAAGATCGCCCGCCGGGACAACCCGACATGCGTTCGGTACGGCACCCGGACGAAACGCGTCAGCCGGACCACCGACGGCACCGGGAGCGCGTCCCGGGCGCTGTGCAGGATGCCGTCGCCATCGGCGACGCAGACCGCCTTGGCGGAGAGGACGAGGATCGCGGCGCGACGCACCGACACGACACACAGCGGCTCGTAGGTGGCGTTGAGGACCAACGCGCCGGAGCCCACCGTGGGTCGTATGTCAGGCATCGCGCTCACCCTCCCGGTTCAGCGGCTGCTGGGGACCGCCGTCGACCGGGGCCGGGCACAACGGCCCACACGGTCGACGCCGGGCCGATCACCGACGTCCGTTGCGCCAATAGTCCCTGATCGGACCCCGGATTGCACGTACTAATCTCTCTTCTGGTAAGCGGATCACCCGCGCCGGGTCGGGTAGCTGCTCACCGGACACCTCGGTTTCGAACGCTTCGGTACTCAGCCTCGACCGATCGGCCAACGGGTCCAGTAGCCATCGCCTTCTATCGTCACCGGCATGATCGAGAAGCTGTCCGCCGCCACCGTGCGCCACCGGCACGTTGTGCTGACCCTTGGGCTTCTCCTGGTCGGCGTGAACGCCGCAGCCCCGGAGTCCGCGTCCGCCGTCGGGCAGCGCCTGCTGTTCCTCCTCTCCCTGACCGCCCTGGTTCTGGCGGCCGTCGTCATGGGGGTGCGTCCGGCCTCCTTCGTGGTGCAGCCGCAGATTCCGGCGTTCGCCACACCCGGGCCCGCCTGGACGGTGTTCTTCGCCCTGGGCTACCTCGGGCCCGCGTCCGCCCACATCGGCGCACTGCTGCGCGCGAGCAGACAGGGCACCCTGTCGACGTTCGACGTGGTTCTCGGTGTTCTCTGGGTGCTGCTGGCCGCGCTGATGGTGACGTGGGCGTGGCGGGGTCACGGGGTACGACTGCATCCGTCCGGGGTACGGCAGACCTGGCCGCTGGGCTCGCTCACCGTGCCGTGGGAGGCGATGCTGGCGCCGCAGGTTCCTCCGGCGGCCGACCGTCGTCCGTGGCTCCCGATGCGGATCACGGAACCTGAACTGGTTCGGGGGCGCGGCATCCCGCGCAGCCGGCGGGCGTTGCGGACGGACGTCGTCGATCCGGGATTCCTCGCCGCGGCCATCGGGCACTACGTCGCGCACCCCGAACACCGGGCGGCGATCGGCAGTCACGCCGAGTACGAACGGCTGAGCGCCGAGTTGCCCGCGAGAGGGTGAGCAACGACCGGCAGGCCGGCCGGCCGGTGGGGTCACCGGCCGGTGGGTCGGCGGCGGGCGCTCGGGCTCCTTACGGTACGAAGACAGGGTGAGTGCCGCCAGCGTGACGCCGCTAGCCCTGTCCGACGCCGTCTCGGTGAACTGCCAGGGCAGCACCTCCTGCGAGTTGATCTACCGGATCACCGGGTCCGGCTGGTTCGCCGAGGGCAGCTACTGGGTCCTGCTCAAACCGCTTCGGGTGCTGCTGATCCTGGCGCTGGCGATGGTGGCCCGGTGGGCGCTGCACCGGACGATCAACCGGTTGGTGCGGACCACCACCGACGGCGCGGTGCCGACGATGCTGCGGCCGCTGCGCGAGCGGGTGCCCACCGCCGCCGTCGATCCGGCCGAGTTCGTCCCCGAGCGACGACGGCAGCGGGCCGAGGCGATCGGGTCGGTGCTGCGCAGCCTGACCACCGCGTTCGTCTTCGGCATCGCGCTGCTGATGATCCTGCGCGAGTTCAGCTTCGACCTGGCTCCGCTGCTGGCCAGCGCGGGGATTGCTGGCGTCGCGCTGGGCTTCGGTGCGCAGAGCCTGGTGAAGGACCTGATAGCCGGCCTCTTCATGCTGATCGAGGACCAGTACGGCGTGGGCGACAACGTCGACCTGGGCGAGGCGATGGGTGTGGTCGAGTCGGTCGGCCTGCGGGTCACCACGGTGCGCGACGGCCGGGGCGTGCTCTGGTACATCCGCAACGGCGAGATCATCCGGGTGGGCAACAAGAGCCAGGGCTGGGCCCTCGTGGTGGTGGACCTGCCGATCGGCTTCAACAGCACCGAGGAGGCCACCGCGGTGCTGCGGACGGCCGCCGCCTCGGTCGCGATGGACCCGGAGCTGTCGCCGGAGATCGTGGAGGCACCCGAGGTGCTGGGGGTCGAGCAGGTGACGGTGGACGGCGCGGTGATCCGCACAGTGGTGAAGACGACCGCGGACGGGCAGTTCGCTGTGGGTCGGGAACTGCGTCGGCGGCTCGCGGAGGCGCTGGAGAATTCGGGGATCACCGCGCAGATCGCGGCGGCCCGCATCTATCCCGGTCTCTCGACCCGGCCGCTGTCCGACGGTGAGACTGGTCAGGGCGGCGCCACCTGACCCGGCGACATCGTCCTGCGATTCAGGGGTCGCGAGCCGGCCGGCCCCTCGGGTATCGTCCGTTCGTTCAGTCGGGGAGGCGACGAACGACCCGTTCGACCTAGCTAGTTGTCAGACGATCGGGCAGAATCCGGAACACGCGTTCCCACCAAAGCGTGATCACATCCTCGCTGATCCGTAGATCTGACGAGAGCTTCCGGCCGTGCTGCCACGAGCGGCCAAGCCGGGGCCGATGGAGGCGACGGTGCCTAACGAGCGACCTTCCGCGGAAGGCCCGGCCACATTTCGCGAAGTGTTCTCCCAGCGTGAGTTCCGGGCTGTGTTCGTGGCGAGCGCGCTCTCCTGGGTCGGCGACTATGTAGCGAAGGCCGCAGTCACCCTGCTCGTCTTCCAGCAGACCCGGTCCGTCGCGCTCTCCGCGGCCGCCTTCGCCGTCAGCTTCCTGCCCTGGCTGCTCGGCGGTCCGGTGCTGGCCGCACTCGCGGAGCGGTACCCGTACCGGCGGGTGATGGTGGCGTGCGACCTCATCCGGATGGCGCTGATGCTGCTCATCGCCATTCCCAGCCTGCCGTACCAGGCGGTGCTGGTGCTCATCTTCGCCGCCACGTTGGCCAACCCCCCGAGCCAGGCGGCGAAGTCCGCGCTGATCCCGCAGTTGCTCACCGGGGACCGGCTGGTGCTGGGGCTGTCGCTGAACAGCAGCGTCGGGCAGGCCGCCCAGGTGGTGGGGTACGCCTTCGGCGCCGCTCTCGCCGCGATCACCCCGGAGGTGGCGCTGCTGTTCAACGCGGCCACCTTCGGTCTCTCGGCGCTGCTGGTGCGCCTGGGCGTGCGCGACCGCCCGGCGGTGATGAACCCGGCGCATCGCAGTCACCTGCTGCGCGAGACCCGCCAGGGGTTCGGCATCGTGTTCGGCACACCGGTGCTGCGGGCCATCGCGGTGCTGGTGTTCAGCGCGATGCTCTTCTCGATCGTGCCCGAAGGGCTCGCCGCGGCCTGGGCCAACGACGAGGGTCGCGGCGCCGTCAGTGCGGGCACCGCCCAGGCAGCGATCATGATGGCGAACCCGATCGGCTTCATCCTCGGCGGGTTGCTGGTGAGTCGCCTGTTCGGGCCGGCCCGCCGGCTGAAGCTGATGCGGCCGCTCGCGGTGCTCGCCCCCCTGATGCTCGTGCCGGCCCTCCTCGATCCCCCGCCGTTGATGGTCGCGCTGCTCGCCGCGCTCTGCGGGTTCGCGGTCGCCGGCATGATGCCGATGGCCAACGGGTTGTTCGTCCAGGCGCTGCCGGACGGGTTCCGGGCCCGCGCCTTCGGCGTGATGGCCACCGGTGTGCAGGTCATCCAGGGTTTCGCGGTGCTGGTCACCGGGGTGCTCGCCGACCGGTTCCCGATCCCGATCGTGGTCGGGGTGTGGAGCGCGGCCGGGGTGGTGCTCATGGCGGTGGCCACGCTGCGCTGGCCGGACCGGCAGACGGTGGACGACGCGATCACCGCCGCCGCGAAGGCCAACGTCGAGCCGCCGGCCGTCGGGCCCGACGGCCCTCCCGGTGACCGCCTGCCGGAAGGCGCCACCGCCGACCCGCACGCCGGTGACGGCCACCGCCGGCACGCCGTCACCTGACCCGTCGGGCCGAGGTCGACACGAGCGGGTCGGACGCCCGGCATCGGGAGGCGTCGACCCGGCGTGATCCGACGCACGCCGTGCGGGTCGGGTCGGCCCGGGGCGCACCTGGCAGGATGGATCTGTGACTTCCGCAGGCGAATCCGACCGTCCCGGTGCGTCGATGACCCTCTTCGAGGCGGTCGGCGGCGAACCCACCTTCCGCAGGCTGGTCGACGAGTTCTACGCCGGTGTCGCCACCGATCCCCTGCTGCGCCCCATGTACCCGGAGGAGGACCTGGGCCCGGCCGCGGACCGGATGACCCTGTTCCTGATGCAGTACTGGGGCGGGCCGAACACCTACTCCGCCCAGCGCGGGCACCCGCGGCTGCGGATGCGGCACGCGCCGTTCCGGATCGGCGCGGCCGAACGGGACGCCTGGCTGCGGAACATGCGCCGGGCCGTGGATCGACTCGACCTTGAGCCGGAGATCGCCGGCACCCTCTGGGACTACCTGGAGCGGGCCGCGTACTTCATGGTCAACGTCGAGGACGACCCCGCCCACGGCGTCTGACCCGCCCGGCCCGCCGCACCGTCAGAGCAGCGCGCCCTCGTCGTGCAGCCAGTCCACGAAGCTGGTGGCGACCGCCGCGCCGCAGTCGAGCATCTCGACCAACAGCGCGTCGTGGGTGCCGGCACCGAGCGGCACCTGAAGCTCCGCGTAGATCGGCAGCTGACCGCGCTCGGTCGGGTCACCGATGTACGCCTTGCAGAACCGGCGGGTGTGGTTCCACTCGTTGACCACCCGGTACGCCCGGTCGGCCCAGTCCGGCGGGACCGTGGCGTGCGGACGGGCCCGCATGACGAGGATCTCGTCCTCGGGGCCTTCCAGTGTGACCAGTACGGCGTGCCGCTCCCACATCGCCAGCAGGTTGCCGTCGCCGTCGGCCAGGTAGCGCACGTCCAGTAGATCGAGTGCGTCACAGACCCGGCGCAGGCTCACCGGCTCGACGGTGGCGGGCATCTCGGTCAGCACTGGCCGCTCGTTGGACGGGCAGTCGTCCCCCGGCTGGCGAGGGCTGGGCGGACCAATCCGGACCGCACTGTCGACTGTGATCCCGCTTCGGGCTTCCGGATCGCCGCCGTCGGCGGGACCGGGGCGCCATGACCACCACGGCATCGCTCGCGCACCTCACTCCCCAGCGGATCCAGTCGCCTACGGTGCGTTGGATCCGAGGATGGACGGTACCCGGACAGCCGGGTTGAAGCACCCCCCCAACGACCGCCCCTGACCAGAAGAATGAACCGGGGTCATCCGTTCGGACGAGCCCTCAGGGGTGTCACGGCAAGATCCGTGGCCTTCTGCAACCACGCCGCTCCGTGCGGTCCCACCAGACCGACCCAACGACCGGCCACCCGCACCTGAACGGTGTCCCCGCCCTCGCCGGCCGGCGAGCCGTCGGCGGCGCCGAGGAAGCCCATCCGGACCACCCCCTGCACCAGCCGCTGCGGCACCTCGACCGGCACGGCGGGCTTCCCGTCCGGGGTGATCAGCACCGCCACGTGGTCAAGCAACGCGTCGCGCAGCGCCCGCTGGCCCACAGCCCGGCCGGCGACACCCTGCTCGCTCGCCGTCCGCAGGGTGCCCGCCGCCGCGTCCGCGATCCGTCGCAGCTCGGCGACGGGCAACGCCTCCACCTGCTGGCTCCGCGCCGGCGGCAGCGGCCACCGCCACTGGGCGTCCCGCCGGGCCGGCAGGGCCGTACCGCCGCGCTCCAGCTCGGCGAGCAGCTCCGCGGCGGCCAGCGTGACGTCCTCGGCGACACCGTCGGCCGGCCCGCCGGCAACGGTGCGGACCACCAGAACCTGCCACGGCAGCCGGGCCCACAGCGCGACCCGGCCGGGTGCGCCGGCCGGCCGCAGCCGGACCGGCGCGGCCGGGTCCAGTCGGACCAGCCGGGCCAGGAAGGCACCCGCGTCGGCCACCCCGGCGACACCGTGCGTCGACGCCGCCACCCGGCCCGGCCCAGCGGTGCCCGGCCGGGTCACCCCGCACCGCCCTGCGGTGCGTACGTGAGCAGGAAGTCCCGTTCCTCGGTGGTGATCCGCCGGGGCACCTGACGGGTCAGGTCGAACGGCACCAGCACGGAACGGGCCCGGCTGGCCAGCACGTCGCCGTCGTACAGCTCGTAGGCGACGGTGAACCGGGAGGCCCTGATCTCCTCCACCCACAGCTCGATCCGTACGGTGGGCGCCGCCTCCGCGGTGGCCCGGCCGAGCGCGTAGTCGACCGGGCGCAGGTAGTCGACCTCGTGACGGCGGATCACCACCCCGTCGGCGAACGAGCCGACACCCCAGGCCCGCCCGCCGGCGAACATCAACGCGACCCGCGCCTCCTCGTACAGGGTGAGGAAGCGCGAGTTGTTGACGTGGCCGTACGCGTCCAGGTCGGACCAGCGCAGGGTGCAGTGGTAGACGAAGCGATCAGACACCGTCTGCGCCGGTCAGTCGCGGGTCAGCTTGCGGTAGGTCACCCGGTGCGGCCGGGCGGCCTCCGCGCCGAGGCGGTCGATCTTGTTCTTCTCGTACGCCTCGAAGTTGCCCTCGAACCAGAACCACTTCGCCGGGTTCTGGTCGTCGCCCTCCCAGGCCAGGATGTGCGTGGCGACGCGGTCCAGGAACATCCGGTCGTGGGAGATGACCACGGCGCAGCCGGGGAACTCCAGCAGCGCGTTCTCCAGGCTGGACAGCGTCTCCACGTCCAGGTCGTTCGTCGGCTCGTCGAGCAGGATGACGTTGCCGCCGATCTTCAGGGTCAGCGCCAGGTTGAGCCGGTTGCGCTCGCCGCCGGAGAGCACCTTGGTCGGCTTCTGCTGGTCCGGGCCCTTGAAGCCGAACGCGGCGATGTACGCCCGCGACGGCATCTCGACCTTGCCCACCATCAGGTAGTCCAGGCCGTCGGAGACGACCTCCCAGACGGTCTTGTCGCCGTTGAGGCCCTCCCGGTTCTGGTCGACGTACGACAGGGAGACCGTCTCGCCGACCCGGACCGACCCGCCGGTCGGCTGCTCCAGCCCGACGATGGTCTTGAACAGGGTGGTCTTGCCGACGCCGTTCGGGCCGATGATGCCGACGATGCCGTTGCGGGGCAGCGAGAACGACAGGTTGTCGATCAGCAGCCGGTCACCGAAGCCCTTGCTGAGGTTGTTCGCCTCGATCACCGTGCTGCCCAGGCGCGGGCCCGGCGGGATCTGGATCTCCTCGAAGTCCAGCTTGCGGGTCTTCTCCGCCTCGCTGGCCATCTCGTCGTAGCGGTCCAGGCGGGCCTTGGACTTGGTCTGCCGGGCCTTGGCGTTGGAGCGAACCCAGTCCAGCTCCTCGGTGAGGCGCTTCTTCATCTTGGCGTCGCGACGACCCTCGACGGCCAGCCGGGCGGCCTTCTTCTCCAGGTAGGTGGAGTAGTTGCCCTCGTACCCGATGGCCCGGCCGCGGTCCAGCTCCAGGATCCAGCCGGCCACGTTGTCGAGGAAGTACCGGTCGTGGGTGATCGCCATGACGGTGCCGGCGTACTTCGCCAGGTGCTGCTCCAGCCAGGAGACGCTCTCCGCGTCCAGGTGGTTGGTGGGCTCGTCGAGCAGCAGCAGGTCGGGCGCCTCCAGCAGCAGCTTGCAGAGGGCGACCCGGCGGCGCTCACCGCCGGAGAGCTGGGTCACGTCGGCGTCCGGCGGCGGGCAGCGCAGCGCGTCCATGGCCAGTTCGAGCTTGGAGTCGATGTCCCAGGCGTCGAGGTGATCAAGCTCCTCCTGGAGCTTGCCCATCTCCTCCATCAGCTCGTCGGAGTAGTCGGTCGCCATCTGCTCGGCGATCTTGTTGAACCGCTCCAGCTTGGCCTTGGTCTCGGCGACCGCCTCCTCGACGTTGCCGAGCACGGTCTTGGCCTCGTTGAGCGGGGGCTCCTGGGCCAGCATGCCGACGGTGTAGCCGGGCATGAGCCGGGCCTCGCCGTTGCTCGGCTTGTCCAGGCCTGCCATGATCTTGAGGAGGCTGGACTTACCGGCGCCGTTGGGGCCGAGCACACCGATCTTGGCCCCCGGCAGGAAGCTCAACGTCACGTTGTCGAGCACGACCTTGTCGCCGTGCGCCTTGCGGGCCTTTTCCAGGACGTAGATGTACTGGGCCACGGTGCGGGCTACCTCCGTCGGTTGCTGTCGCTGATCGGCGGCGCGGCGCGGGCTGCGAGGACCGCCCGCCGCCGCCGGCCGGGAGCCGGCCGCGCGCACGCCATCGTCAATCCTGACAGGTACGACGCGCTTCGCCCACATCACCCCACCCCAGGAGTACGCCGGCGAGCCGCATTGCCGAGGCCGGTATGACTCGCTAGCGTTTTCGTATGACCAAGAAAATCGCTGTCAGCCTGCCGGACGACGTCGCCGACCGCCTGTCGCTAGAGCCGAACGTCTCCGCATTCGTGGCGCGGGCGGTGCGGCGCCAGATGGCGGGCGAGAAGACACGGGAGATGCTCGCCAGCGCGGGCTTCGTGATCACCGATGAGGACATCGCTGAGGCCCACGCGGAGATGGAGCAACTCAGGGCCCGGATCACCCCGGAGCTGCGTGAGCAGGCCGCCCGACTGCAAGCCGAGGTGCTGGCGGCACGCGCCGGGGGGCGCGTCACACGCGCCAGGGTGCTCGAGTGATCCCCTTCGGTCTGGCGCTGGACACTGCCGCCCTACTGTCCTTCGCCTCCGGCAGCAAGAATGTCGGCAAGAAGATCGCCGAGACCGCCGACTACAGCCAAGAGGTGCTCGTGCCCGCCTTGTGTCTCGCGCACGCACACGAGCGCGTCGCACCCGCTCAGTGGGAGATGCTCGAACTGCTCGTCGCACTGCCGCACGTGCAGGTCACCTCCGTCGAGGCGAACATGTGCGGCTACCTTGGGGGCTGGTCACGCCGCATGGAGGGTCGGATGGACCTCGCACAGTTGGCGATGGACGCCGCCGCACACCCTCTCGTTCCGATCATGACGGATCGGCGGGAACTGCTGGGTGAGGTGTTGCCCAAGGAATGGCCGATCATCGACCTCTGACCAGGGCGGCTGTCGAGAAGATCACCTTCGGGGTTCGGTCAGACCGGGGCGGGTAGGAGACTCCGGCACTAGGCACAAGACGCCGCAGCTACGCTCAGTACGCTCAGCGCGGTGGACCCGTCAGTACCCGGAGGTGGCCGATCGTGACCGTCCGTAGCTCCTTTGTCGTAGTGGCGAACCGTCTGCCGGTCGACGAGGTGAGCACACCCGAGGGCCGGCAGTGGCGACGTAGCCCTGGCGGGCTGGTCACCGCGCTGCATCCCGTCCTCGCCGAACACCAGGGCACCTGGGTCGGCTGGGCCGGTGGCACCGGCGCGGCCCCCGAGCCGTTCGACCTGGAGGGGATCCGGCTGCACCCGGTCCCGCTCAGCGCCGAGGAACTGGAGCGCTACTACGAGGGCCAGTCCAACGCGACGATCTGGCCGCTCTACCACGACGCGGTGGAGACGCCGGCCTACAAGCGCCGGTGGCGCGAGGCGTACCGCCTGGTCAACGCCCGGTTCGCGGAGGCCGCGGCCGACGTGGCGGCCGAGGGCGCGACGGTCTGGGTGCAGGACTACCAGCTCCAGTTGGTCCCGGCGATGCTCCGTGAGCTCCGCCCGGACCTGCGGATCGGGTTCTTCCTGCACATCCCGTTCCCGCCGATCGAGCTGTTCATGCAGATGCCGTTCCGCACCGAGATCCTGCGCGGCCTGCTCGGCGCCGACCTGGTCGGTTTCCAGCAGCGGCTGGCCGCGCAGAACTTCGTCCGGCTGGCCCGGCACCTGCTCGGACTGCGCTACGAGGGGCAGATGATCCAGGTCGACGGTCGGCAGGTGAAGGCGGGCGCCTTCCCCATCTCGATCGACACCAAGGAAATGGAGCGGATGGCCGCCGACCCGGCGGTCCAGGCCCGGGCCAAGCAGATCCGCGCCGAACTGGGCGACCCGAAGACGATAATCCTGGGCGTGGACCGACTGGACTACACCAAGGGCATCGAGTTGCGGCTCAAGGCCTTCCGGGAGCTGCTGGCTGACGGAAAGTTGACAGTTCCCGACGCGGTCATGGTTCAGGTCGCCACGCCCAGCCGTGAGCGCGTGGAGCACTACCAGGCACTACGGGTCAAGGTGGAGCGCGAGGTCGGCCGGATCAACGGCGAGTTCGGTCGGGTCGGCGTGCCGGCGGTCCATTACCTCCATCAGTCGTACAGTCGCAGTGAGCTGGCGGCGATGTACGTTGCTGCCGACGTGATGATGGTGACCCCGCTGCGAGACGGAATGAACCTCGTGGCGAAGGAATACGTAGCATCACGTGCCGACCAGGGTGGCGCGCTCGTACTCAGTGAGTTCGCCGGTGCCGCCACCGAGCTTCGCCAGGCATTTTTGTGTAACCCGCACGACCCGGACGCGGTCAAGGACGCCCTCCTCCGGGCCGTGCACGTGGAGAAAACCGAGGCACGCCGCCGGATGCGGACAATGCAACGTCACCTGCGTACCCACGACGTGGGCCACTGGGCCAAGTCTTTCCTCTCGGAGCTCGGAGTTCCCGAGGCGGAGGCCGAGTGAACACGTCCGTCAACGATGGGGCGGCAATCGCCACCGGGGTCATGGACCCTGAGTTGCGCGCCGCCATCGGCCGGATCGCCCGGGTCCCCCAGCTCCTGGTCGCCTGCGACTACGACGGCACGCTCGCGCCGATCGTGGAGGATCCGAGCACGGCCGTCCCGCTGCCCGAGTCGGTGGCCGCGGTCCGCGCACTCGCCGCGCTGCCGCAGACCACCGTCGCGGTGGTCTCCGGTCGGGCGCTGCGCGACCTGGCCGCCCTCTCCCGGCTGCCCAGCGAGGTGCACCTCGTCGGCAGCCACGGCTCCGAGTTCGACATCGGCTTCGTCGAGCGGCTCTCGCCCGAGCTGGTCGCCGTCCGCACCCAGGTGCGCAACGCGCTGCGCGAGATCGCCGCCGAACACCCGGGGATCCGGCTGGAACGCAAACCGGCCAGCGTCGCCATGCACACCCGGGGAATCGACCCGCAGGTCGCGGCCTCGGCCATCGAGGCGGTGCTCAACGGTCCGGCCACCTTCGACGGCGTCACGGTGACCCAGGGCAAGGAGGTCATCGAGCTCTCCGTGGTGGCCACCCACAAGGGCACCGCTGTCGACCAGCTCCGGACCCAGCTCGCCGCCAGCGCGGTGCTGTTCATCGGCGACGACATCACCGACGAGAACGCGTTCGGCAACCTGCACGGCCCCGACCTCGGCATCAAGATCGGCCCCGGTGACACCCAGGCCGGCTACCGGGTGGCCGACCCGCTGGAGGCCGCGCGGGCACTCGCGCTGCTGCTGGAGACCCGCCGGCACTGGCTGTTCGGCGAGCGGGCGGTGCCCATCGAGCGGCACTCCATGCTGGCCAACGGTCGTACCGTCGCGCTGCTCACCCCCGAGGCCAAGGTGAGCTGGCTCTGCCACCCCAAGCCGGACTCGGCGGCGATCTTCGCCGATCTGGTCGGTGGCAGCCCGGCCGGCCACTTCAGCATCGTCCCGGAACGCGGCGGCATCCCGCTGGGTCAGCGCTACCGCTCCGGCACGATGACCGTGGAGACCCGCTGGTCCGGGCTCACCGTCACCGACTGGTTGGACAAGCCGGCCCGGGAGACCACCCCGGACGGCCCGGCGGTCGTCACCGGTGACTCGACCCTGGTCCGGGTGCTGACCGGCGGCGGCAAGGCCCGGGTGGAGTTCGCGCCGCGGCCGGAGTTCGGCCAGGTGGCCGTGCAGTTGCAGCCGCTCGGCGACGGCCTGCTGGTGCTCGGCTCCAACGAGCCGGTCGCGCTCTACTCCCCGGGCGTGCAGTGGGAGGTCGGCAACGACGGTGGGTACGAGACCGCCAAGGCGATCGTCGACCTCTCCGCGGCCGGCGGGCAGGTCGTGCTGGAGCTGCGCTTCGGCACGCACAGCCTGGAGCATCACCGGGTGCCGATCCACGAGCGTCAGGCCGCCGCCGAGCAGCCGTGGAAGGACTGGGTGGCCTCGCTGCGGCTGCCCTCCACCGCTCGTGACCTGGTCGCGCGCAGCGCCCTCACCCTGCGCGGGCTCTGCCACGAGGCCACCGGCTCGATCCTGGCCGCGGCGACCACCTCGCTCCCCGAGGAGCTGGGCGGCGTCCGCAACTGGGACTACCGCTACTGCTGGCTGCGCGACGCCGCGCTGACCGCCCGCGCCCTGGTCGACCTGGGCTCCGTCGAGGAGGCCGAGGCCCTGCTGCGCTGGGTGGACGGCTGCATCGAGCGCACCGGCGGGCACCCGGAGCGGCTGCACCCGCTCTACACCATCGACGGTTACGAGCTGGGCGCCGAGGCGGTCATCGACACGCTGCCCGGGTACGCCGGCTCCCGGCCTGTCCGGGTCGGCAACCTCGCCAACCACCAGTTGCAGCTGGACGTCTTCGGCCCGATCGCCGACCTGATCGCGGCCGTCGCCGACGCTCGCGGCTCGGTCCGCGACGACGAGTGGCGGGTCCTGGAGAACATGGTCGAGGCGGTCCGCCGCCGCTGGCACGAGCCCGACCACGGCATCTGGGAGGCCCGGCTGCCACCCCGGCACCACGTGTTCTCCAAGGTGATGTGCTGGATGACGGTCGACCGGGCGCTGCACGTGATGCGCCAGCACGGCGGCGAGGACCGGCCCGAGTGGAAGGACCTGCGGGACCGGATCGGCGCCAACGTGCTGGAGCACGGCTGGCACTCCGACGTCGAGGCGTACAGCGTCGCGTACGGGGACGAGGACATGGACGCCTCGTCGCTCTGGATCGGCCTCTCCGGTCTGCTCCCGGGCGACGACCCGCGCTTCCTGTCCACAGTCCTGCGGATCGAGGCGGACCTGCGCAGCGGCCCGGTCGTCTACCGCTACCACTGGGACGACGGCCTGCCCGGCCGCGAGGGCGGTTTCCACATCTGCACGGCGTGGCTGATCGAGGCGTACCTGCGCACCGGTCGCCGCACCGACGCCGAGGAGCTGTTCGCGCAGATGGTGCTGACCGCCGGCCCGACCGGCCTGCTCCCCGAGCAGTACGACCCGCTGGCCGAGCGCGGTCTGGGCAACCACCCGCAGGCGTACAGCCACCTCGGGCTGATCCGCTGCGCCCTGCTGCTGGACAACATGCTCAAGCAGTAGTCGACCGACAGACCACGACGGGCCGGAGCAGCGCTGCTCCGGCCCGTCGTCTGTGCCGGCACCGCCACACCGGCCATCGCTGGCAATCTTGGACAGTTTCCGTCAGCACGTGACGGAAACTGTCCAAGCTCTCGCCGGTGAGCACCCTCGGCCGCCCGACCGGTGTCGCCGGCGCGGTCGGAACGGGCCCTCAGCCGTCGAGCGCTCCCACCACGTCTCCCACCACGACGACGGCGGGCGGGCGCAGGTCGGCGGCGAGCAGGTCGGCGGCCACCTCGCCCAGCGTGGACCGCAGGATCCGTTGGGTGCCGGTGGTGGCTTCCTGGACGACGGCGGCCGGCGTCTGCGGCGGCCGACCGTGGGCGATCAGGGTGGCCGTGATGGCGGCGAGGTTCTTCAACCCCATCAGGATCACCAGGGTGCCGCGCAGACCGGCGAGGGCGTCCCAGCGCACCAGCGAAGCCGGCGAGTCGGGTGCCAGGTGCCCGGAGACCACTGTGAACTCGTGCGCCACCCCCCGATGGGTGACCGGAATCCCGGCCGCCGCCGGGGCGGCGATCGAACTGGTCACCCCGGGGACCACTGTCACCGGCACACCGGCCGCCGCGCAGGCCAGCAACTCCTCACCACCGCGCCCGAAGACGTACGGGTCGCCGCCCTTGAGCCGGACCACGGCGGCGCCGGCCAGGGCCCGGTCGACCAGGATCTGGTTGATCTCCTCCTGGGCCCGGGACGGGCCGTAGGGGATCTTCGAGGCGTCCACCAACTCGACGTCCGGGCGCAGCTCGTCCAGGAGCAGGCCGGGCACCAACCGGTCGGCGACCACCACGTCCGCCTCGGTGAGCAGCCGCCAGCCCTTGACCGTGATCAGCTCGGGGTCACCAGGGCCCGCCCCGACCAGCGCCACCCGCCCGGGCCGCCGCCCACTGCCCGCTCCGGCCGCACCGGTCGCGCCGCCCGCGCCACCCGCGCCGCCCGCGCCACCCGCGCCGCCCGCACCGGCTGCACCGGCTGTGCCGGTCGCACCGGTCGAGCCGCCCGCGCCGGTCCCACCTGTCGCACCGGCCGGAGGGCCGGGCCGGCCCCGCGTCGAAGCGGTCCCGCCCGATCCCAGGCGGACCGCGAGCAGCTCGCG
The DNA here is from genome assembly GCF_029809455.1 of Micromonospora sp. DH14. Lineage (NCBI taxonomy): Bacteria > Bacillati > Actinomycetota > Actinomycetes > Micromonosporales > Micromonosporaceae > Micromonospora > Micromonospora sp. DH14. The sequence goes on along the minus strand of NZ_JARVKT010000029.1, from coordinate 63,901 downwards.
GACCGCGTCGCGGACGGTCATCGCCCGTCGGGGGTCGCCGCCGCCGAGCACCGCCACGGTGACCGGGCCGTGCCGGGTCACCGCCGGGGTCCAGGCGGTGGCGGCCGTGCGGTCGTCGGCCCGGACGCAGAAGATCCTTCGCTCGGCGGCCACAGCGCTCACCGAGGCCGCCGCCATCGGGTCGTCGACGGCGACCTGGACCAGCCAGGCGCCGTCCAGGTCCTCCGGCTCGAACCGGCGCGGCACCCAGTGCAGCCGCCCCGCGTCGACCCGGGCGCGCAGCGCCGGGGTCAGCTCCGGGGCCACCAGCAGGACGTCCGCACCGGCGTCCAGCAGCGCGGGCACCCGCCGGGTGGCGACCGCGCCGCCGCCCACCACCACCACCCGTCGCCCGTGCAGCCGCAGGCCGAGCGGGTACGGGTTGGCGGTCATACCGCACCGCCGGGGCGGGCGGCTCGTTCGTCGCGCGCTGTCACTTCTCGGCCACCCCGGCGGAGTCGAAGGTGGCCACCTCGTGCAGCACCCGGACCGCGCCGGTGACCACTGGCAACGCCAGCAGCGCGCCGGTGCCCTCGCCGAGGCGCAGCCCCAGGTCGATCAGCGGGTCGAGCCCGAGGTGCCGCAGCGCCACTGTGGCACCGGGCTCGGCCGAGCGGTGGCCGGCGACCATCGCGCAGACCGCAGCCGGGGCGAACGCGGCGGCGGCGAGGGCGGCCGAGACCCCGATCACGCCGTCCAGCAGCACCGGCGTGCGGCGCGCCGCGGCACCCAGGATCAGCCCTGCCAGGGCGGCGTGCTCCAGGCCACCGACGGCGGCCAGCACCCCCAGCGGGTCGGCCGGGTCGGGAGTGTGCCGGGCCAGCGCGGCCCGCACCACCGCCACCTTGTGCGCGTACGTCGGGTCGTCGACGCCGGTGCCCCGACCGGTGGCGTCGAGCGCGTCGACGCCGGTGAACGCGGCGATCAGCGCGGCGGCCGGGGTGGTGTTGCCGATGCCCATGTCCCCGGTGAGCAGAATGCCGGCACCGGCGTCGATCAGCTCGTCGGCGATCCGGATGCCGGTCTGTACCGCCGCCAGCGCCTCGTCCCGGGTCAGCGCGGTGGTCACAGTGAAATCCCGGGTGCCCCGGCGGACCGGAGCGACGACGAGCCGGGGCACTGCCGGGTCGAGCACTGCCGGACCGGTGACCGCCGGGTCGAGCGCGGCCGGGTCGGAGCCGGCCGGCGCGGCGGCCGGGTCGGTGGGCAGCGGGGTGGCCACGCCGACGTCGACGACGGTGACCGAGGCACCGGCCTGCCGGGCGAACGCGTTGACCACCGCACCACCGGCCAGGAAGTTGCCGATCATCTGCGCGGTGACCTCCTGCGGCCAGGGGCTGACCCGCTGGGCGTGCACCCCGTGGTCGCCGGCGAAGATCGCCACCGCGGCCGGCTCGGGCAGCGGCGGTGGGCACGCCCCGGCCAGGCCGGCGAGGCGTACCGAAAGCTCCTCCAGCGCGCCCAGCGAGCCCACCGGCTTGGTCAGCCGTCCGTGCAGCTCGCGGGCGGCGGCCATGGCCGCCTCGTCCGCCGGGCGGATCGCCGCGATCGTGGTCTCCAGCATCATGCCTCCATGGTCTCGCGCAGCACGTCGATGAACGCGTCGGTGGTGTTTCGGTCACGTACCGCCACCCGCAGCCAGTCCGGCCCGAGGCCGGGGAACGTGTCGCCCCGGCGCACCGCCCAGCCGCGCTCGCGCAGGGCCGCCCGGATCCGGGTGGCACCCGGCAGGTGCAGCAGGACGAACGCGCTGGCGGGCGGGCCGACGACGCGTACACCGGGCAGGTCGGCCAGTCGCGCGACCAGGTGATCGCGGTCGGCGGCGAGGTCGGCGGCGATCGCGCGTTCGGCCTGGACCGCGACGGCGCTGGCGCAGGCCGACGCCGCCGCCAGCGCCGGCGTGGAGACGGCCCAGAGCGGCTGGACGGCGGCCAGCCGGGACAGCAGCTCCGCTTCGCCGAGCAGGTAGCCGATCCGGAGGCCGGCCAGACCCCACGTCTTGGTGAGGCTGCGCACCACGAGCAACCCGGGCAGGTCGCGGCGTTCGGCCAGCGACTCCGGCTCGCCGGGGTGCCCGGGGGCGGCGGTGGTGTCGGCGAACGCCTCGTCGACCACCAGCACCCGGCCGGGGCGGGCCAGCGCGGCCACCGACCGGGCGGGGTGCAGCACCGAGGTCGGGTTCGTCGGGTTGCCGATCATCACGAGGTCGGCGTCGGCGGGCACCCGGGACGGGTCGAGCCGGAAGTCGTCGGCGGCGTCGAGCAGCACCCGCTCGACCTGGTGGCCGGCGGCCCGCAACGCGGCCTCCGGCTCGGTGAACTGCGGATGCACCACCACCGGGCGGCGGACGCCGCGCAGCGCCTGGGCGATCAGCACGAAGCCTTCGGCGGCGCCGGCGGTCAGCAGCACCTCGTTCGGGTGACGGCGGTGTCGGGCGGCGACCGCCGCCCGGGCCGGCGCCGGGTCCGGATAGCGGGCCAGGTCGGTGAGGGTCGCGGCGATCGGGTCGGCGAGCCAGGCGGGAGGCCGGGCCCGACGGACGTTGACGGCGAGGTCGATCAGGCCGGCGGTGGCCTCCGCGTCGCCGTGGTGCCCGAGGTCCGGCTCGAACCCGGTGGGTGGGGCGAGCGTGCTCGGCTGATCAGACATGTCCGCGATCCTGCCGGGAAGGGGGCCGGTGGGACAGCCGATCTCGACGTAAGCCGCGTCACCACTCGCCGGTTTAAGAGTTCTTCTCATGTACGAATCGGAAATGTCATAACTTGACCAGGTGAGCAATCGACCCCTTGCCGCCGCTGGTCGTCTCGTCCCTCTTCTCCGTGCCGGGCTGATCGCCGGAATCGTGATCGCCGCCGCCGCGTACCCACTGGTCGCCCTCACCGGGCTCGGCGCGAAGGCCACCGCGCACGCCGTGGACCAGAAGACCCGGGTGCTGAAGACCGCCCTGCCCGCCGAGACCTCGTACCTCTACGCTCCCGACGGCAAGACCGTGCTGACCATGTTCTACGAGGAGTACCGGCAGTACACCAAGCTGTCGGACATGTCGCCGAACATCCAGCAGGCGATCGTCGCGGCCGAGGACTCCCGCTTCTACCAGCACCACGGCGTCGACCCGAAGGGCGTGGCCCGGGCCTTCGTCTCCAACGCCCGCTCCGGCGGCTCCCAGGGCGCCTCGACGCTGACCATGCAGTACGTCCGGATGGCCCTGCGGGACAGCGCGACCACGCCCAAGGAGGTCCAGCAAGCCACCCAGCAGACCAGCCTGCGCAAGGTCAAGGAGATGCGGATGGCGCTGGACCTGGAGAAGGAGCTGAGCAAGGAACAGATCATGGAGCGCTACCTGAACTCGGCGTACTTCGGGCACCGGGCGTACGGCATCTACGCGGCCAGCGAGATCTTCTTCTCCAAGACCCCCAAGGACCTCACCCCGGTCGAGGCCGCCACCCTCGCCGGACTGGTCAAGTCCCCGTCCGAGTACGACCCGGCCGACTCCGACCAGAAGGAGGCCACCGGCCGGCGCAACTACGTGCTGGACCGGATGAGCCAACTCGGCTACCTCTCCCCCGACTCGGCCGCCGCCGCCAAGTCCGAACCGATCCGGCTCAAGCTGACCACCCCACCGCACGACTGCGCGGCCATCCCGGAGAAGTACAACAGCTGGGGGTTCGCCTGCGACTACCTGAAGAACTGGTGGAGCGCGCAGCCCGCGTTCGGCGCGAACCGGCTGGAACGGATGGACAACCTGCGGCGGGGCGGCTACCGGATCGTGCTCAGCCTCGACCCGAAGATCCAGGAGGCGGCGGAGAAGAACGTCGGCGCCAAGGACGCCACCGGCAGCCCGTTCGCCAACGGCATCGTGGTCTCCGAGCCGGGCACCGGGCGGGTGAAGGCGATGGCGGTCAACCGGACGTACTCGCTGGACCTGGCCGAGAACCCGCAGAGCTCCAACCCCGAGGCCGGGCCGAAGGTGAAGGCCAACTACCCGAACACTGTCGCGCCGCTGCTGGGCGGCGGTGACCTGGCCGGCTACCAGGCCGGGTCGACGTTCAAGATGTTCCCGATGTTGGCCGCGCTGGACTCGGGGATGACCCTCTCCACCTCGTTCAACGCGCCCTACCGCTACAAGTCGTCCGTGTACGACGGCTGGGCACCCTCCAACGCCAGCGGCGCAATGACCGGTCAGCAGACCATGTGGTCCGGCTTCGGCAAATCGGTCAACACGTACTTCGTGTGGCTGGAGGAGAAGGTCGGCGCGGACCGGGCGGTCCGGTTGGCCGAACAGCTCGGGCTGCGGTGGCGCACCGACGTCGACCGGGAACAGGCGTCCCCGGCCAAGGCGAAGAAGTGGGGGGCGTTCACTCTGGGCGTCTCCGACGCCACCCCACTGGAGATGGCGAACGCCTACGCCGCCATTGCCGCCGACGGCCGCTACTGCGAGGCCATCCCGGTGCAAGCGATCATGAACCGGGACGGCACGCCCGCCACGTACGCCACCCCGGGCGGCCTCCACCGCGAAGTGGCCAAGCCACGGTGCCGGCAGGTCGTCAGCGCGGACGCCGCGCGGGCAGCCACCGACGCGGCCCGCTGCCCCACCGGCGACACCCCGGCGCGCGGCAGCTGCGGCGGCTGGTCCACCGCCGACAGCGTGCGGGGCACCGTCGGACGCCCGGTGGCCGGCAAGACGGGTACGACCGACAGCACCAGGTCGGCCTGGTTCGTGGGCTACACCCCGGAGCTGGCGGCGGCGAGCTTCATCTCCGACCCGGACAATCCGTTCAACGCGGTCGGTGACGGGCAGTCCCAGATCCCCATCGCGGCGGTCGCCGAGACCCTGCGCGACGGCCTGAAGGGCACCCCGACCCGCCAGTTCACCCCACCATCCGACGCCATCGTCGGCTGACCGGCGGGCGGGTCAGCGCAGGTCGGCGCGGGTCAACGGCGACTCAGCGCAGGTCGGCGGCGACGAACGACCACAGCTCCAGGTCCACCCGGCCGCCGCTGACGAACCCGGCGTTACGCAGCAGACCCTCGTAGCTGAACCCGGCCTTCTCGGCGACCCGGCGCGAGGCCAGGTTGCCGGGCGCCACCCGCAGCTCGACCCGTTGGAAACCGTGCTCCAGGATCAGCGCGATGGCCACCGCGTCGACCGCCTCGGCGGCGAAGCCGAAGCCCCGCGCGGATGCCGCCATCGCGTAGGAGATTTCGGTGAGGCGGGCGCCCCAGTCGGTACGCCGGGTCCACAGCGAGCCCACCACCTGGTCGTCCTCGCGCCGCAGCACCGCGTAGTGGTCGCCCTCCCCGCTGTCGCGCCGCTGCCGGGCCAGATCGGTGCACCAGGCCAGCCCGTCGATCGGACCGGAGTCGTCGGGCAACGGCAGCCAACGCCGGGTCAGCTTGTCGGCGAAGATCTCCCCGGCCGCCGCCGCGTCGGCAGCCGTGAGCTGACGCACCTCGGTACGCGGGGTGGAGACGGTCAACGCCGGGAATCGGCGCACCGCCACCTGACCGATCACACCGGCACCCCGCCGGACTGCGCGGCTACCACCTCGCCCGTCGGGTCGGCCGCCGCCGCGGCGACCAGCCGGGTGGCCGTCGCCGGATGGCTGGCCCAGTGCACGGCGAGCTGCGAGGCGTGCACGTTACGCCAGACGAAGCCCTCCGGCGCACCGCCCTCCCAGCTCCAGGCCGGGCGCTGACCGGCGCGCGGGGTGAGCACCGCACGGTGCGCCTTGTGCCCGACCAGCACCGTGCCGCTGGCGGCGACCACGCTGTCGGTCTGGGCGGTCGCCTCCCGGTAGCCGGCCACCACCCCGTCCCGGCTGACGCCGACCGCGTCCAGGACACCGCACATCGGCAACCCGTCCAACTCCCGGGCCAGCCACAGCAGCCCGGCGCCCTCGGCGATCACCGGACACCCGGTCCGCGCCAACTCGGCCACCGCGATGCAGAGCCGCCGGTTGGCCGACAACTGCCCGGCGTACGCCTCGGGCAGCGCGCCGCCGACGACCAACGCGCGGGTGCCGACCGGCAGCGCCTCGTCGCGCAGCGGGTCCAGGACGACGACCTCGGCGCCGGCGGCCCGGAGCAACTCCGCCGTCTCCGGGTGGCTGAAGCTGCCGCCCGGCCCACCGGCCACCGCCACCAGCGGACGATTCGCCGGGGGTGTGAACGCGCCGATGGCCTCCTCGGGAGACCAGGCCGGCGCCGGCAGCGGCGGGGCGGAGCGGGCCAGCCCGAGCAGCCGTTCCAGGTCGACAGTGGCGGCGACGGCCTCGCCCAGCCGGCGGACCGCCCGGACGGCGTCGGCCGAGTCGTCGACCACCGGCGCGACACCGTGCCGCCGCGACGGCAGCACCGCCGGCAGGTCCTGGCGGCGCAGCGCGCCGTAGACCGGCACTCCCACGTCGTCCAACGCCTCGCGCAGCATCCCCTCGTGCCGCGACGACGCCACCCGGTTGAGGATCACCCCGCCGAGCCACAACTGCTCGTCGTACGAGCGGAACCCGTGCACCAGGGCGGCCACCGACTGACCCATCGCGGCCACGTCGACAACGAGCACCACCGGGCTGCGCAGCGCGGCGGCAGCGGCGGCGGTGGACTCCTGCTCGGGACGGCCACCGACCGAGTCGTACAACCCCATGCTGCCCTGCACCACGGCGAGCCCGGCACCGGTGGCGCCGTGCGCCACCAGCGGGGCGAGCCGGTCGACGCCGACCAGCCGGGGGTCGATCACCCGGCCCGGCCGACCGGAGGCGAGACCGAGGTAGGCGGCGTCGACGTGATCCGGCCCGAGCTTGAACCCGGCGACGTCGACCCCGCGCTCGGCCAGGGCGGCGAGCAGCCCGATCGCCAGCGCGTTCTTACCGTGCCCGGAGGACGGCGCGCTGAGCACCAGGCGCGGCACGACGGTCATCATCGACTCCTCGCGAGCGGCGGCGGGTACGCGACGGGACGACCGGGGCCGATCCGTCGGCGTGACGATACCCGCCCGGCCGCAGGCGCGAGCACCGCCAACCGGGGCGGACGGTCCGGCCCTGGCAGGGGCCCCGGGCGACGATCCCGGCCCGGTCCGGCCCGGTCCAGGTCAGTGGCGCCGGTCATACGAGTAGCCTCGGTGCCGTGTACCGGTTCCTGCTGAGCCCACGCTGGCTGGGCGCTCTCGCGCTGACCCTGGTCGCCGCCGCCGTCATGGTGTTCCTGGGCAACTGGCAGCTGGACCGCTACCAGGGACGCACCGAGGTCAACGAGCGGATCGACGCGGGCCAGCGGATGGCCCCCGCGCCGCTCGCCGACGCGCTGCGCGCCCCCAGCGGCGGCCCCGGGACGGTGGGTCCGGCCCCCGCCGAGGACAAGGTCTGGACCCGGGTCACCGTCACCGGCCGGTACGACCCCGCGAACACCGTGCTGGTCCGCGGCCGCACGGTGGACAGCCGGGTCGGCTTCGAGGTGCTCACCCCGCTGGTGCTCACCGACGGCACGGCGCTGCTGGTGGACCGGGGGTGGATCCCGCCGGCAGCCGGTGGGGCGACCGCCCAGCCGTCGGTGCCGGCCGCGCCGACCGGGGACGTGACGGTGGTCGGACGGGTGCACGAGACCGAGAGCGGCGCCGGCGCGGTGGCCCGACGGGACGGGCTGCTGGAGATCCGGCGGATCGGGGTGTCACGGCTGGCCGGCGAGCTCCCCTACCCGGTCTACGGCGCCTACCTGCTGCTCGACGAGCAGACCCCGGCAGCCGACCCGGTGTTCAAGGCGGTGCCGGTGGGGCACGCCAACAACTGGCAGAACTTCGGCTACGTCGTGCAGTGGTGGCTGTTCGCGGTGATGGCCCTGTTCGGTTACGGCTGGGTGGCTCGTCGTGAGGCCCGCCGGGCCGCCGGCATCGGCGTCACCGAGGCTCCCCTGGACCGGGCCGCCGAGCCTGCGCCGACCGCGTCCGCGTGACCTCGCCCCGTCAGCCGCTCACCCGGCCGGCGTGGATGGCGCGGACCGCGTCGATGGTGTCCGCCTCGGCGGCGGACTTGTCGTCGCGGTAACGCACCACCCGGGCGAACCGCAGCGCCATCCCGCCGGGATAGCGCGAACTCGTCTGCACCCCGTCGAAGGCGATCTCCACCACCTGCTCGGGCCGGACCCGGACGACCCAGTCGCCGCGCTCGACAGCGAGGTCGAGGAACCGCTCGGTCTGCCAGCGCAGCAGCTCGTCGGTGAGCCCCTTGAACGTCTTGCCGAGCATGACGAAGTCGCCGGTGCGCGCGTCACGCGCGCCCAGATGCAGGTTGGACAGCCAGCCCTTGCGTCGGCCGCTGCCCCACTCGACGGCGAGGACCACCAGGTCGAGCGTGTGTCGCGGTTTCACCTTGACCCAGGCGGAACCGCGCCGGCCGGCGTCGTAGGGGGCGTCCGGGGCCTTCACCACCACGCCCTCCTGCCCGGCGTCGAGCGCTGCGGCGAACGCGGTGGCGGCCTGCTCCGGATCGTCGACCTCCATCCGACCGACCAGCAGCGACGAATCCACAGCACCGGCGAGGGCGGCCCACCGCTCCCGGCCGGGGAGGTCGATCAGATCCTCGCCGTCGAGGTGCAGCAGGTCGAAGAAGTACGGGGTGAGCACCGTCGCGCCCGTGCTGGCAGCCGCCGCGAGCACCGCCGGGGCGACCGGGGTGCGCCCGGTGGTGCTGGGGGTGGTGCGTCGGGCGGCCCGGCTCGACGTCTGTTGGAACGGCAGCGGGCGGCCGGTCTCGTCCAGGCCGATCGCTTCGCCGTCGAGGACCATCTCCCGGCCGGGCAGGGCGCGGACCGCGGCGACCACCTCGGGCACCCGGGTGGTGATCTCGTCGAGGCTGCGGGTGAACACCGCGATGTCGGTGCCGGAGCGGTGCACCTGGATGCGGATGCCGTCGAGCTTCACGTCGACCACCGCCGGCGTGCCGGTCGCGGCGAGCGCCTCGTCGACCGAGGGGGCACTCTGCGCGAGCATCGGCGCCAGCGGCCGGCCGACCCGCAGACCGAACCCGGCCAGCTCGGCAGCCCCGCCGGCCAGCGCGGCCACCGCCACGGCCCGCAGATCACCGGCGAGCAGCAGCGCCCGGCGAACCGCTGCCACCGGCACCTCGGCGGCCCGGGCCACCGCGTCCGCGAGGAGCCCGGCCTGGGCGCCCTGACGTAGCTCGCCGCTGAACAGACCGGTGAGCAGACGCTGCTCGTCGACCGTCGCCGCCGCGTAGAGGGCACCGAGCAGCGCCCGACGTCGAGCCTGCGAGCCCGAGCCGTGCACGGCGGCGATCTGCGCGATGGCGGCGTCCACGGCGGCCACCGTCAACGTCGGCTCGGCGGCCGGCGGCGGCAGGTCACGCAGGCTCGCGTAGCCAACCCCGGTCTGCCGTTGGCGCAGCTCACCGGCGAGATAGCCGGCGCCGGGCTCGACCTCGTCGGGATCCAGTCGGCGCAGCGCGTCAGCGAGCAGCTCCACCTTGGCGCGCCGGCCGCTGGTGGCACCGACGGCGGCGGAGGTGGCTGCCAGATCGAGGAACCGCACGCAGCTCATCCTGCCAGTCACCTCCGACACCGCCCGGGCATTGCCGTGCCCGGGCGGTGTCGGCAGGGTGCCGCCCGCTCACGCGGACGACGGGCGGGCCATTCCTCGCGGAAGCAGCCCTAGGCCGAGACGGGCTCCTCAATGCGCAGCCCCCGGGCCCGGACCTCGCCGGCCACGCGGGAGAGCACCGAGTCGAGGGCGACCAGTGCGGCGGAGAGCTCACCGAGCTGTTCGTTGAGCGTGTCCTCGGACCACGCGGAGACGTCGACATCTCCCAGCGCGCTGACAGCGGCCCCCAACCGGGCCATCACCTCGTTCGTACTCATGTACGAAAGGCTATAACAGACAGCGGGCCGACACGCCGTAAACCCCCAGATCAGACCCAAAGTTCCCGCGCCACGCCCGGGGCCCTACCCGCCCGCTGCCGCCACCTTGCCCAGCAGGAGCGCCTCGGCGAGGCAGACCCGGGCAAACTCCCCCAGGTGCAGGCTCTCGTTCGGGCCGTGCGCACGGGCGTGCGGGTCCTCCACACCGGTCACCAGGATCGCCGCCTTCGGGAACATCTCCTGGAAGGTGGCGATGAACGGAATCGAGCCGCCGACGCCGATGTCCACCGGGTCGGTGCCGTCCCAGGCGGCCCGGAAAGCCGACCGGGCGGCGTCGAACATCGGCCCGGACGCGTCGATCACGCACGGGTCGCCGTCGTGCTCGAAGGTGACGGTCACCTGCGCACCCCACGGCGCGTGCCGCTCCAGGTGCGCGCGCACCGCCGCGTACGCCCGCTTGCTGTCGTCGCCCGGGGCGAGCCGGATGCTGAGCTTCGCCTTCGCGGACGGGACCAGGGCGTTCGGCGCCTCGCCCGTGGACGGCGCGTCGACACCGAGGATGGCCAGCGCCGGCTTGGTCCAGAGCCGGTCGGTGATCCGGCCGGTGCCGATGAAGCCCACGCCGTCGGCCAGCCCCGCCTCGGCCCGGATCCGGTCCTCCGGGTAGTCGACGGTGGCGCCCTCGCGGCCCACCAGCCCGTCCACCGCCACGTCACCGGCGTCGTCGTGCAGCGTCGCCAACAACCGGACCAGCGCGGTGAGCGCGTCCGGCACGGCGCCGCCGAACATGCCGCTGTGCACCGCCTGGTCGAGCGTGCGCACCTCGACGAAGCAGTTGACGATGCCCCGCAGCGAGGTGGTCAACGCCGGTACGCCGATGTCCCAGTTGCCGGAGTCGGCGATCACGATGACGTCGGAGGCGAGCTTGTCGCGGTGCTCGACCAGCAACTGCTCCAGCGAGTCGGAGCCGTACTCCTCCTCGCCCTCGATGAACAGGACCACGCCGACCGGCAGCGCGTCACCGTACGCGCGCAGCGCCGTGATGTGCGCCATGACGCCAGCCTTGTCGTCGGCCGCGCCCCGGGCGTAGAGCCGGCCGTCCCGTTCCACCGGCTCGAACGGGTCGGACTCCCACAGCGACAGGTCGCCGACCGGCTGGACGTCGTGGTGGGCGTAGAGCAGCACTGTGGGTGCGCCGGGCGGCGCGGCCCGACGGCCGATCACCGCCGGCTGGCCGCCGGATCGCACGATCTCGACGTCCAGGCCGCAACCGCGCAGCAGCTCGGCCACCGCCTCGGCGGAGCGTTCCACGTGCGAGTGGTCGAAGCCCTCGAAGGCGATGCCGGGGATGCGGACGAGGCGCTCCAGGTCGGCCCGGACGCCGGGCATCTCCCGCTCGACGGCGGCTCGCACCTCGGACTCGGACATGATCGGTGAGGTCATGACCGGCATCGTATGCCGGCCTTACCTGGGCGTGCCGGCGGAGCCCGTACCGTCACCGCTGTCCGTGGGGCCGGCGCCGGCCCGCGCACCGGGGGCGGCCCGGCCGGCGCGGTGCGCGCGGGCCGCCGCCTCGGTGGCCGCGTCCATCCAGGAACGGGCCCGACCGGCGGTGCCGCCCACCCACTCGCCGACGTCGCTCGCGCCGTCGCCGAGCCGGCGCAGCAACCCGACCAGCGGGTCGCTGGACCTGCTGAACTCCTCCCGGTACGACTCGGCAGCGGCCTTGATCTCCTCCGTGACGCTGGTCGAGCTGTCGTCCTCGCGGCGTGGGTAGTCCCCGGCCAGCACCCGCCCGTACGCCCCGGAGTCGATCCACTGGCGCAGCTGCGCCGCCCGCGCCACCGGCACCGGGTGGGTGCTCCACGCGGTCATCCGGATCTTGTGCAGGCTGTCGCGCAGGTCGCCGCCGCCGGCGTACTCGGCGGCCTGCTCCAGGAAGGCGGTGGTGTCGACCTGGGACAGGTCACCGCCACCGGCGAGCTTCATCAACAGCCGCAACGCGGCGGCCGGGTCCTGCCCGGCGAGCAGGCCCGCCCGGTCGGCGGACAGCTCCGCCTTGCGCCACCACTCCAGCATCGCCGCGATGATGGCCCGCAGCGCGATCGCGCCGACCGGCAACCAGCTCAGGTTGGCAGCCCAGCGGGTGAGGATCATGAGCATGGTCTTGTAGACCGCGTGCCCGCTGCCCACGTGCCCCAACTCGTGGCCGAGCAGACAGCGCAGCTCGTCCTCGTCGAGTTGTTGCACGCAGGCGGAGTTCACCACGATGAACGGCCGCTCCAGCCCGACAGCCTCGGCGCCCAACCAGGGCGACTGGGTCACGTACAGCTCGGGCAGCTCGGCCACGTCGAGCGCCGCCGCGGCCTCGGTGTAGCGCTGCCACACCGCCGGGTACTGCCGGTGGTCGACCCGGATGCCGGAGGCCAGCACGGACAGCCGGAAACCCCGCTCGTTCCACATGCCGAAGAACGACCGCACCACGTCGTCGAAACCGCGCAGCTCCCGCAGCGCGACCAGGGCACCCCGGTCGGCGGGATGCTCCCAGGCCCGTGAGCTGATGCCGGTGAGGGTGATCCGACGCCGCGCTGGCGCGTCCGCTGCCGTCATGGTGGCTCCCCGTTCGCCGTAGCTCCCCGCATCGTGCCGTAGTCGGTGGCCGACGTCCATGCCCCGCTCAGCGCAGCCGCACGTAGTACCGGTCCACGTCGTGCGGCAGGCCGGGCGCGCCGTCGACCACCAGGTCGGCGTGGGTCGCGGTCTTGTCGACGGCGAAGTGCGCCCGCTCCCCGTCGTGCCAGCGGCGCAGCTCGGGCAGGATCTCCGGCCCGTCCCGGGCGAGCGCGCGTGCCAGCCGCAGCGACGCGGGTGCGGTGACGAACACGGCCAGCGTCAGCTCCGGCCGGACGACCGCACGGGCGGCGCTGACCCCCTCGACCAGCAGCACCGGAGCCGCCGGCACCGGCACCGGCCGGGGCAGGAAACGGTGCCGGACCCAGCTGTACCGCCGGTAGGCACCCGGCTTCCCGGCCCGCAGCGGGGCGAGCACCCAGTCGTCGAGCCGGGGCCAGAAGGTGACCTGATCGTCCCACCCGTCGAGCAGGTCGTCGGTGTGCACCACCGGCGGTCGGTCGCCGAGCGGCCCCGCCAGGGCATCCGCGAGCTGCGCGGCGAATCGGCTCTTGCCCGCGCCGCTCGGCCCGTCGACGGCGACCAGCCGGGTCCGCCCCAACCGCGCCGGGCCCGCGAGCACCCGACGAGCCAGTTCGGCGTACGCCTCGACAACCGCCACGGTCGGGCCGGCAGTCTCCGGGTTCAGCACAACCTCGCGTGGTGCATGACCGAAGTATGCCGTCACCACCGGCGGGCAGGGTGATCGACTCCGGTTCGGTGCGGTCGCGGTGTCCCTGCCGAAGGGGCACCGCGCGGCCATGTCGATCATGCTGGTTGAGGGGCCAGGATGGGCCACCGTGACCCGTCCGGCTGGTCGCCCTGGCCGGCCACCGTCACGTCCGGGGGAATTGGGGCGACGACGGGTGACGGGCGGCCCGTTCGCCGCCCGGGGTGCCACCGAATCGGGATGATCGGGTGGTGCTCCGAGACGTGATGAGCCCCGGCATAGACGCCCTGCTCGAACAGGCCCGCGCCGGGCTGCACCGACTGACTCCGCAGCAGACCGTCGAGGCGGTCCGCGGCGGCGCGTTGCTGGTCGACACCCGTACCGACCTGCAACGCCGCGAACAGGGCGACCTGCCGGGCGCGGTCGTCATCGACCGGACCGTACTGGAGTGGCGCCTCGATCCGGCCAGCGCCTGGCGGATCCCGGAGGCCACCGGGTACGACCGGGAGATCGTGCTGGTGTGCCGGCAGGGCTACAGCTCCAGCCTGGCCGCCGCCAGTTTGCAGACCCTCGGGCTGCGTCGGGCCACCGACATGATCGGCGGTGTGGACGCCTGGCTCGCCGCCGGCCTGCCCACCACCGACCGCCCCGCCGACGTCCGCCCCTGACCCCCACCACCGTGCGCCCACCTCCGGCGGGCAGCCGGCTCACGATCGCGCTCGATCCAGGAAACAGGCCCCTCCGCACGCGGACGAGGCCCCTGGAACAACGATCGAGCACGATCATGGGCGGTCCCCCACCTGCACAGTCCCCAGGGGACGGTGTGCCAGTCAGGCCGGTGGCGCGCCGGGTGGGATGAACGGGAGGCCGGCGGGTGGGCCGGCTTCGATGAGACGCCAGAGGGCATCGGTGTCCAGGTGTTCCTCGACCAGGTCGCCGAGCAGATCAAGCGAGCGTTCCCGGGCGGCGGCGAAACTGGTGGCCGGTGCGACCCGGAACCCGCTGCGCCCGGCCAGGCGAGCCGCCTCGGTGAGGAACCACCGGCGGAAGCCGTCGGACTCGAACGCCCCGTGCCAGTGCGTGCCGTGCACCGCGCCGAGCACGGCCCCCTCTGCGACACCGTCGTCGCCGGTCAGCAGCGGCGACAGGCCAGGGTCGGCCTGCGACACGTACCCGTGGTGGATCTCGTAGCCGTGCACCGGAAGGCCACCGTGGCCGGTGCCCACCGACTGCCGCACGGTCTTGCGCGGATCGAAGGTGATCTCGATGGGCAGCAGACCGAGCCCCGGCACGCTGCCCTGCCGACTCTCCACCGGGTCGTGGATGGCGTGGCCGAGCATCTGGAAGCCGCCGCAGAGGCCGAGCAGAGGTTTGCCGGCCGCCACATGGGTGGCCACCGCGTCGGCGAGGCCGGTCTCGCGCAGCCAGGCGAGGTCGGCGACGGTGGACTTGGAGCCGGGCAGGACGACCAGGTCGGCGGCGGCCAGCTCGGCCGGTTCGATGGTGAGGCGTACCCGGACACCCGGCTCGGTGGCGAGCGCCTCCACGTCGGTGGCATTGCTGACCCGGGGTAGGCGGACGACGGCCACGTCCAACCACTCGGTGCCGTGCGGGGCGGCGGGGCGCCCGAGCACCCGGCCGTAGGCGAGAGAGTCCTCCGCGTCGAGCCACAGGTCCAGTGCCCAGGGCAGCACCCCGTACGTGGGACGGCCGGTGACCTGACGCAGCATGTCCAGACCCGGCTGGAGCAGCCCCCGGTCACCCCGGAACTTGTTGATCACGAAGCCGGCGATCAGCGCCTGATCGGCCGGGTCGAGCAGGGCCACGGTGCCGAACATCGAGGCGAACACGCCGCCCCGGTCGATGTCACCGACGACGATGGTGGGCAGGTTGGCGTGCCGGGCCAGCCCCATGTTGACGTAGTCACCGGCCCGCAGGTTGATCTCGGCGGGGCTGCCGGCGCCCTCGCAGACCACCACGTCGTACGTCTCGCGCAGCTCGGCGAGCGCGGCGTACGCGGTCTCGGCGAGCCGGGGGCGCAACTGCCGGAAGGTGCCGGCGGTGATCGTGTCGACCGCCTCGCCCAGCAGCACCACCTGACTGGCCAGGTCACTGCCCGGCTTGAGCAGCACCGGGTTGAACCGCAGGTCGGGGGCGAGCCCGCACGCAGCGGCCTGCATGGCCTGGGCGCGCCCGATCTCGCCGCCGCGCCCGTCCGGCCCGACGACCACCGCCGAGTTGTTCGACATGTTCTGCGCCTTGTACGGCGCCACCTTCACGCCCTGGCGGTGCAGCCAGCGACAGATGCCGGCGGTGAGCACGCTCTTGCCCGCGTCGGACGTCGTGCCGGCCACCAGCAGCCCGCCACTCACCGCCCGTTCCCCCGCCGCACCCCGACACCCGCGTCCACTCCGCCGGCCAGTCCGCGCACTCCGGTCACGGCGGTCAACCCGCGCCGCCCGACCAGTCCGCGCGTTCCGGCCCCGGCAGCCAGTCCGCGTGTTCCGGTCACGGCGGTCAACCCGCGCCGGCCCACGGCGCCGATCAGCCGGCCGAGGGTCACCGGGTACGCGGCGGCCAGGCCCACCGCGGCCAAACCCACCGCGCCGGAGATCCGGGCGGCCCGCTTCAGGTGCCGCGCCTCCGGGCGGGGACCGTCGCCGAGGAACGGCCGCACCTCGGAGCGCCCGAAGTAGACGTTGCGGCCGCCGAGGCGGACCCCGAGCGCACCGGCCATCGCCGCCTCGCACTGGCCGGCGTTGGGGCTCGGGTGGTCGTTGCGGTCGCGCAGCCACACCTGCCAGGCGCGCTGCCGGTCCCCGTGCGCCACCGGCGCGACGGCGATGGTGAGCAGCCCGGTCAGCCGGGACGGCACGAGGTTGAGCGCGTCGTCCAGCCGAGCGGCCGGGGTGCCGAACCGCGCGTAGCGCGGCGACCGGTGCCCGACCATCGCGTCGAGGGTGTTCGCCGCGCGGTAGCCCAGCAGCCCGGGCAGGCCGGCGACCGCACCCCAGAGCAGCGGAGCGACGACCGCGTCGGAGGTGTTCTCGGCAACCGACTCGACTGTGGCACGGGCCAGCTCCGACTCGCCAAGCGTCGACGGGTCCCGCCCGCAGAGGTTGCCGAGGCGTAGCCGGGCAGCGGGCAGGTCACCGTCACGCAGCGTCCGACCCATGACGGTCGCCTCGTGCCGCAACGTGCGGCCGCCCAGCACACTCCACGTGCCGGCCGCCACGAGCACCGCCCGCGTCACCGGCCGGTGCCGGGTAGCCGCCGCAGCGACCGCTCCGAGCAGCACCGGCCCTCCGACAGCCAGCACGGTGAAGGCCGTACCCGCCGTTCGGTCCGGGCGGTAGAGGCGGCGCTCCAGCGCGCCGGCGGCCTGCCCGAAGCCGGCCACCGGGTGCCACCGGCGGGGGTCGCCGAGCAACCTGTCCAGCGCGTAACCGGCCAGCAGCCCCACCGCGTTCGCCATCGGCGCTGTCCGTCGCACCCGCACCACCTCCGGCCGGCCAGCCTAGACGAGCACCCCGGGAACCGGCCCGGCCCACGGTGCCGCACCCGCCACGAGAACCCCTGGAGCGAACAGCCGGGCCGCCCCGCTGACACCCGTCACGCGGGGTGACGACGCTGCCCGCGCCGCCACCCCGCCCCCGTTCGTGCCGCCCGGATCGGTCAGGCCGGCTGCGGGATCCGGCCCCGACCGCGCCGCCCGCGACCGGGTTGCGTCGGCTCGGGCTGCCCCTCGTCGGGCACCGCCCCCAGTTCGAGGTCCAGGTCACCGTCGGCGTTGTCGTCGTTCGCCTCGGGCGGAGCTGTCAGCTCGTCGATGCCCAGTACGGCATCGACCTGCTCGGCCTGCCCGCCGCTCGGGGAATCGTCGTCCGGGTCGCTGCCGAACGGGCTGGTGCGCAGCTCGGCGTAGTCCGGCAGCTCGAAGTCGTCGTCCAGCGGCCGGTCGTCGGGCAGCACGGGGGCCTGCCCGGTCGGCACCGGCTCGGTGGGCTCGCCGTGCACCCGGCTCTCGGCCTCCGCGTCCTCCACGGTGCTGGTCGTCACGCTCGGCCGGTTGCGCAGGAACCGGGCCCGACCGCGGGACAGATCGTGGCCGACGGCGACCGCCTCCAACTCGTAGAGCGTGCGGTGGTTGCCGGCGTCGTCGGTCCAGTCGCGGGTGTAGAGCCGCCCGCAGACCACCACCGGATCGCCGACCATGACGGAGGCCGCCACCCCCTCGGCGAGCTTGCGCCAACAGTTGACGCGGACGCGGAGCGAATTGCCGTCCACCCACCGGCCGCTGTCCCGGTCGAGTCGGCGGGCGGTGGAGGCGACCTTGAAGTTGGCCACCAGGGTGTTGCTCTGGGTCGTACGTCGCCACTCGGGCGTAGTCAGCACGTTGCCGACGATTGTCACGTAAGTGTCGAACATCGTCCCTCCAGGGGATCGGGGGCTGCCAGCGCGAGTCGACTCGCCACCGAGCCTCGACACCGAGGCCGCCCACCGCCACCGCCCACCGCCGGCCTGTGGATGACGAACCCACCTGTGGACAACGCCCTGATCACGCCCGGGTGTGGTACGCCCGACCCGCCCGACCCGCCGTCGACGGTTTCCCGGGCCGCTGGAACTGGGTAAGGACTTGATCAACGCACCACCGACAGTTGCACGTCGACGAGAGGTCAGCGCCATGACGATCACTACCATCGGTTCCGCGAACGCTTCCGAGGCGCGGCGATGAGCGCCGTGGCGAACCCGGCCACCGTGGCTGAGTGCCTGCGGGTGGGCGCCGGGTTCTCGCAGGGCGACCGCAACTGGATCGCCGAGCAGTTCGCCACCCTCGACGCCCGGCTCGCCAGCTTCCACGCCGACGCCACCGAGCTGGAGGTGTCGGTGAAGGACCGGGAGGCACGCGGGCAGAAGGTCACCCTCGAGTGCTGGATCGCCGGCCGGCAGAAGATCGTCACCACCTCCGCGGAGGAGGACCTGCACGCCGCCCTCAACGACGTCCGCGACGACCTGCGCCGCCGTCTCAACGACGCCAAGACCCGCCAGGAGCCCCGGCACAACAAGCACCTGCGCGACCTCCCCCAGCCGCAGACCGACGCCGACGAGGCCCCCCGCGCCGACGCGGAAACGGTCTGATCCACGCCCCCACGCCCCGCGATCTTGCACTTTCGCACGCCGAACAGCGGCTATTGCCCCCTATGTCGGCGCAGCAAGTGCAAGATCGCGGGGGCGAGCGTGACGGGCGGACCGAGCGGGCGTGGGCTACCGCTGGGTAGGTTGGCGGCGTAGCGTCGCGTTCGTGGAACCGGACGTGTTGGGGCCGCCGTACGAGCGGCAGACGATCGACCTGGGCGCCGACGACGAAGGCCCCGTTGTCGCGACGCTGGTCCGGAGGCGGGCCGAACGCCCCACCGGGCGCGCCGTGCTCTACGTGCACGGCTTCGTCGACTACTTCTTCCAGACCCACCTGGCCGACTTCTTCGCCGAGCGAGGCTGGGACTTCTACGCCCTCGACCTGCGCAAATACGGCCGCAGTCTGCTCCCGGGCCAGACCCCGAACTTCTGCCACGACATCAGCGACTACTTCCCCGAGCTGGACGCCGCCGCTGAGATCATCCGCAAGGACGACGGACACGAGACCCTGCTGGCGATGGGCCACTCCACCGGCGGCCTGATCATCTCGCTGTGGGCGGACTCCCGCCGCGACACTGGCATCGTCGACGGCCTCGTGCTCAACAGCCCCTTCTTCGACCTGAACGCCCCCTGGGCGGTCCGTCGACCCCTCGCGGCCGCCGCGTCCCGGCTGGGCCGCAGGGCGCCGCACCGCATCCTGCCGTTCGGGCTGGGCACGGTGTACGGCGAGAGCATCCACTCCGACCACCGCGGCGAGTGGACCTACGACCTGGCGTGGAAGCCGCTGGCCGGGTTCCCGGTCCGGGCCGGCTGGCTGAACGCGATCCGCACCGGGCAGCGCCGACTCCGTGCAGGGCTGGACATCCAGGTGCCGGTGCTGCTGGCCTGTTCGACCCGGTCCTTCCGGGGCACCAAGTGGCACGCCAACGCCACGCTGGCCGACGCCGTACTGGACGTCGAGCACATGGTCCGTTACGCGCCCCGCCTCGGCCGCCACGTCACACTGGCCCGCTTCGACGGCGGGCTGCACGACCTCACGCTCTCCGGCCCCGCCGTACGGAAGAAGGTCTTCGACGAGGTGGGCCGCTGGGCCGAGGCGTTCCTCGCCGCCGGCCCCACCGCCCCGGCCGACGCGGACCCGACCAGTTCACCGACAGCCGACACGGTGCGGGCGACAACGCCCGGCAGTTGACCAGGCCGGTCGGCGGCCCGGCCCAGACGTCGCCGGACAGCGGGGCAGTCCGACATCGCCGGACGGCGTCCCGGCTCAGACGTCGCCGGGCGTCGCCGGGAGGACGGCACGGATCCGGTCGAAGGTCGCCACCGGGTGCGCGCCGACGCCGGGCAGGACCAGGCCCAGGCAGTACGGCGCGACGTCGCCGGTGTCGCCGGCCTGGACGATGAAGACCGGCGCCCCGACATACCCCGGCGGCAGCTCCGTGGTGATCAGCACGGCGTCCCCGTCTCGGACCACCCGCTCGATCGCGACCTCCAGCGGACGCGACCCGTCTTCGCGTACCCCATGGGCCAGCACGAAAGCGGAACTGGCGTCGGCGCCGAGGCGGGCGACCACCTCGGGCCCGGCGGCGATCCCCGCCGGCACCGGCTGGACGCGCCACCGCCAGCCGCCGTCACCGGCATACCGGTGCAGGCCGGCCGTCGGCAACACCGCCACCCCGTCGCCCCCGAAGCGGGCCCAACCAGGCACGATCTCGGCCTCGGACACGACCTCCGGGGCCACGCCCGCCGGCTCGGTGACGCTCGACCGCAGGCCCAACTCGCCCCCGGAAGCGCCCACCAGGTCGGCCGCCGTCAACAACGACTCCCCCACCGGATCGTCGCCGCTGCGAAAGAAGAACGCGGTACCGAAACCGCCCGATGACCGGTACGGCAGGATGGCGCGACCGACGACCTGGCACAGCTCGTAGGCGACGTCGCTCTCGGCGTCGGAATCCAGCAACACCAGCCAAAGGTACGGTCCGGGGCCGGGCCGGTCCGCGGTAACCCGGATGCCCGCTCCGAGGCGGACGTGAGACTCTGCTCGGCAACGTGGACGCGGGCACCCTTTTCGCCGTCGGGCAGTGGGACGGCGGTACCCTCTGGGCGCGACATCCACGCCACACGCGCCCGTAGCTCAGCGGATAGAGCAGGGGACTTCTAATCCCAAGGCCGCAGGTTCGAATCCTGCCGGGCGCACAGGTACTTCCTCAATCTGACCGGCTCGCGTGGGGCTATTCGTGGTGCGAGCGCGCTACGGTGGCCCCGTGGCAGCCTCGAACGGACGGACCAAGCGCCAACGCGGCGAGATCGAAACCCTGCCCAGCGGGTCACTGCGGGTGAAGGTCTATGCCGGCGTTGACCCGATCAGCGGGAAGCGGCACTACCTGACCGAGGTCATCCCCGCCGGCCGCACCGCCGCCAAGGAAGCCGAGAAGGCGCGTACGCGGTTGCTGGCGCAGGTGGACGAGCGACGCAACCCACGCACCCGCGCAACGCTCGACCAACTTCTAGACCGATGGCTTGAGGTGGCCGACATCGAGGCGACCACCCGCATGGGTTACGTGAACAAGCTCAACAAGCACGTACGGCCAGTGCTCGGCAAACTGCCGGTCGGCCGACTCGACGCCGAGACGTTGGAGTCGTTCTACGCAAGCCTGCGCCGCTGCCGCGACTGGTGCGGCGGTAAGGAGTACGTGAAGCACCGCGTAGAAGGTGAGCACACCTGCACGGCGAAGTGCCGGCCGCACGTCTGCAAGCCGCTCAGCGCTTCGTCTGTGCGCCAGATTCACTGGATCCTCAGTGGTGCGCTCAGTCGCGCCGTCCGGTGGCGCTGGATCGCTGTCAACCCCGCCAGTCAGGCCGAACCACCTGCGCCGCCGCACCCTGACCCGCAACCACCGAACCCCGCCGACGCTGCGCGCATCATCAACGAGGCATGGCGCGATCCGGACTGGGGCGCGTTGGTCTGGCTCGCCATGACCACCGGCGCCCGACGCGGTGAGCTTTGTGCGCTGCGCTGGCACCATCTCAACCTGGCCTCCGGCGTGCTGACGCTGCGGCGCAGTGCCTACCTCGATGAGCACGGCGAGCTGCGCGAGAAGGACACCAAGACGCACCAACAGCGACGGTTGGCTCTCGACCCGGAGACGACCGAAGTACTGCGCGAGCTGCACAGCCGGTATCTAGACCGCTTGGCGCTGCTCGCCGCCGACGCCGACGCCGACGCCGACCCTGCCGATTACGTCTTCTCCCCTGAGCCGGACAACAGCCGTGGGTACCGGCCCGACACGGTCACCCAGCGGTACGGCCGGCTTGCCACTCGGCTAGGCATCGACAGCCATATCCATGCACTGCGCCATTACTCGGCGACCGAGCTGATCAACGCGGGTGTCGACGTGCGTACGGTCGCCGGCCGGCTCGGACATGGCGGCGGCGGGACAACCACGCTCAGGGTCTACGCCGCCTGGCTGTCGGAGTCGGACCAGCGAGCCGCAGGGACATTGGCCGCTCGGATGCCACCCCGCCCCGCCGCGCCGACGCAGCGCACGGTGGAAGGCAGTCCGTATCAGAGGATCGCAGCCGATCTGCGAGCGCAAATCACGGCCGGCAGGCTGCGGCCCGGCGACCAACTCCCGGCAGTCTCCGAACTGGCTGCAACGCACCGCGTATCGGTCGGCACCGCTCACCGCGCCTTAGCTGTACTGACCGCAGAGGGCATGGTCACGGTTGTTCGGGGCCGCCGGGCCACCGTTGCAGCTGCCCGCAATAGATATCAGCAGTAGTCCGGGCAAACGCCTCATGTACGACGACACGCGCGAGCGAGAGATGCTGCGTCCCACTCTCTCCATATGAGACGATCCCGAAACCTATGGTCCTAGGGGGTCCGATGGCGAGGAAGTCGCGGCGCAACAGCTTGCCGAGTGCAGTGATCCCAAAACAGCAAACGGACTCAGGTAGCCGAATTCCAAAAGGGACTATTGCGAAACTAAACGTAGGTGGATCTTTCGCGGAATATGATCCGGCCCTTGGCGATCCTGGGATCTACGTTTTGACACCAGCATTCAATGCCGCGATAGATTCGGATAGCGGAAAGTACTTCTACGTGGGACGACGAGGCACCGGAAAGACGGCCTTGCGGAGGTACTGCGAAGCGCACGGTGGATATACACAGACGATCATCCCCGAAATCTTCTCCCCTTCCTCACAAATGTTTGATCTCGCACTCCTGCAAAATCCACGGAAGGGGCCATTCCGAACTCTCGTCGCCGCCTTCAAACGGGTCCTTGCAGATGAGCTGCTACTCCTTTGGCGGCGTCACCATACAACCTACGCAGCGCTCCCAAGTGGGATTTCCCAGGAACTTCTCGGACCTTGCGCCCAAGATTTCGATAGCAGGGCAATCGACGCTATACGTCGAATAGCGCGGGCAGTAGCATCCGAGGACGATCAGCAAATAGTCTCCGAAAACAAAGAAACGAAGATGCTCATCGAGGAGATGAAGACGCTTCAAAGTGGCGGCTCATACACACTCCTTGTCGACAGCATCGATGACTTCTGGGACGCATCGGACCAAGCTCTCACTTATCTCACCGCATTCCTGCATGCCTGCCTGGAATTGTCCACACAGATACCCTGGGCGCGGGTGCTGATGTTCCTTAGAGAAAACATATTCGAGCGAGTGCGAAGTCGAGATTCGGAATCCTCGCGGCTTGAAACCTCTATATCCGGCCTCGCGTGGACCCAGAAACAACTTATGGAACTGGTTGAGAAGCGACTGAACCGGGCACTAATCGCCAAACTGCCCCTCGGTGGCCCCACCTGGAACGCATTCTTCGAAGATGGGTCGACAGCCCGGGACCAGATCTTCGAATTCTGCCACAACCGCCCTCGCGATATCCTCGTCTACGTCACGCATGCGATAGATGCCGCTAAGGACAACGGCCACGAGAGGATTCTTCTTGAAGACATTGAGGGGGCGCGCCGCAAGTTCTCCGATAACCGCCTCAAGGACTTGGGCGATGAGTACGCAGAAAACTACCCTCAAGTCGCACTTGTGCTCACGCGCTTTTACGGCCTAGGCCAGAGGTTTACGGTCACTGGAATTGAGTCCCTAGTAGGCGGGTTGCTTGCGGATAAGGAGGTTCAACGGCTATGCGGGTCTTGGATCTACGAACATCAGGCACCCGAACGCTTCGTCCGGATGTTGTACGACATTGGATTCATTGGGATTCAGAAGCCGGGCCGACCCGTTAAATTCCGGGCTCTTGGCCCGCAGGACACTAGCCCACCGGCCGTTGACAGCGAAGTCACGATCGCCGTTCACCGGTGCTACTGGGACGCATTAGACCTCCAAGACACTCTCATCCGCTCCTTGCCGGATAGCACCGAGTTGGGCAGGGTAGGAATCGTCAATGAGCTGCCAGGCGGCCTGGACCCGACATCCTACGAGGAACACCTCGCAGATCTAGCGGAGCGATTGGACACGATTCCACTCGGCCACGCGGGATCTCGGCGCTTCGAAGACGCAGTGGGAGACATTCTCCGCCTCTGCTTCTTTAGGGCGCTGGATAATGTGGAAGCGCGAGCCAGGACGGTGGAAGGTGAAGCCATCCGTGATTGGATTGCTTCCATCCGAGCTCATTCGGGATTCTGGGCAATTATTCGACAGCGATATAGTGCGACACAGGTAATCTGGGAGTGCAAGAACTATGTCGACCTGAAGGCAGACGACTTCCAGCAGGTAAGCTATTACCTGAACGACACGATTGGAAAGTTCGCTATCATCGCATTCAGGGGGGACATGCATCCCTCGTACCTAACGCACATAAAGCGCATCTCCGCCGACAAGAACGCGCTGGTACTGCCTCTCGGCATTCGTGATCTCAAAACCTTTGTCAGGCAAGCCCGTGCAGGAAAATTGAAGGATACCCACATCGAAGACCGCTACGACGGCGTGGTTCGGAAGGTGTCCTGAACCCCTTGCCGCCGGCAATTTAGCTCTCCATGCAGCACGAACCGTCTATACGGCATAATGGTCCAATGCGCTTGCTGGTGCTCGGCGGAACTTGGTTCGTAGGCCACGCGATAGTCACGGCTGCTCTGGACGCAGGCTGGGAGGTTACGACGTTCAACAGAGGTACATCGGGTCCATTCCTGGAGGCTGTACGACCCATCCGGGGAGATCGGACCAACTCCCATGACGTCGCCGCCCTCTCCGCTGCCGGTCCTTGGGATGCGGTGGTCGACACCTCGGGCTACGTGCCGAGGAATACCCTCGACGTGGCCGGCGCGCTCGCCTCCGTTGCCGGTCGCTACGTCTTCATGTCCACGGTCAGCGTCTACCGAGACTGGCCTTTGAAGCCGCTCACCGAACGCTCCGAAGTGCTCTACTGCCCGCCTGACGCCGGTCCGGACTATGGCACAGACACCGAGGACGGGCCGACCCAATACGGCTACCAGAAGTCCGGTTGCGAGGCAGCAGCAGTCGCCGCGTTCGGAGTAGGTCGGACGACGATCCTTCGCCCCGGTGTTGTGCTCGGCCCGCGCGAGTACGTCGGCCGCCTGCCGTGGTGGCTGCGCCGCGTGGCTGCTGGTGGGAAAGTCCTAGCCCCTGGTTCCCCTGACCGCAGCATTCAGCCGGTCGACGTGCGCGACCTGGCCGCATTCGCACTTCACACCATTACCGAAGGTTCCTCGGGCGCGTTCAACGTCTGCGCCCCGGTGGGCGGTGCAACCTTCGGCGGACTGTTGGCGGACTGCGCCCACGCGACCCACGCTGATGCCTCCTTCGACTGGGTGCCTGACGAGGCGCTGCTTAGCCACGGCGTTCGGCAGTGGTCCGAGCTGCCCCTCTGGCGCACGTTCGACGGCGTCTGGCGCGTCGACACCACTAAGGCGCAGACAGCCGGCCTGCGCTGCCGGCCGCTCTCGCTGACCGTCCGCGACACCTGGCGATGGATGGTGGAAAACGGCGAGGTCAGCAACCACGATCGGGCTGCGGAGATCGGCATCAGCCGGGAGAAGGAAGAGCAGGTGTTGGCCGGCTGGCACCGGTCAGGTGAGCGGACGGGCTGACGTTTCCGACAACCACGCCGCGATGCGCTCGGCGAGCTGGCGCGCGTCCGCGTCGCGGTCCCACGGCGATTCGCTCAGCAGGCGCTCTATCCGCGACAGCCGGCCTGTCAGCGAAACGTTGCGCTTATGCGGCGGCAGGTCCAAGACGGTACGCAGCGCTTCGGCCGCACCGTCCTTGTCTCGCATGTGGAGGTGAGCAGCGGCTACATCGATCTGCGTCCCGTTGATCTGCGAGTACGGCTGCCTGGGCGAGGGCAACGCCTCGTACACCTGCAACGCCTCCCGGGCGTACCTCGCGGCTTGCTCGCCGTTCCGAAGGTCAAGCCATGCCGCCGCCGCACATGCCGCCGCCCGCGCGTCGCCGAATGCGAATTCCCCGCCAGTAGAGGTGGCGAGTTCGTCGGGTCGGTCCGCTGCCGATTCTCTGTCTCGTTGGGCTGCATCCAAGACGGCAGCGACTGAAGCGGAATCGGCAAGCAGCGCATGAGAGCGGGAAGCGATATAGCGGAGCCTCAGTCTCGGCTCCCCCTCCGGCGCCGCTCGCATGGCACGAGCGAAGTAGCTCAGTGCGGAATCAGGCTCGTTGCGCCAG
The DNA here is from genome assembly GCF_029809455.1 of Micromonospora sp. DH14. Classification (NCBI taxonomy): domain Bacteria; kingdom Bacillati; phylum Actinomycetota; class Actinomycetes; order Micromonosporales; family Micromonosporaceae; genus Micromonospora; species Micromonospora sp. DH14. The sequence goes on along the minus strand of NZ_JARVKT010000029.1, from coordinate 37,859 downwards.
TTGGCAAGTGTCATTTGCAGGCCGTAGGTCCATGCCTTCAATGACGCGTGTCCGGCCAGGTCGGCGTACTGCGTCGATGCCCTGGCCAGTGCCGCCGACTCGTTCCAGTGCCCGAGGTCGAATGCGGTGGAAGCCATCAGGGAGGCGCTCTGGCCGATAATCACGTAGAGTTCGGCCAGCTCAACGGGCCGACGGGTGCGCTCGACTAAAGCCCTTGCCTCGTCGCGCAACCGCCGGGCGCCGCTGAACACGTCGAAGGCCGCCATGCCACCCGATCGGGCGAGCAGCGTTACGTCTTCCTGCAAGGACTCGATAGAGTCGTGCGGCAGAGCAAGGCTCATCAGCAGGGAATCGTTGGCGACCGAGTCGGCAGCAGCGCTCACACCATCCAGAACAGTGCCGTCGCTGTCAGCAATTCCCTCCGACCGCACTCGGCTGAGTGTTTCGAAGAACCGGGATCGAACCGAATCCGATACACGGCTTAGGGCGGCGCTCAGCACGTCTTGATTCGCTTTTCCAGGAACAGTGTCGGGCCGACTATGCCAGTAAGCGACTGTCCTTGTCGCGATTCCAAGCCACCCCGCGAACCCCTCGTTCGTCATTCCGGCGGCAGCTTGAAGCGAGCAGGCGAGGTTTCCTGTCCACCGATCCACCGTCGCCACCGTGGTCTCCCGAGCTTGCAAGTTGCATCGGATTGCCGCGCATTGCACTGGGTTTGCATGGGCGCTCCGCTTGTTTTCGACTTCACTGGGTTTCAGCAAGCTGAACGGAACGCCAAGCACAGACTACTGAGGAGACTCCCGTGGCTGAACCCCTCGCCTTCAAGAACGATCGCCCCCGGTTCCGGTCGGTCGCGGACACCGCAGCGATCCTTGGCATGTCGGAGGTGACCCTCTACCGGGCGATTCACGCCGGCCAGTTCCCAGCCATCAAGGTCCGTGGCCGCTTCGTGATCCCAGCGCGCGCCATCGACGACATGGAGGCGTCCGCGCTGACGTACGGCCTGGTGGACGCCAGCAACCACACGTTGCGGGCCGCTGGATGACGGTTACCGGGCGCCCCTCTTCGGCCCCGGCGGCGCAGGCGGGACGCTGTGCTCCCGAGCGAGCTTCCGGACGTAGGCACCGCTGAACGGCGATAGCCGCTCAACCTCAGCCGGGCCGATGCCATCACGGAGCGCCGCAACCACCGCCGCAACCACCGCCTCGCGTGCGGCTTCATGAGCAGCTTCGGTACGCCGGTACCGCTTCGTAGCTGCTGACAGCTCGTCTCGCGCATCGCTCATCGGACCAATATACCGCTACCCCCTTGCGCAACAGACCCGCGTATCGCTACCTTGTTGCGCAACAGAGACGCATATCTAAGGGCGTCAGATCAGTCAGAAGGGACACGAAGTGACCGAGTTCAACCACCCCCCGGAGATCGAGCCGAGCGGGGCTGACCTCGCAGAGATCGAGCAGGAGTTGCCGCTGATCGAGGCTGAGGTTCTGCTGCTCGACGCACAGATTGTCGCGCTGACCGGTGATGCCGGTCCGACTGAGTTGGACTGGCAGCGGCTTCGTCGGGCGCAGCGTCGGGTGCTGCGGGAAGCGCGTGCCCTGCTCGCCGTGCGCTCGGCCGCCGGCCAGGCCGCGTAGGCAGGGGCCACCGTGAGCCGCCGATTCCCGATCCCCCGCCCCGCTGGCGACTCCCGCTTCACGTTCGGTCTGGCACTCGACGTGGCTCAGGTGATCGCGGCGCACGGCTACCCGTCAATGGCCGCGCCATACGACGGGTGCGGCGCAGACCTGCTGGCCCTGCAACAAGCCCTGTTCTCGCTCATCTACGGCACTGACGCATCGGAGGGACACCTGTCATGACCGCCCCCACGTTGTCGGCCTTTCCCCGGCCGGTCGAAGACCTGATCCCCGCCGCCCGAGATCTGGCCGACCAGCTCGGCGAGATCCCGTCGCGCAACCGCATCAAGAAGGAACTGCGGGTCGGCGGTCCGAAGGCAGACGCAATTCTCGCCGCTCTGGCCCGCACCGACACCCCGCCGGCCGACACCGAAGCCACTACGGACCCGGCCGACACCACCCCGGACCCGATCGCCGACCGGGCACCTGCAACGGACCTGCCGCCGGCCGCCGACCACGGCTCGCCGGTGGTGTCAGAGCAGGCGGTACCCGTCGCAGACCTGGGCACCAAGGTCGGCGTCGAGGCCGACCCGACCGACTCGACGGACAACCAGCGGGCGGTGGTGTGGCCGGTGGTGCTGCTGGCCCTGCCCGCGTTCGTCGCCATCTGGTCCGGCTGGGTTGGCCTCGGCGGACTCACCGGGTTCGGCATCGTGCACCCGCTCCCGGGGATCTGGGACAGCTTCTCCATCAACAGCGCGATCACCCTCCCGATCGGGGTCGAGACCTACGGCGCGTACGCCCTCTACGTGTGGCTGTCCGGTCGGGTGCCCGAGCGGGCACGCCGGTTCGCCAAGTGGTCCGCCCTCGGTTCCCTCGCCATCGGCGCGCTCGGCCAGGTCGCCTACCACCTCTTGGAGGCCGCCGGAGTCACGTCGGCCCCGTGGTGGATCACCACCGCCGTGGCGTGCCTGCCGGTGGCGGTGCTCGGCATGGGTGCCGCCCTCGCGCACCTGGTGCGCACTCACGACTAGTTCCGCCCGGCGGCACGGCCCCTGGCTTCCCAACCTGTGCCGTGCCGCCGGTCCCCTTTCCGATCTCCCGACCGTTGGAGGAACACCCATCATGACGTCCCCCCGAGATGACGACCGATTCGACTGGCAGGCCGCCGAAAACGACTTGAACGGCGCGGATGCCGACGTGGTGGACCTGGACGCCGCCCGGTCCCGCCGGCAGGCACCCACCCCACCCGACGACAGCGACCCGGCCGGCACCGGCCCGCGTCTGGTCGACTCGCCGGCCGCGCAGCGGTCGCCGCGGTTCACGGTGGCGGGGTTGCAGGACGCGAAGCGTCGGCCGATCGTGCCGGCGTGGCTGCGCTCGCGCGCCGAGCTGCGCGACGCCGCCCGGTGGACGATCGGGCATCTGTTCCACGCCGCAGCGTTCCACCTGACCCGCACCCCCAAGTACGCCGGGAAGCTCGCGTGGCGTGCCCCGCGCGGCGCGGCGCGACTGCTCGGCGGGTGGGGTCGCTGGTTGTTCGACCTCCAGGGCGAGCACGTGCGGCAGTTGATGGCGGACAAGGGCGACGCGGAGATGTACCTCAAGGCATCGCGGCTGCGTGACCAGCGGGTCCGGTGGCGCGGCTTTGTCACCGCCGCCGTGGTGCTCGGTGTGCTGCCCGCGTTGGGTATCGCCTACGCACTCGCCCCGGCCGAGGCCCGCTACGCCACCCTCGCTGCCCTGCTCGCCGCGTTGGGCGCGTTGGGCCGTCCGGCGGATAAGCCGCTACTCGACACCGCCGTCATGGTGCCCAAGGTCCAGAAGCTCACCTCCGATGTCGTGGTGCGCGCGCTGGGCAACCTCGGTATCACCGGCATCAACCAAGCCCTCTCAAAGGGCGACCGGGGCAAGGACTGGTTCCCCGCCCCGATCACCCGCGACGGCCCCGGTTGGCGCGCGGACGTGGAGCTGCCCAACGGCGTCACCGCCACCGAGGTCATCGAGAAGCGGGAAAAGCTCGCCGCCGGCCTCTCCCGCCCCCTCGGCTGTGTGTGGCCGGAGGGGCAGCCGGAGGTGCACCCCGGACGGCTCGTGCTCTGGGTCGGGGATCAGGACATGTCCAAGGCCCGCAAGCCCGTGTGGCCGCTACTCAAGGCCGGCAGCGTGGACCTGTTCCGGCCGCAGCCGTTCGGCACCGACCCGCGCGGCCGGTGGGTCGATCTCACGCTGATGTTCATGGCCATGGTCATCGGCTCCATCCCCCGCATGGGCAAGACCTTCACCCTGCGGGAAGTGCTGCTCATCGCCGCGCTTGACCCGCGTGCGGAGATCCACGCCTATGACCTCAAGGGCACCGGCGACCTGTCGGCGTTGGAGCAGGTCGCGCACCGCTACCGCGCCGGGGAAGAAGACGAGGACATCGAATACGCGGTGGCCGGGATGCGGGAGCTGCGCGAGGAACTGCGCCGCCGGGCCAAGGTGATCCGCGACCTTCCCCGCGACCTCTGCCCGGAAAACAAGGTCACGCCCGAGCTGGCCTCGAAGAAGTCCCTCGGGTTGCACCCGCTGGTGATCGGGGTGGACGAGTGCCAGAAGTGGTTCGAGCACCCCGAGTACGGCAAGGAGTTGGAAGCCATCTCGACTGACCTCGTGAAGCGCGGTCCGGCGCTGGGCATCATCCCGGTGTTCGCCACGCAGCGGCCGGACGCCAAAAGCCTGCCGACCGGGATCTCGGCGAACGCGTCGACCCGGTTCTGTCTCAAGGTGATGGGGCAGACCGAGAACGACATGGTCCTCGGCACCTCGCAGTACAAGCAGGGCATCCGCGCCACCATGTTCGCCTGGACCGACAAGGGCACCGGCTACTTCGTCGGTGAGGGCGCCGACGCCCGGATCACCACCACCGTCAACATCGACGGCCCCCTAGCCGAGAAGATCGCCGCCCGCGCCCGTGTTGCCCGCGAAGCCGCCGGACGGCTCACCGGGCACGCCCTCGGCGAGCAACCCACCATCGCACCCGCCCTCACGTTCAACCTGCTCGACGACATCACCGCCGTGGTCCCCGCCAGTGAGGCCAAGGTGTGGTGCCGCACCGTCGCCGCCCGGCTGGCCGAGCTGCGGCCCGACGTCTACGGCGGGTGGGACGGCGAGCAGGTGACCGTCGCCTTGAAGCCGTTCGGGGTGAAGGTTGGGCAGACGTGGGGCACCGACCCGGTCACCGGCAAGGGCGCGAACCGGGGCGGCTTCGAACGCGCCGCGATCATCGCCGCGATAGCGGAGCGTAACCGGAAGCGGGACGCGAGCTAACCCCGGATCGGTCCTAGGTCTAGGACCAGAGGGTTCCTAGACCTAGGACCGCCCCTAGGACGCCATCCGAACCGTGATCAGGACGCTAGGAATCTAGCGGCCTCCCCTGACCACACCCGAAAACCGGCCCTGGAGGCTGTCATGACCCCCCGCACCCTGCTAGCCACCGCACCCTGCCTCATCCTCGCCCTGCTCACGCTCGGTTACCTCGCGGTGTGCATAGCTGCGCCGTTCGGACGCTGCCGAACCTGCACGGGCACCGGCCGCAAGCGCTCCCCGCTCGGCCGCATCCGGCGGGAGTGCCGCCGCTGCGCCGGGACCGGACTGCGGCTACGCGTCGGCCGACACGCCATCAACCACATCAAAGACGAGTACCAAGCGGCCAAACGATGAACCGCCGACCACGCGACGGACACACCGACTGGTGCGGCAAAGACCACCGCTGCAACCTCGGCGAACACCGCTCCGACGACATCGTGGTCGACGTTGCCGGCCGCTCCCGCGCGGTGCTCGTGCGGGTGCGCACCGCCGCCGGCCGCGAGCACGCCGAGGTGCGCGTCAGGGTCGCCCTCGCACCTACCGAGGTGGCCGCCCGGCGGCAACTGGTCGGGTTGCTCGGTGACCTGCGGGAGGCCGTCACTCGCGCTGCGATCACCGCGCGGCCGCGACCGAGGCGGGCCGGCTGATGCCTGGCGTGCGCCGCGATGGTCCGTCGTCGCGTGACGCCCGGCTGTCCGGGTTGGAGGTGTGGCTTACCGGCTCGCCCGCCGAGCTGGACGCCGTCACTGCCGCCCTGGCCGACGTCGGGCACCTCATCCAGCACGGCACCCGCCGGCCGCTGACCGGCAGCGATGCCGGTCGCTATCGGCTCTATCTGCGCCTCAGCGTCGCCGCCGACCGGCAGCGGCCCACCGGCACCCCGGACGCCTCCGGTGGCGCGCTGATCGACCTCACGGCCGCTCGCGCCGCCCGCCGCCCGGCCTGACCCGATTCCCCCGAGCCTTGGGAGATCCCCCATGCCTGACCTGTTGACCGCCGCGCTTGCACACGCTGGGCGCGGCTGGCACGTCTTTCCCCTGCGTCCCGACGACCGACCGGGCGAACCGGACCACGCCAAGCGGCCCGCGTTTCCCAACCGCTGCACCGCCGAGCACTGCCCCCGCACCGACCCGCGCTGCCGCGCCGCCGGCCGCCACGTCGGCTGGGAGGAACGCGCCACCACCGACCCCGAGCGCATCCGCCGGGCATGGTCGACCCGCCCCTACGGGATCGGCATTGCCTGCGGCCCGTCCGGGCTGGTTGTGGTCGACCTCGACGTGCCCAAGCACGCCGACGACACCCCGCCGCCGCAGTGGGCCGGGGCGTGTGACGGCCTGGACGTGTTCGGCGCCCTCGCCGCCCGGCACGGCACCCCGCTCGACCCGTTCGACGGAATCGGCCCTGACGCGCCGCTGCGGGGCGGTATCGACGCCACGTACACCGTGACCACGGCCAGCGGCGGCAGTCACCTCTACTACCGCCACCCCAACGGCGGGCCGCTGCTGCGCAACACCACCGGCGACCGGGGCGGGTTGGGCTGGAAGGTCGACACCCGCGCCCACGGCGGCTACGTCGTCGCCGCTGGCAGCACCGCTGCCGGCCACCCCTACGAGGTGGCGTTGGACTGCGACCCCGCGCCACTGCCCGCGTGGGTGGCTGGGCTGCTCGCCCCCGCCCCGCGACCCGCGCACCGCCCGGCCCCGGTGGCGCTGCCGGCCGATCGGCGCGGCGCGTACCTCGCGGCAGCGATCCGCCGGCAGGTCGACCACCTCACCGCCGCCCCGGAGGGGCAGCGCAATCACGCCCTGTTCGCCTCAGCCGTGGCGCTCGGGCAGCTCGTGGCGGGAGGTGCGCTCACCGCCGCCGACGTGAGCGCCGTGTTGGAACCGGCCGCGTTGTCGCTCGGCCTGCCGGCTGGGGAAGTCGCGCGCACGATCGCGTCGGGCCTGCGGACCGGCGCGAACAACCCGCGCAGCCTGGCAGGGGTGGGGAGGGCGGCGGCATGACGACCCGGTTGCAGATCGGCTCTGGCCCCGAAACGATCCGCGTGCTCAAGGCGGCGCTGGTCGACGGGTTGCTACCCGACACCTACGTGTCCGCCGGTTCCCTGGTGCACATGGAGGCCGTGTCCGGTGGGCTGGCGACCGCCGCCGATGAGGACTCGCCGCTGCCGGTGTCGGCCAGCATGGTCAACCCTGCCGGGTTGGCCGGGTTGCTGGCCGAGCACGCCTACGTGTACCGGCTCAAGACCCGCAAGAGCGACACCGGCGACCCCGAAATGTACGAAGACGAGGTGACCCCACCCCGGGACATCCTGTCCTCGGTGCTGGCCGGGAAGACGTGGCCAGGCGTGCCGCCGCTGCGCGGGATCATCGGCGCTCCGGTGCTGCGCCGGGACGGCACCCTGTTGCAGCAGCCCGGCTACGACCCGGCGACCGGCCTCTACCTGGCATCGAAAGTCGCTCTGCCGCCCGTGCCGGACGAACCGACCCCGGAGCAGGTCGACGAGGCGCGCACGTTCCTACTGGATCGGTTCCTGCGGGACTTCCCATGGGCGTCCGCGGCTGATCGGGCTAACTATGTGGCGTTGCTGGCCACGCCGATCCTGCGGCACTTCACCCGGTCCCTGACGCCGTTCGCGCTGATCGACGCGACCATGCCGTCATCGGGTAAGACGATCCTGACCGCTGGGCCGGGGATGCTCTACGGGCAGCGGGTCATGACCTGGGCCTACTCGGATGAGGAACTGCGCAAGTCCATCACGGCGGTGCTGGCCGAGCAGGTCGGTGTGGTGATCTGGGACAACCTGGCTGAGGGAACCGTCATCGACTCGGCCGTGCTCGCCCAGCTCGTCACCTCGGGCGTGTGGTCTGACCGGCAGTTGGGTGCGTCGCGCAACGTCGCCACCGTCAACGACCGGCTCTGGATGGCCACCGGCAACAACCTCCAGGTCGGTGGGGACATGGCGTCGCGCGCGGTGCGGGTGCGTCTCGACCCGGACATGCCCCGCCCGGAGTTGCGCGACCAGCGTGGGTTCGGTATCCCGCACCTTGACCAGTGGATCACCGACCCGGCGAACCAACTCACCGTCCTGTGGCACCTGTTGGTGCTGGTGCTCGATTGGACGCGGCGGGGTGCACCTCGGGTGGGCGGGTTGTCGATGCGGCAGTTCACCCCGTGGGCGCAGGCTCTCGGCGGGTTCCTCGCCCATCACGGCATCGACGGATTCCTCACCAACGCCGCTGACATTCGTGAGATCGATGAGGACGAAACGCGCTGGCGCGCGTTCCTCACTTGCTGGCACGACCGCCACGGCGGCCGTGCGATGACCGCCGCCGAGCTGCGGCAAGACGGCGAGCCGATGCACCTCGGTAGCGACGTGAACGACCCGTGGGATGGGCAGTTCATCACCACCCACAACGGGCGGCTACCCAACCCGCTGCAACTTGGCCGACTCCTGACCGGGCAGGCCGGGCGGTGGCGCGGTGAGCACGTCGTCCGTGCTGGCCGCAACGACCGGGGGGATCGGTCGGTGTTCTGGGTCGAGCGGCACGAGGGGTGAACCCCGCTGAACCATCTCCGCATCTCCGCAACGCCGCACCGACCCCTCACCACCTGGGGAAACACTCTGCGGAGATCAGACCAGAGAGGTTCATCGATCTCCGCATCTCCGCAACCAACTGCGGAGATCTCGGCTCTTTGCGGAGATGACCCCTCACCACTCCGCTCTATCTCCGCAAGCATTCGCCCAGCTCACGGCCATGTTTGCGGAGATGCGGAGATGCGGAGATGGTTCAGCCCCTCCCACAACGAGCACCGACCAGCGCAACCGGACCGCGCAGACCGACCCGCTGAGAGCCCGGGAGCCGAACGACGCATCACCGAACACCGACCCGCGCGAAATCTTGGCTCTACGACGCTCTCAGCGGGCCGCTCTAGCAACCCTCATCGATACGACTGCTCGACCCACCGCCTGACCCTCGCCCAGCCGGAACGCCCCGCCACCGGCGCTCTAGACAAGCCAAAGTGGGCGTTGCGGTGCACGATGACAGTCGGGGCAAGTACAGGCGAAGCGCGTTCCAGGGGGCACCGGACATCAAGAAGCATTGATACACTCCGCGCCCATGAAGACACGCTCCGTAGCAGTAGCCGCGTTAGCTCTCTCTCTGACCACATCGCTGGCCGCATGCACAAAGTCAGCCTCGTACGACGAGCGGATGGAGTACCTGCGCACGGTGGCTCAACGTGGCGCGGACACCCACGCCCTGATCAAGAGCCAGGAAGCCACCATCGATAGGGAGCGGTGCGACCGCGCCTACGGGGGGCTCAGCGCCAACGACGCCCCCAACGTTGACACCTACGACAACCGGGAAGAATGGTTCGATCAGGTCAAGGAGTTCTTCGTCGATAGCTGCGTCAGCGGCAAGCCAAAGCCGGTCCCGGGAGATCCGGTGCCGAGCGAGAGCGCTGGCACGGCCACTCCTTCGGGGTCCGTGCCAGCTCCGGAGGCATCCCCATCTGCATAGGCAGGACCGTTAGCGCGGACGGCCCGTGGTGCCACGCGTGGTGCGGAACCACGGGTCGCTAGCGCAACAGGAAGCAACTACAGAAGGGTTTCACGCAGTTCAGGAAGCCTGTGAAACCACAGCCGCCACCGCGAATACCACTTCTAATCCCAAGGCCGCAGGTTCGAATCCTGCCGGGCGCACCTTCACGCAGCAGGGTTGACCTGCTCTCTCTGCCCGGCGACGGAGAATCGCAGGCATGGCGAGGGGCGACTTCGTTGATAGCGTCGTCAGGTGTCGATGTTCCGTACTCCTCAGGTGATCCTGTTCAGCGAGGACGTCTCCCGCGCCGCCGAGTTCTACACCGGTCTCGGGTTCACTGAGACCTTCCGGATGCCGGCCGACAGTGAGCGGCGGGACGGTTACACCGAGGCGGAGGGCTTGGCGGTCCTCGGCGGGTACCGGCCGGCCGCCGACCCCGACCGCCCGGACACCTGGTGACCGGGCGGCCGGATCAGATCGGCCCCAGCAGCTCGACCAGCGCGTCGTCACCCTGGCCGAGCTGGGCTGCACCGATCGGTGGCGTGACGAGGAACCGTCGGCAGCCGTCGAGTTCCACGTACCAGTCGGGGCGTTCCCCGTCGAGTGGTCGCAGCACCGCGAAGCGGGTCGCCGGGGTGGCACAGTCGACCACCGCCCGGCGGTTGTTCAGCGCCCGGAGCACGCCCGCCTGGCGCTCGGTTGGCAGTGGCCCGCCGTACACGAAGTCGCCGGCAGGCTTTTCGCCCTCCTGGAGCGACTCGGGCACCTGGTAGACGCAGAGGCGCAGCGGCCCGGCGGCCGGTCGGGCGACCGGCCCGGCCGGCCCGGGGCGACGGCTCCTGGTTTCCACCCACACCATGTCCGTCCACTGCTGGGCGCATCCGGCGGCCTCGGCCGCCGCGGATTCGACCTGCCCGATGGTACGGGTGTCCACAGTGCTCCACTGCGGCCCGGCCAGGGCCGCGATGACCTCGCGGCGCGGCTTGCCGCAGGCGTCGGTCGGGATCTGGGGGCGCAGCCAACGCCCCCGGTCGTCCAGGAGGGCCAGCCACGGCGGGACGACCATGTCGAGGGTGCAGGCGACCTTTCCGCCGGTCGGCTCGCTGGGCAGGCGCAGCGCGGCGAGCAGCGGTCCGATCTCCTCGGCGCGCCGCTCGGTGGCCATCTGCTGCTGGCCGCCCCGGTGGCCCGGCCGGGTCTCCCGCCCGCAGATCACGGCCGCTACCGGGGTGAACGTGGGGTCGATCGGACCGGTCGTCGGTTCTTTCGAGGCTGGTGGTGACGTCGGCGTGCCCGGCAGCGTGATTGTCTCGCCGGCTCGGGGGGCATCCTTGGCGCAGGAGGTCCACTTGTCGACGATCTGGGCCGGGGCGGGCCCGGCAGCCTCGCCCGGCCCGTTCTCCGTGCCACCGCAGCCGCTCAGTGCCATGCCGAGCAGTGCCACCGCCAGTACCGTCCGGGACGAGCGCATCCGGCTCACCATCCTTTCACCCGAGGATGAGACGGACGGCAGGTGCGCTCGGTTCCGACCGGTCGCGGCACCCGTGCGGCCACCCCGAGCCGCGGGCACAGAGTGACACATTAGCGACACTCCGTACACTAGGGGTCATCAGATGTCAGCCGACATGCTATTGTCCGATGTCGATCTGCTTCGTGTGGACCCGGACCGGGTCGTTGTCGGAAGGGCACTTCCCGATGCCGGCCGTTGCCACTCCAGCCGTGCCGCCGCCCACGTTGGACAATCCGGCCGGCGGGGCCCTGGGCCTCATCTTCACCACGTTGCCGGCGTTGCTGCGGCTGACCTGCGGGCTGTTCGGCGCTGCGGTGGCCGTGTCCGTGCAGACCCCGCCGGTCGAGCAGGCGGTGTTGCTGCCCGCTGTCGGCGTGCTGACCGGCTGGTCCCTCTGGTACGCCCACCGCGCGTTGCGCCACGGCATCGGCCCCGCCCTCGTCGCCGGTGACGTCGCGGTCACCGCGTCGGCCTGCCTCCTCATGCCCGTGCTGGTGGCGCCCGAGGTGCTGCCCGGCGAGGGCAGTTGGATCGCCGTGCTGGCCAGCACCACAGTGATCAACACACAGGCCACCGCCCTGGCGCGCTGGTCGATCCCCGCCGGGCTGCTCGTGATCGTCACCTACGTGACCGGCGCGCAGGCGGCCGGCAACCCCACCGAGGCGCGGGCGCACGCGGCCACGCTGCTGGCGCAGACCGCGTGCACGGCGATGATGGCGGGGGTCATGCGGCGACGCATCGGCCGGGCGGACCGCGCCTTCGCCGCACACCAGCGGCTGACCCGGGAGGCGTTGGTCGCCCGCGCCGCCCGCGAGGCCGAACGCCAGCAGAACCGCGACCTGCACGACACCGTGCTGGGAACGTTGACCATGGTGGGGCTGGGCGCGGTGGCCGGTCCCTCGGTCGTCTTCCGGGACCGGTGCGCGGCCGACCTGCGTACCCTCGTCTCGCTCAGCGACGTCGGCCCGGTGGCCGGCGACGGCCCGGTCCCGCTCGACGGACGGTTGCGGTCGGTGGTCGAACGGCTGCCCGAGCTCGCGGTACGGCTGGACCTGACGTCCTGCGCGGTCCCGGTCGGGGTGGCCGACGCGATCAGCGAGAGCGCCTACGCGGCGCTGTCCAACGTGGTCCGCCACGCGCCTGGCGCCGAGGCCACGCTGCGTCTGGCCCGCGACGCGATCGGCGTGGTGGTCGAGGTCGCCGACGACGGTCCCGGCTTCGACCTGGCCACCGTCCCACCGCACCGGTACGGGTTGCGCGAGTCCATCCGCGGCCGGATGGCCACCGTCGGTGGGCGCGCCGAGGTGCACTCGGCGGTCGGGACGGGCACCCGGATTCGACTGGAGTGGCCCGGTGTCGGCTGACCTGAACGCCCCTGCGCACCTCACCGACGCTCCGGAGGCACCGACCCGGGCCGCCGTTCCGACGCCCCGGGAGCCGGTCTCCCCCGAGGCGCTCGCCGCGCCGGCCGCCGTCGCCCACGCCTCCGACCGGGGCGCCCGGATCGCCGCCGTCGTCATCGCGTTGGCCTGGCACGTCGCGATCGCGCTGCCGGCGGTGCTGGCCGCCCGCGCGGAGTTCGCCGCGCCAGCGGTGGTGCTCGGCGCCTGGATACTGGTCGCCGTGACCGGCGCGGTGGCCGGGGTACGACTGCTGCAGGGCTCGCCGCTGCCGCCGTGGCCGCTGGCCGTGTTGCTGCTGGTCGTCGACGCGGCCGTCTTTGCGGCGGCCGGGGATCGGCAGTTGTTCACGGCCGCCAACTGGGTGTGGGGCACGCTCGGCTGGTTCTTCGTGCTGGCGGTGTGGGGCCAGCGCGTGCTGGGGCTGATCGCCCTGCTGAGCACGCACGCCCTGATCGCCCTGGTGGCCGTGCTGGGGCACGGCGCCGACCCGGCCGACGTGGCCCGCTACGTGATGTACGTCTACGGCACGTTCTCGCTGCCGGTGGCGGTCTTCGTGGGCAGCGCCGTCATCGTCGGCCTGGCTCGGGAGCGGGCCGCCGTCTCGGCCGCCGGTCACGCGATGGCCGCCGAGCGGGATGCCGCCGAGCGTGGCCGCCAGGAACGCCGCGACCGGCTCACCCTGGTCAGTTCGGCGGCCGGGCGGGTCCTCGGTGACCTGGCCGCCGGGCAGGCCGACCCGGGCGACCCGGAGGTGCAGCGTCGGTGCATGCTGGCCGCCGCCCGGCTACGCCGGCTGATCGCCGAGTCCGACGATGTGCCCGACCCGTTGCTGCACGAGTTGCGCGCCGCCGCCGACCTGGCGGAACGCAGCGGCCTGCCGATCGACCTGGTCACCATCGGCACCCCGCCGCCGCTGCCGGTGGAGGTCCGCCGCCGGCTGGCCGACCCGCTCACCGGCACCCTCGCCGACGCCCCGGAATGGGCGCGGCTGACAGTGGTCTCCGGCCCGGACGAGGTGGTGGTCAGCCTGGTCACGCCGGACCGGGAAGGCCCGGAGGCGACCGGCCCACCGCACGGGGAGCGTGACGACGGGCCGGTGCAGTACCTCTACGAACGGGACGGGAACATCAGATGGGCGCAGACCCGATGGCGGCGGTGAGCGGCGATCAGCCGGTCGGGGTGGCGATCGTCGACGACCACCCGGTGGTGGTCGAGGGGGTCCGCGCCTGGCTCGCCACCGAGCCGCGCCTCACTGTGCTCGCCACCGGTGACGACCCGGACGAGGTGCTGCGGGCCGCCCCGGACGCCGCCGTCGTCCTGCTCGACCTGCGGTTGCACGGGCGGATGGCGTTGGACAAGTTGGCCGAGCTGAGCGCCGCCGGGCGGCGGGTGGTGGTCTATTCGGAGCACACCGACCCGCAGACGATGCTGGCCGCGCTGGACGCCGGGGCGGTGGCGTTCCTGGCCAAGCACGAGGGCCGGGAACACTGCGTGGAGACGGTGCTGGCCGCCGCGAACGACCGCCCCTACGTGCCGCCGGCGCTGGCCGGTGCGATGGTCGGCGACCCGCGACCGGACCGGCCGATGCTGTCCGACAAGGAGCGTGAGGCGCTGCTGCTCTGGTTCCAGTCGATGTCCAAGGCGTCGGTGGCTCGGCGGATGCAGATCAGCGAGCACACCGTGAAGCAGTACGTCGACCGTGCGCGGATCAAGTACACCCGGGCGGGGCGGCCAGCCGCCACAAAGGCAGCACTACTCGCCCGTGCGATCGAGGACGGTCTCGTCCGCCCGGAGGAGATCGGCATCTACCGGTCACAGGCGACGCACGACCGGCCGACCCCCTAACAGGCGTCATGACAGGGGCGCTGCGGTCCGCGAGGCTTCTCTTCACAGCCAGCTGACCGGAAGGTCGTGACGATGCACTCCGATGCGTCCCCGTTCTTCATCGGTCCCCACCGGTTCGACGCCCCGGACGACGACGTGGGCCCGACCCTGGACCGCCGTTACCACCTGCGACCGAGGCCCGGTGAACGATTGCTCGGGCGACATCGGCTGCTGGTCGCGGGCTACCTGCTCGGGCCGAGCGAGGTACGACGCCGCTGGGAGCTTCCCGAGCCGGTCGAGGTGACCGTCACCGACCAGCGGATCTGTTGGGTGGGCAGCGGCTCCCAGCTGTCGCTCGTCGCCGACGGCACGCACCGCGCCCGGCCGCCCGCTCGGCTCAACGGCCTGATGAGCGGGCAGATCCGTTGGCAGTGGCCGTCCCGGTTGGAGCTGTCGGCGACCACCCCTGACGCACCGCTGCAACTGCTGATCGTCTGCGACGCGCTGCGCACCATCCAGCAACCGGCGTTGGCGCTCAGCGGAGCCGCCGCCGAGGTCGTGGCGCTGGCCCGGCAGGTCCGCCGGGCAGTGGCCCTGTTCCGGCTCAACCGTCCGCAGCTGGTCGACCTCTCAGCCCAGGAACGCGACGTGCTGCTGCTGCGGGCCGGCCCCGGTCTGCTCGCCGGCGACACCCGGATCACGCTGCCCGGCTCGTTGCCGGTGGAGTTCCACTCCCGGGACGACTACTACCGGTCAAGACCGGAGCCGACCTCGTGGGGCGGGCTCGCAGGCGGCGCAGCATCCGGGCATCGGTGAAACCGACGGCCCGCGCGGCGGCTTCCACGGTGCTGCCGTGCCCGATCAGGTGCTCGGCCCGTTCCACCCGGAGCAGCTGCTGATAGCCCAGCGGGGTGAGGCCGGTGCTCGCCCGGAACAGCCGGGTCAGTGTTCGTTCGGCAACGCCGCCGGTGGCGGCCAGTTCGGCCAGCGGCAGGGGCTCGGCGTACCGGCTGTCGATCAGATCCTGCACCCGGTGCACCGAGTCGGACAGGTGGGAACGGTGCCGCATCAGGGCGCTGGCCTGCGGCTCGTGCCCGTTGCGGCGGGCGTAGACGACCAGCGTGCGGGCGATCTTCGCGGCGGTCGCCGGGCCGTGCCGGGTCGCCACCAGGTGCAGCGCCACGTCGATGCCACTGGCGATGCCCGCCGAGGTGACCACCCGGTCGTCCACCACGTACAGCACGTCGCGGACGACCTGGGCCGCCGGGTGCCGGCGCGCCAGGTCGTCCTGCACCTCGTGGTGGGTGGTGCAGCGGCGGCCGTCGAGCAGCCCGGCCCGGCCGAGCGCGTACGCCCCGGCGCAGACGCTGGCCACCGTGCCGCCGGCCGCGTGGTGCGCGGCGAGCCGCCGCAGGTCGCCGGGGGACACCGGCCCCTGGGGCCCGTGCGCCGCCGGCCGCCAGCCGGGCACTATCACCAGGTCGTCCGGGGCCAGCTCGGGCCACCGGGTGTCGGCGACCAGCGGTACGCCCTGCACAGTCGGCACCTGTTCGCGTTCCGCGACGTAGTGCAGCTGGTAGTCGTACCCCAGGTCGGCGGCGCTGGAGAAGACCTGGGCCGGCCCGGCCAGGTCCAGCAGGTGCAGCTGTGGGACCAGCAGGAAGACGACCCGGGTCACCAGGTCAGCCCCCGCTGCCGACGAGGGTCGCCCCGACCAGTTCGTCCACGGTCCGGATGGTCGCGAAGCGACCGGCGAGCGCGTACTCGGTGCGGGTCACGATCTCCTCGTTGGTCAGGGTGCGCGGGTCGGCGAGGATCTCCGCGACGGTGGCGGTGTCCGGCAGGTCCCGGTGCGGGATGGGGAAGGTCAGCGTGGCGTCGGTGACGAAGGTCATCCGGTAGCCGAGGTCGGCGCCGACCCGGGTGGTGGTCTCCACGCACTGCTCGGTGCGGATGCCGCAGACGGTGATGTCGGTGATGCCCGCCTGGGTGAGCAGCTGCTGGAGGTTCGTGGTGGTGAACGCGTTGTGCGCCGTCTTGACCAGGGTCGGCTCACCCTCGGCGGGGACCAGACCGTCGATCAGCCGCACGTACCCGAGGGCGGGGTCGAACAACCCGCCCGTGCCGGGCTCCGAGTGCAGGACCCAGACCACCAGGTCGCCGCGCTGCCGGGCGGCAGCCACCAGCCGGTCGACCTGGCGGATCATGTCGGGGTTGGAGCCGTACGCCCAGATCGGGCGCTGACGGAAGGACTCCTGTACGTCGATCACGACGAGTGCTGCTCTGCTCATGACCTCGATACTGGTCCGACGACGTTCACACCGGCAGACACCATCCTGCCCGGGTGCGGAACGATCCGGCCAACCCGGCGTCAGACGGTGGGGGTGCGTTCTTCGGCGGCGGCGTCCAGCGCGGCGGCCTCTTCCGGTGTGGGCGCGCTGCCACCGAGGTGCGCGGGCTGCCACCAGGTGTCGTCCGGGCCGGCCGGAGTGTCCGGGTAGTCCCGCTGCGCCCGGTCGACGAGGGCGCTGAGCCGGGTGGTCAGCTCGGCGGCCAGCTCGTTCGGATCGGGGAAGTCCGCCGGGTTGATCGGCTCGCCGATCAGGATGGTGATCGGCGTGTGCCGGCGGGTCAGGGTGCGCGGGCGGCCCTTGGTCCAGAGTCGCTGGGTGCCCCACAACGCGACGGGCAGCACCGGCACCTTCGCCGAGCGGGCCATCCGGACCGTGCCGCTCTTGAGTTCCTTGACGGTGAACGACCGGCTGATCGTCGCCTCCGGGAAGACACCGACGACCTCGCCCTGCTTGAGCGCGCTCACGGCGGCGCGGAACGAGGCCGCGCCGGCCTGCCGGTCCACCGGAATGTGCCGCATGCCGCGCATCAGCGGGCCGGAGATCCGGTGGTTGAAGACCGACTCCTTGGCCATGAACCGAACCAGCCGACCCGACGCGTTGGCGCCCAGACCGGCGAAGATGAAGTCGAGGTAGCTCACGTGGTTGCTGGCCAGCACCGCCCCACCAGTGCGGGGTACGTGGTGGGCGCCCTCGATGGTGATCTTCAGGTCGAGGACCCGGAACAGCGTCTTGGCGGTGGCGATAACGGGCGGGTACACGAGCTCCGGCATTCGCAGAATCTACCCTGACCGGCTGGAGATCGGCTGGGTGGCGAACCGGCGGCGGCACGGGTGGTGCGCGCCACCGCCGGTCCGGCTGTCGATTCGGTCAGTCGGTGAGGGCGTCCAGGTCCAGTCGACCCCGGGCGAACGCGTCCACCCGACCCCACCGACCCGGGATGTCCAACACCTCGATGCGGCCCATCCCGACCGGCAGCCGGGGCTCGACCGCCAGGTGACCCTCGTGCGGTTCCAGACCGAGCATGGTGCGCAGCAACAACAGCGGGGCGCCCGTCGACCACGCCTGCGGGCTGCACGCCGTCGGGTACTCCACCGGGAACTTGGTCAGCTCCCGCGGGTAGCCGCCGAACGCCTCCGGCAACCGGCCGTCGAAGTACGTTGCCGCGTCCAGGATGCCGTTGGCGATGGTCGCGGCCTCCTCGGCGAAGCCGTAGCGGCGCAGACCCCAGGCGATGAACGAGTTGTCGAACGGCCAGATCGTGCCGTTGTGGTAGCCGATGGGGTTGTACCGCGCCTCCCCTTCGGCGAGCGTCCGCACCCCCCAGCCGGAGAACAGCCGCGGCCCGACCAGGTGTGCGGCGAGCTTCTCCGCCCGCTCGGGCTCGACGATCCCACTCCACAGCAGGTGGCCGATGTTGGAGCTGAGGATGTCGCACTGGCGGCCGTCCGGGTCCAGGGCCAGGGCGAAGTACTCGCCGTCGTCCACCCACCAGTCCCGGTTGAACCGCTCCTTGAGCTGCGCCGCCTCCCGCTCCAGTTGGTCGGCGAACTCGGGGTCACCCCAGAACTCGCGAGCCAACCGGGCCGCCCGGACCTTCGCGTCGTACGCGTACCCCTGCACCTCGCAGGTTGCCCGTGGGAACGGCGGCAGCGTGCCGTCGGAGTAGGAGATCGAGTCCCAGGAGTCCTTCCAGCACTGGTTCTCCAGGCCGGTGTCGGTGTTGCGGCGCTCGTACCAGATGTAGCCGTTGCCGACCAGGTCGGCGTAGTTGTCGATCCACCTCAGCGCCGCCCGGGACTCCTGCTCCAGCTCCCTGACCAGCTCGACGTCCCCGCTCCACCGCTCGTACTCGTCGAGCAGCACGATGAACAGCGGCGTCGCATCCACCGAGCCGTAGTACGGCGAGTGGGGCTGCTCCTCGAAGGCGGCGGTTTCGCCGTAGCGCATCTCGTGCAGGATGCGCCCCGGGTCCTCGTCCCGGAAGTCGTCGAACCGGCTGCCCTGCAGGGACGCCAGGATGCGCAGCGTCGTCTTCGACAGGTGCGGGGTGAACGGCAGCGTCTGCAGGCAGGTGAGGATGCTGTCCCGGCCGAACATGGTCATGAACCAGGGCAGGCCGGCGGCCGGCAGGGTGGCGCCGCCCAGTGACAGCGGCGGGAAGCGCAGCGCCGCCAGGTCGATCAGGCTGCGCCGGTACGTGCTGGCCACCCGGCCGTGCTCACTGTTTACCTTCGGCGCGTCGGCGATCCACTGCTCCAGGTCGTGCTGGAGAGCGAGCCGCTCGATGTCGTGCTTGCGCAGCCCCAGACGAAGGTCCCGGCCGGTGGGCCCGACCGCGTTGGTCTCGACCTCGATCGAGGCCTCCCACTGCTCGTTCGGCTCAAGGTGGACGGTGTACGCGAAACCCTTGCTGTCGTACCGGGCCGACATCGACGACGAGATCACCGTCTCCCGCCGGAAGTTGCCCCGCCGGTAGCCCAGCCGCAGCCGGTCCGGCTCCACCTCGGTGTAGATCTCGCCCTTCTTGTTCAGGATCTCGTCCTTGACCTGGAACAGGTCGGCGAAGTCCGACGCCGCGTCCATCCGGACTTCCAGGTCGACCGGCTTCTCGTCGTGGTTGAGAATGGTCAGTTGCTCCCGGAAGCTGCCGCCCACCGCGCGCTCCCGGATGATCGACAGCTTCGCGTCCACGTAGTGCGTGGCCATCCCGGGGACCAGGAAGAAGCGCGACTCGAAGTACTGCAGGTCGTCGAAGGAGAGCGAGTTGAGTCGCTCGCCGTTGACGGTCAGCACCCAGGTCGACAGGAAACGGGTGTCGATGGAGAAGAGCCCGGTGGGCTCGCTCGGCGTCGCCTCGATGTCACCGGTGTCCTCGCAGACGACGAACGTGTTGCCGTCCAGGATCCGGATCGTGTTGCTCTGCCCCATCAGTGCACCTCCCCGGCGAAACGTCGACGTGGCCCACGGGCGTCCGGTGACCCAGGGAAGATCCGCTCCACCTGTACGACCAGCCGAAGGTCACCCGATGCGGTCATGTCGCCGCGCAGCAGCGCGGCCAGGCCGTGCTCGCGCCCCGAGGCGATGTCGTCGAAGAGGACCGGGCTGGCGCCGATCACCGTGTCGGCCTCCTGGTCCTCCTGGCTGACGTTCAGCCGGCCGCGATCGATCCTCAGCAGCCAGTGCCGGGTCTGCGCCCCCTCGTGCAGGTCGATCCGCAGCGTCCCGGAGGTCTTGGCCAGCAGGGGTTCGTACCCCCGCCGGTCCAGGTCCTCGAAGAACCTCGTGGTCGCGTCCACCATCGGGTCCACTCCTCCCAGTTGCCGGGCCGGGGATCCCACCCACCGCGCTCGCGTCGCGCGGACGGCCGGCGTTGCACGTCCCCGCACGGGTCCCCGCCGCTCCCCCGCCCAACCTCGCCCGAATCGGGTGACCCCCCTTGCTTCGGTGATCAAGAAGTTCACGTCACCACCGTGGGCGTGTCGTGACGCAAACTTCTTGATCACGCGGGGAGGGGTGGGAGGTGGGGGGACAGGACGCGCGCCAGCTCTCCCCTGGGGGAGAGCCGGCGCGCGTCTGGCGCGGCGGACGGTCAGTTGTTCGGGTCGTCGGCGCTGATGTCGGCCAGGACCGACTGCGGTTCACGCTCGACCGCGAGGTCACCCATCGAGACCAGGCCAACCAGGCGTCCGTCGTCAATCACCGGCAACCGGCGTACGGCGTACGTCCGCATCAGGTCGGCGGCGGCCACGGCGTCGTCGTACTGACTCACCGTGATCACGTCGCGAGTGGTGATCTGGTTCAACCGGGTCGAGCCCGGGTCCATGTTCTCCGCGACACCCCGGACCGTGATGTCCCGGTCCGTGACGATGCCGACCACACTGTCGCCGTCGGTCACCACCACATCTCCGATCGCGCTGTCACGCATCTCCTGCGCGGCCGCGATGAGCGTGTCGTTGCCGTCCATCGTCACCAACCGGGTCGTCATGAACTCTCCGACCGTTGTCATGGTGCTCCCCTCTCGGTGTCGGCACGGCCCGTCTACCCGCCGCCCGGCACGGGGTAACGCCCGGCTGCCGGTGGCTACCGGCGCTGCCGCACACGCCGCACCTCGGACCCGCCACGCGCCGACCCGCCCGGGGCAGCGCGCCGCGGGGTGGCCGCCTACGGTGGGCCGATGGCGGCGGACGAGTCGGAGTTGCGGGAGCTGGTCGCCGGCAACCGGTGGTTGACCCGGGCGCTGACAGTGGTGCGCGACTCGGGGCTGCCGGACGTCTGGATCGGCGCGGGCGTCCTGCGCGACCTGGTCTGGGGCGATCGGTACGGACACGGGTTCGACCCGGCGACGGTCCGGGACGTGGACGTGGTCTTCTTCGACCCGACCCGGCTGACCCGCGAGGACGACGACCGGGCCACCGCCCGGCTGACGGCGGCGTGGCCGCAACCGCCGTGGGAGGCGCGCAACCAGGCGGCGGTGCACACCTGGTACGCGGCGAAGTTCGGCGGCGAACCGATCACCCCGTACCGCGATGTGGCCGAAGCGGTGGCCACCTGGCCGGAGTACGCGACGGCGGTGGCCGTCCGCCTGGACTCGGCCGACCGGCTGGAGGTCTGCGCGCCGTACGGCCTCGCGGACCTGCTGGGTGGGGTGTGGCGACACAACCCGGCCCGGGTGGGTGTGGCGTTGTCCCGGCGGCGGCTGGCCCGGCACCGGCCGGCGCAGCGTTGGCCCGGCGTGACCGTGATGGAACCGGGCTGAGCGGGCGGGTTCAGCCTCTCGGCGGCATCCCGTAGAGCCGCTCCACGTGCAACCGCAGCACGATCCGCCCCTCGTCGACCATGGCCTGGCGGTACTCGTCCCAGTCGGGGTGCTCGCCGCTCAACGCCCGGTAGAGCGCCACCAACTCCTCGACCGTGTCGTCGCCGGGCTCGGCGGACGGCGGGGTCAGCTCGGCGCGACCCTCGACCACCGCGTACGCCCAGCCGTCCCGACTGCTGACGTGGAAGCTGGCCCGGGGGTCGCGGCGCAGGTTGGCGGTCTTCGCCCGCGAGTCGGTGACCGAGACCCGGATCAGGCCGGCGTCCCGGTCGAAGGAGTAGAGCACGTTGGACAGCTGCGGGCGACCGTCCCGCTTGATGGTGGCGAGCACGCCCATCGAGTGGCCGGCCACCAGGTCGGTCAAGGCCTGCTGGGTGCGGTCGTCGGGCATGCTGTCCTCCAGGTTGGACGATCGTCTCCGACCCATCCAAGCACGACCCGCCGGCCCTCGCGGGCGACCACCCGGTGCTGGCCTTCGTCCAGAGCTTTCGGGCGACCGAGGTCGAGCGCGCGCGACGACAGTGCGACCACCCGGAACGGCAGCGAGCCCTCGCCGACGGGCGGCGAGGGCTCGGTGCTTGTCGGGTGTCGAGGGGCCTGCGCTGTGGCGACCCGTGCCGGTCAGCGGCGCTCGGCGGCGACCAGCTCGGCGAGCTGCACCGCGTTGAGCGCGGCGCCCTTGCGCAGGTTGTCGTTGGAGCAGAACAGGGCCAGCCCGTGCTCCACCGTCTCGTCGGCGCGGATCCGGCCCACGTAGGTCGGGTCCTGGCCGGCGGCTTGCAACGGCGTCGGGACGTCGGTCAACGCCACCCCGGGCGCGTCGACCAGCAGCTCGTGGGCGCGCTGCGGGGTGAGCGGCCGGGCGAACCGGGCGTTGATCTGGAGCGAGTGCCCGGTGAAGACGGGGACCCGGACGCAGGTACCGGAGACCCTCAGGTCGGGGATCTCCAGGATCTTGCGGCTCTCGTTGCGGAGCTTCTGCTCCTCGTCGGTCTCGAACGAGCCGTCGTCGACGATCGAGCCGGCGAGCGGGAGCACGTTGAAGGCGATCGGCTGGGCGAACGAACGCGGCGCGGGGAACTCCACGGCCGACCCGTCGAAGGCCAGCCCGGTGGCGTGCTCGGCGACCTTGCGGACCTGCTCGTCCAGCTCGGCGACGCCGGCCAGCCCGGCACCGGAGACCGCCTGGTACGTCGACACGACCAGGCCGACCAGGCCGGCTTCGGCGTGCAGCGGGCGCAGCACCGGCATCGCGGCCATCGTGGTGCAGTTGGGGTTGGCGATGATGCCCTTCGGCCGGTCCAGTGCGGCGTGCGGGTTGACCTCGGCGACCACCAGCGGCACCTGTGGGTCCATCCGGAACGCCGAGGAGTTGTCGATCACGACGGCGCCGGCCTCGGCGACCCGGGGGGCCAACTCCCGGGCGGTGCCCTTACCGGCCGAGAAGAGCACGATGTCCAGCCCGGAGTAGTCGGCGCTGGCCGCGTCCTCGACGATCACCTCGCCGTCGCGCCACGGCAGCGTACGCCCGGCTGACCGCGCCGAGGCGAACAACCGCACCTGCTCCGCCGGGAACTCCCGCTCCGCCAGCACCTGCCGCATCACGCCACCGACCTGGCCGGTGGCTCCCACAATGCCGATCCTCATGCCCGCGAGGCTACCGACCCGACCCCCGGAACCGGGACCCCTTTCCCACCCCCCGGGTCCCACCTCACACCCCCACCCCGACCACCCCCTCCCCGACCACCTCTCCCCCGCCTCACCCCGTTGATCATGAAGTTATTGCCGCGACACGCCGTGGCAGGTGGCAACAACTTCATGATCAACGCGGGAGAGAACAGCGGGGTCAGGCGATCAGGTCGCCCAGGTTCGCTGCCGTCAGGTCGTCGCGGATGACGGCGGCGTCGCCTTCGATGACCAGGGTCAGGGCCTCCGGGTGCAGGTGGGTGGCCGCCGCCGCGGAGACCTGCTCCACGTCGGCGGAGAGCAACGACTCCCGCAACCGCGCGTGGTAGTCGTCCGGCAGGTCGTGCACCACCAGGGTGGTCAGCGCGGAGGCGATCGCCCGAGGGCTCTGCAACTCGACCGAGAGCTGCCCGGCCCGCCAGGAGCGGGCCACCTCCAGCTCGTCCTCGGTCACCCCGCCGGCCTGGGTACGGGTGATCTCGCCCACCGCCTCGACGAGGGCCGGCGCGGTGACCGCCGTCTGCACCCCGGAGCTGACCGCGAACCGACCGAACCGCCGCGACGCGGCGAAGTCAGCCCGGATGCCGTAGGTGTAGCCGCGGACCTCACGCAGCAGGTGGTTGAGTCGGGACGTGAACGCGCCGCCGAGCACCGTGCCGGCGAGCGTCATCGGCACGTGGTCGGGGTGCGCCCGGTGTGGTGCCGGGTGGCCCAACCGCAGCGTCGACTGCACCGACCCGGGTCGGTCCACCAGGATGATCCGCCGACCGTTGTGCGTCGGCACCTCAAGCGGGCCACCGCGCTCGGCGGGGCCACCACCGGTGCCGGCGAACGCCGCGGCGGCCAGCGCGTCCAGGTCGATCCGGTCCAGGTCACCGGCGACGATCAGGGTGCCGGGGCGCAGGAACCACTCGGAGTGGAAGACGGTGACGTCCTCCACGTCCAACCCGGCGACCGACTCCGGGTCGCCGTGCATCGGCCGCCCCCAACGGTTCTGCGCGCCGAACAGGTCGGCCCGCAGCGCGGCGTCGGCGCGCGGGCCGGGGTTGGCCCAGTCCATGCGGAGCGCTGTCGCCTCGTCGTCGCGGACCCGGCGTACGTCGGCGGGGTCCAGCCTGGGCGTGCGGACCGCCTCGGCCAGCAACTCCACTGCCGCGTTCAGCCGGTCCACCGGGATCACCACGCTGGCCTGGAACGAGTCCCAGTCCAGGCCGGTCGACAACGCGGTGCCGAGCCCTTCGACGGCGAGGGCGTACGCGGCGGCGTCCCGCTGCGCGGTCCCCTCCTCCAACGCCTTGGCCAGCACACCGGAGAGGCCCTCCTTGCCGACCGGCTCCTGGCCCGCGCCCACGTCGAGCAGCAGCAGGGCCACGGCGAGGTTCTGCCCCGGCAGGTGCGCGGCGACGACCTGACCACCGGCCACGGCGCGGCGGACCACCGGCGGGAACCGGTACGGGCGGGCGGCACCCGGGCCGGGACGGTCGGCGATCAGCGTCATGAGGTCTCCTCGGGCAGGTAGGTCAAGGTCACCCGGTCGGTGGCGAGCACGTCGGCGGCGGCCTCGGCGATCTGCTCGGCGGTGACCGCGAGCAGCGCCGGCAGGTGGTCGGCGACGCGGGCCGGGTCACCGAACTGCGTGGCGTACCGGCCGAGCAGGTCGGCGCGACCGTCGACGGTGGACAGCTGACGCCACCAGCCGGTGCTGAGCAACGCCTTGGCCCGGTCCAGTTCGGCGGCGGTGACTGGCACGGTGGCCAGCTCGTCGACGACCTCGGCCAACCCTTCGGCCAGCCGCTCGGCGCTCACTCCGGGGCGGGCGGTGGCGGTGGCGATCAGTGGTGCCGGGCCGTGCGCGAGGTCCACCCCGTACGCCCCGACCAGGTCCGGTTGCGCGATCCTCTCGCCGTCGGCGAGGCGCTGGTAGAGCCGGCTGCCTCGGCCGCTGCCGAGGACCGTGGCGAGCACGGTGATCACGTCGTACCCCGGGCTGCCGAACGGGTAGCTGCGGTGGGCGATGTACACCCGCGGCGCCGGCACGTCGGCGCTGACCGACTCGACGGCCGTCTGCCCGGTGGCGGGGACGCTGCGGCCGTCCGGCGCCGGCGGGATGTCGTCGCGGGCGGGCAGCGCGCCGAAGTACTTGTCGGCGAGCGCGAACACGTCGGTGGCGGTGGCGTCGCCGACCACGGTGAGCACCGCGTTGTTCGGCGCGTAGTAGGTCTGATGGAACGCCTGGAAGGTGGCGAGGTCGGCGGCGTTCAGGTCGGCCATCGAGCCGATCGTGGCGTGGTGGTAGGGGTGCCCCGGCGGGTAGAGCATCGGCAGCAGTCGCAGCCAGGCGTCCCCGTACGGCACGTTCTCGTAGCGCTGCCGGCGCTCGTTCTTCACCACGTCCCGCTGGTTGTCCAGCGTCTCCTGGGTGAGGGCGGGGACCAGGCCGCCCATCCGGTCGGCTTCCAACCAGAGCGCCAGCTCGAGGTGCTCGGCCGGGACCGTCTCGAAGTAGTTGGTCCGGTCCGGGTTGGTGGTGGCGTTGAGCGAGCCGCCGGAGCCCTGGATCAGCTTCATGTGCTCGGTCTTCGCCACGTTCACCGAGCCTTCGAACATCAGGTGCTCGAAGAGGTGGGCGAAACCGGTCTGCCCGGCCGGCTCGTGCCGGGAGCCGACGTCGTACCAGAGGTTGACGGCCACGGCGGGCGCGGTGCGATCCTCACTCACCACCACGCGCAGGCCGTTGTCCAGTCGGGACGTCTGAATGGGCCAGGGGTAACCGCTGTCGGGCATGCCCCGACGCTATCCGATCTCGGGGGCGGAAAGGTGACGCGCTGTCGGTCGGCGAGCCGACCCGGGCGGCATCGGTGCGGCCGCGCGGGGTACCGGAGGGGAATGACCGTCACCCCGCCCCCGTCCCGGGCCGCCACCGCCGTCGAACGCGCCAGCACCGCACTCGGCCGGCTGCGCCGCGGCCGGTTGCTGCATCCGGCCGGTCGCTCGTTCGTCGGCGAGACGGTGATCTGGGGTACGCCGGGACCTCCCACCGGGGTCGCTCTGCTCGACGACCCGGGCCGGTACCGGACCACCGTCCGGCTCTCCAAGGGCACGCCCACGCCGGGCAGTTGGCCCGACGTGCTGGGCCTCGCGGTGCGCCTGCACCGCGACGACGGCCGTCCGTTCGACCTGTTGGTCAGCTCCAGCGGCGCGGCCCCGGTGCTGCGGAACCTGCCGCTGCCCCGCCGCCGCTTCACCGGCACGTACAGCACGATCACGTGCTACCGCGCGGGTCGCCGACGCCTCTGGCTGGCCGCGTTGGCCGACCCGGACGCGGCCGACCTGGGCCGCAGCCTGGCCACGGTGGCCGCCGCGACGCGCACGGACACCCCGCGCCTGGTGCTCGCGGTCGCGTCGGCGGTGGGGCCGTGGCGGCTGGTCGGGCAGGTCAGCCTCGGTGCCCAGCTCAGCGCCGAGCAGGACGCGGCGCTCGCGTTCGACCCGACGCGCAACCTGCCAGCCGAACTGCGGCTGGCAGGTCCGCTGGCCTGGCTGCGCGACCAGACCTACCGGGGGTCGCGCCGGGCGCGCGGGGCGACCGCTCAGTCCGGCGGTTCGACAGCGACAACGGTCTGATCCGAGGTACGACGTTCCAGCAC
Organism: Micromonospora sp. DH14; assembly: GCF_029809455.1. Taxonomy (NCBI): domain Bacteria; kingdom Bacillati; phylum Actinomycetota; class Actinomycetes; order Micromonosporales; family Micromonosporaceae; genus Micromonospora; species Micromonospora sp. DH14. Next base: position 11,108 of record NZ_JARVKT010000029.1, on the reverse strand, counting down.
CGTGTCCGGGGCGGCGTTCTGGTCCGCCGTGCGGATGTCCGACTCGGTGAGGATGGCCTCCGCCTGCGCCTCCGGGTCGTCGCTGCCCACCGCCGTCTCCTCGGGCAGGAGGTGGTGTGCACGGGACTCCACCCGGTCCTGATCGCTCTGTTCGTGTGTCATGGGACCCCTGTTACCCCGACCGCACCCCTGGCACGCGATGTTCGCTCCGCATCTTGGGACGACGGGCCGGGTGACCGCGTCGGGTCGGGTACGCTGGCCGGGTGACGCGTTCCTATCGATGGTTTAGGCAGCCGGCTCGCACGCCGGTGACTTCACCATGAACTGACGTCACCACGGACCGAGCCGGCTGGGCAGGAGCTGTCGTTCCTGCCCTTTTGCGTACGAGCAGCCGGCTCGTCCCGGGCACCGGCCCCGGGCACGGTCGGCGGAAGGATGCCCACCGTGACGACCCCGGAGACCGATCGGGTCAGCGATCAGCGGATCGACCGTGTCGTGCCGCTGACCACGCCCGCCCTGCTGCACCACGAGTTGCCCCTTGATCCCCCGCTCGCGTCGGCCGTACTGAACGGCCGCCGTGCGGTGGGGCGCGTGCTGGACCGCGAGGACGACCGCCTGCTGGTGGTGGTCGGTCCCTGCTCGGTGCATGACCCGGCCGCCGCCCTCGACTACGCGCAGCGGCTGCGGACGGCGGCCGACCGGCTGGCCGACGACCTGCTGATCGTCATGCGGGTCTACTTCGAGAAGCCACGCTCCACGGTCGGCTGGAAGGGCCTGATCAACGACCCGGGGCTGGACGGCAGCGGGGACGTCAACACCGGGCTGCGGTTGGCGCGGGCGCTCCTGCTCGACGTGCTGCGTCTCGGCCTGCCGGTGGGTTGCGAGTTCCTCGACCCGATCACCCCGCAGTACATCGCGGACACGGTGGCCTGGGGCGCGATCGGCGCCCGCACCGTGGAGAGTCAGGTGCACCGGCAGTTGGCTTCCGGCCTGTCGATGCCGATCGGCATGAAGAACCGCCCGGACGGCAGCATCGGCACGGCGGTGGATGCGATCCGCGCCGCCGGGGTTCCGCACGTCTTCCCCGGCATCGACTTCTCCGGCACCCCGGCGATCATGCACACCCGGGGCAACACCGACGGGCACCTGGTGCTGCGCGGCGGGGGCGGCCGGCCCAACTACGACGCCGCGTCGGTCGCCGGGGCGCTCGATCTGCTGCGCGCCGCCGACCTGCCGGAGCGGCTGGTGATCGACGCCAGTCACGCCAACAGCGGCAAGGATCACCGCAACCAGCCGCTGGTGGCCGCGGACGTGGCAGCGCAACTGGCCGCCGGCCAGCGTGGGATCACCGGTGTGATGCTGGAGTCGTTCCTGCTGCCCGGCCGACAGGAGCTCGACCCGACCCGGCAGCTGGAGTACGGCCGGTCGGTCACCGACGCCTGCCTCGGCTGGGACGACACCGCCGAGGTGCTCGACCACCTCGCCTCGGCCGTGCGGGCCCGCCGGGCCACAGTGCCGACGACGGTGTGACCGCCGACACCGGGCCGCACGGAACACGAGCGGGGGTCGGCTCGTTGACTGGGGTGTCGGTGTGCCCAGTGTCCCCGGGCCTCACCTAAATAGCCTTCGCGGAATACCGTCCGGCTGGAGCCGCGTAGCGCCACTCGCCGAGAGGCGACCTGCACACCGACACCAGCGCCGCCCCCGGCCCACAAGGCCGGGGGCGGCGCTGTCGGTAGCCCCCTCGAACCCTCCGGAGGCGACGGCCGGCCCGGTGGCGTGACGTTTGACCGATTCCGCCCGGGGTAGCTGAACGACGTGACCGACGACGCATCAGTAGCCGGCGAGCCGGACACCCGGGCCCTCGACGACCTGCTCGACGACCTCTACCGGGGGCAGGAACGGGTCACCCAGGCGGACATCTACCGCCGGGCGGTGGCCGCCGAACTCCCGCCGGACCTGCTCGCCCGGATCGACGCGCTGCCCGAGGGCGAGTACGCGGTGGACGAGGCCAGCGACCTGCTGGGTGGTTCCATCGGCTGAGCGCCTGTGCCAGCTCCGCCGCGTGAGCGACAGCAGAAGGGACACCACATGACGCACCACGACGAGGACCACGACGAGAAAATGCCGGCGCTGGGTCAGCCGCCCAAGGGCACTGACACCACGCCCGAGCCGGACTTCGCCAACGAGCACGACCGCACGGCGGTGGACCGGGACATCATCACCGGGGCGGACGAGCACGAACGGGAGCCGGAGTCGCCGCACGGTTGGTCCGGCATGCAGCGCTGAGGGGTACGAGAAGGGGGGCCAGCTTCCGCCGGCCCCCCTTTTCGTGCGTGCTGATCAGTCTTCGCCGTGCCCGCCCTCGGCGGCCTGCTGGGCCGTCGCGTACGCCATCTGGAGGAAGTCGGACGCGGCGACCGCGGTCAGCGCGGTCGCCACCAGGCGGGTGAGCCGGGGCGCGAGGACCAGGCCACCGGTCAGCCCGGTGGCCACCCAGACGGCCAGGCAGAACGGGCAGCTCAGCAACTCGCCGATGGCGTGCCGGGTCGGGCTGCCCGAGTCGCGGACCTGTTCCATCACCTCGCCGCTGCCGATCGGGCGGTCGTAGCGGGTGAACGGCGCCCGCAGCGGGCTCGTCACCGCGTCCTTGGACAGCAGCCGGCTCAGCTTGTGCGTGGCGATGGAGAGCAGCACCACGTCGGACGGCGCGGGGCGCTCCGGCACCGGCCGACCGGTCGCCTTGACCAGGCCGGCGAGCGCACCGGTCACCCCGGCGTAGGCGCCCATCGCCACCAGGTAGCCGCCGAGCGGCCGGTGTTCGTGCGGCGCGTACGCCCGGCGCAGCCGGGCCGCCTTCTGTCGCAGGCCAGTGTCGCTCACCCGATCTCCTCACGTGTCGTGGTGGTGGCGGCGGGAGCGGCGTCCCGCTCGGCCGGCTCAGCCGGCCTGGAGGTTGTCGGCGACCTCGCGGGCCAGGTTGGTGAGCGCCTGGTCGGCCAGCTGGTCCGGCCCGGGCCCGCCCGACCCGTCGGTCAGGTCGAGTTCGATCCGGGCGCCACCGGAATCCGCCGGCTCGACCCGGATCTCGGCGGACCAGTCGTCGGTGTCGCCCCACCGGGCACGCAGCTCGTCGCCGTCGATCTCCGCGGCCGGGCTGCCGTCGCCACGCAGTGGTTCCGGCAGCCAGGCCGAGGCACGGTCGGGGTCGGTGGCCGTGCTGAAGACCACCTCGGGCGGCGCGGACATGCCGCGTACGGCGCGCGCCGACATCAGGCGTCCCGCAGGCGGCTGGGATCGACCTCGCGACCCGGGTGGCGGGCCAGGTACTCGGTCTCCAGCTCCGCCGTGCGTCGCAGGTGGTTGGCGAGTGCGGAGTCCGCAGCGTGCCGCAGGGTGTCCAGGCGGGTGCGGTGCAGGCTGTGCATCTCGCGGATCAGGTCCTCGTCGGTCAGCTCCGTCGGGTCGATGCCGGGCAGATCGCCGTCGAGACCGGAAGCACCGGCCGGGTCGGCCAGCTCATCGCCGCCCCACTCGGGCACCCGCTGCTCCGGGCTCATATCCGCGCCGCCGCTGGACGCGAAGCCGTCCTCACGTACCGATCCGGTCATGATCGCCCCCCTTGATCTCGTTTGGGCTGGCGTCTAGACGATTGCCCAGACGTGCTGATGCCAAACCACGCCGACCAGGCGACAACTACGACACGGTGTCGGAGACCGGCGGCGTCCCCGGTACCCTCGATGCCATGAGGCGGCTCTGGACTCCGGCGTGGATCGCGCGCCACGTGGCCATGGTCGTGCTGGTCGTGGGCTTCCTCGGGCTGGGCTGGTGGCAGATCAGCCGGGCCACCGCCGGCAACAGCCTGAGCTGGGGGTACGCGGTCGAGTGGCCGATCTTCGCCGGTTTCGTGGTCTACGTCTGGTGGCGTGAGGTGAAGCTGGCCCGCCGCAGGGCGACGGAGGCCGACACACCGCCCGTGGACCCGGCCGTCGAGCCGGCGCCGACGGTCACCACCGGGTCCCGACCGGCGGTACGCCGACCGGTGCGGGTGTCCCGGGTGCCGGCCACCGGTGACGTCGGCGAGGACACCGATCTGGCCGCCTACAACCACTATCTGTCATGGTTGAACGCCAATCCGGGTGCCCGGCCCGGTGACTATCCCGGCTGAGCCGGGCTCGGAAGGACGGACAAAGGTGGGCGCTGCCCTTACCCGGTACCGCGTGATCGCCTGGATCGTGGGCGTGGTGCTGATCCTGCTGGTCGTGATCGGCATGCCACTGAAGTACGCGTTCGACAACCCGGTCGTGGTGGAGACGGTGGGGCCGGCGCACGGCTTCCTCTACATGATCTACCTGGTGGCCGCGTTCGACCTGAGCCGGCGGGCCGACTGGCCGTTGAAGCGGATGCTCCTGGTGATGCTGGCCGGCACCGTGCCGTTCGTCTCGTTCTACGCCGAGCGCCGGGTCAGCGGGTGGCTGACCCGACCGGTGCAACGCACCCCGGAGACGGTCGCCAGCTGACGTACCGTCGGTCAGCTACGGCAGTTGGGTCCGCACCGCCCAGACTGGTCTGCCCGTCGCAGGATCACCCGGGCGGGTCGGGGCGTCAGCGGTTGGGCCGCCACGGGTCCGCCGCGGCGAGCGGATCGACCCAGCTGCCGTAGCGGTTGACCTCCCGGGCCCGCAGCAGCGACCGGGTGACCTGGCCGAACTGCCGTTCGTCGTCGGCGCTGAACAGCAGCACCTCCGTTCCCCGGTACCACCCCCACAGCTCGTGCGGCGGCGGCCGCCAGCGGTCACCGACCACTGCGAGCGCGGCCGGGAGCAGGAACACCGCGCCGAGGATCAGGTACGCCTCGGCGGTGAGACGTTGCAGACCGCCGGTGAAGCCGAGGAGCACCCCCACCCCGCCGAGCATGCTGGCGGTGAGGACGACGGCCCGGACGGCGATCCGGTCGTGCGGGCCTCGGGTGGTACGCAGATGGGTCAGGTCGGCGACCCGGTAGCTGTTGCGACCGACGGTGAACCGGTCGACGGTCACGATGATGCCGGGCCGCGCGTACAGCAGGGTCGACCGGGCGCCCGGCACCGTTCGCGGCGGTCGCGTCTTTGCGCCTTCACGATTCACGGTTCCTCCCGCAGGGGACGGTTGGCCGGGTGGACCGCCAGTGACAGTCATCGCCATCTGCCGACGGGATTCCCGGCTCCGGACTTCATTGTGTTTCGGCATTGCCAGTCGACCTGGGCATTTGCGGGCTCCCGACAGCCCACCCCGGCGGGTGACATCGCCGAGAAACAGCATCCATTTCAGGTTTTATCGGTTATGGCGGCCAGGAATCCGGCGGCATACGCCGGGAACGACGAAAGTCGCATATCCGTCACTGATCCTCAAAAGGGGCGATGTTCGCCTGTTCTGAGTCGTCATCAGCCACGATGACGCCACCCAACACACCGGCCACGACCGGCAACTCCGCCAACTTTCGCCACTGCTTCAACTGCGAGTGACATCCGTCCCGGGTTAGGTTGGGCGAGCCGGTCCGGCCCAGTGCCGTCCGCCCGGATGGCCCCGGCCGGTGTCGTCGCGGGCATCAGCAGCCCCGGCGGCCGTGGGAGAGGGGCCTTTCGCTCTTGTCATCCCTGAGAAATCTGCTGCGCACCGTGGCGCTGGTCGGCATGTCCGCCGCGCTGATCGCCCCGACGGCGGTGGCCCAGGCCGAGCCGTCCCCCGCCGAGCTGACCCGCCGGATCGAGACGTCCTCGGCGGAGCTGGAGCGGGTCGTCGAGTCGTACAACAAGCTGCGTGAGGAGATCAAGACGAACGAGGCCGCAGTGGCCCGATTACAGGACCGCATCGGCCCGCTCGAACAGCAGGTCGAGCAGAGCCGGGCCGACGTCGCCAAGATCGCCTCCACCGCGTACAAGAGCGGCAGCCTGCGCACCGCTGACGCGCTGCTGCGTCCCGGTGGTTCGGCCACGCTGCTGGACCGGCTCGGCACCGTCGAACAGTTGACCCGCCAACGGCAGGCGAGCATCTCCGGCTTCACCGCCAATCAGCAGCGACTGCTCGACGAGAAGGCCAGCCTGGACGCCACGCTGGCCCGGCAGGCGGCGCAGGCTCGCCAGCTCGCCGCGGGAAAGAAGCAGATCGAGCAGGACCTGGCCAAGCTGTACGAGCTGCGCCGGCAGGCGTACGGGGCCGCCACCGAACGACCCGAGCCCACTGCGGCGAAGAACGAGGCGAAGAACGTGCCCGCCGTGTCCGGCGCCGCCGGCACGGCGGTGCGCTACGCGTTCGGCGCGATCGGCAAGCCGTACGTGTGGGCGGGTGACGGGCCGAACGGGTACGACTGTTCCGGGCTGACCTCGGCGGCCTGGCGGGCGGCCGGGAAGTCCCTGCCGCACAACACCCGGATGCAGTGGAGCGCGGTCACCCACATCGGGCGAAGCGACCTGAGCCCCGGCGACCTGGTCTTCTACAGCGGGCTCGGGCACGTCGCCCTCTACGTGGGCGGCGGCCAGGTGATCGACGCGCCCAGCGCCGGTCGCAACGTGCTCAAGCGCGGCATGAACATGATGCCCATCCAGGGTTACGGTCGGGTTCGCTGACCACGCTCGGCAAACGGCGAACGGCCGGCGTCCCCCTATCGGACGCCGGCCGTTCGCCGTCATTACTACCAGGTCAGGCTGCCTGCAGCCCCTCTGCCCGGGCCAGCTCACGGAGCCGGCCGAGGGCCTGGATCTCCAACTGCCGGATCCGCTCGCGGGACAGCGAGAACCGGGACGCGACCTCGGTGAGCGAGTGCTCCCGGCCGTCCTCCAGCCCGTAGCGGGCCCGCATGATGCCGGCGGACCGGTCGTCGAGGTGGTTGAGCAGCCCCTCGATGCGCTGCCGCTCCAGGCCGCTGAGCACGATGTCCTCGGGCGACGGCGCGTCACTGTCGGCCACCAGGTCGCCGAGGTTCGTGTCGCCGTCGTCACCCACCGGGGTGTCCAGCGAAACGGTGTCCTGCGACCAGCGGCGCAGCTCGTTCACCCGCTCGACGGTGACGCCAAGGGCGGCGGCGATCTGCTCCGGCTCCGGGTCGCTGCCCAACTCGCGGGTCAGCTGCCGCGCCACGTTGCGCATCCGGTTGACGTCCTCCACCAGGTGCACCGGGAGTCGGACGGTGCGCTCCTGCTGGGCGATCGCCCGGCTGATCGCCTGCCGGATCCACCAGGTGGCGTAGGTGGAGAACTTGTATCCACGCTCGTAGTCGAACTTCTCGACCGCCCGGACGAGGCCGGTGTTGCCCTCCTGGATCAGGTCCAGCATGGGCATCCCGGAGCGTACGTAGCGCCGGGCGATCGACACGACCAGCCGGAGGTTGGCGCGGATGAAGAGGTCCTTCGCCCGCTCCCCCTCGACGACCAGCCACTCCAGGTCGGCCCGGTCGACACCGGCGGGAACGGCTTCCTCACCGAGCAGGTGCTCGGCGTAGAGGCCGGCCTCGATCGCCTTGGAGAGATCGACCTCCTTGGCGGCGTCCAGCAGTGGCGTCCGGGAGATCTCGTGCAGGTAGACGCCGACCAGGTCGCGCTCCTCGGCAACCTCGTCGGTTCGCATGCCGATGTTCTTGTCCACGTTGCCCACGGTCCCCTCGCTCGCGCCGGTTGCCCGGTTCCTTGCCATTTCCCACGCCTGTCAGCCCCTGGTAACTTCTGCTGTGCCCATCGGTGCTGACACCTACACAACAGATGAGACGTGTCGGGGATTCCTCGCCGTGAGTCGAAAGTGTCACGAATGCCTGAGTAGTAGCTGAGAGCACGGTCCATGTTTGCTGTCAGCACCCCATCGGGTGGGCTCACCATTGGGCACCACGTACGGGTTACCGCACCATGGCAACACCGCCCGCCGCGGGGGACAGCGACCCGGGTCACCACCACGATGCGATCCTGCTCACTGCCAGATACGCACCGGTGAACCGGTCGGTTCATCCACGGGGGTGTTATTACCCCCCGGCCAGATGAACAATCCGAAGCCCGGTTCGCTTCCCGGGGGGTGGGCGGCGTTAGGAGGCGAGCAGGGCGAGGGCGCCGCGCACCTGGTCCGCCGAGCGGGCCAACGCGGCCCGGGCGGCGTCGATCTCGGCGCCGGAGACGAGGGAGACGAGCGCCGTCTTCAGGTCACCGTCGGCCTCGGTGAGGGCCTGCCGGGAGATCTCCTCCGAGCAGCCGGTGGCCTCGACCAGAATCGAGATCATTCGTCCGCGGAGTTTCGCGTTGGTGGCCACCATGTCGATCATGAGGTTCGAGTAGACCCGCCCCAGGCGCACCATGACGGCGGTCGAGAACGTGTTGAGCACCAACTTCTGCGCGGTGCCCGCCTTCATCCGGGTCGACCCGGTGACCACCTCGGGTCCGGTGTCCACCCCGATGAACACGTCCACCGACCGGGCGGCCTCCGCCTCCGGATTGGCGCAGAGCAGCACCGTGGAAGCGTCGATGGCGCCGGCTGCGGCGAGCGCCCCGAGGACGTACGGGGTGCGTCCGCTGGCCGCCAGACCAACCACCAGGTCCCCGGCACGGACACAACTGGCCGCTTCGACCGCGCCGCCCCGGTCATCGTCCTCGGCGTCCTCGACTGCCCGCCACATGGCGTCCGGGCCGCCCGCGAGGTGTGCGCAGAACCAGTGCCGGGGCGAGTTGAAGGTGGGGGCCAGCTCGGCCGCGTCGATCACGCCCAGTCGGCCGGATGTGCCGGCACCGAAGTAGTGCACCCGGTGACCGCCGCGAAGCGCCTCGACCGCCAGGTCGACGGTGGTGGCGATCTCGTCGAGCACCGCGGCGACGGCGGCGGGCACCCGCCGGTCCGCGTCGTTGATCACGGTGAGCACGTCCCGGGTCGACATCAGGTCCAGGTCGACGCTGAGCGGGTTACGCCGTTCGGTCGGAGCACCCACCCGGACCGTCGGGCGAGCGGGCGGTGCGGGCATCTCCGCACCGGCCGTCATGCCCGCCTCCGGTTGGCACCCACCCGGTGCGACTGGACCGCCTCGGCGGTCGCCTCCAGGGCCTTGCGGGCCCGGGCACGGTTGCGGGCGGCCACACCGACGAAGAGGCAGTCGACCACGGTGAGCTGGGCCAGCCGGCTGGCCGTCGCGCCGGAGCGGTAGGTGGTCTCCCGGGCCGCCGTGGTCAACACGAAGTCCGCCACGTCGGCGATCGGCGAGCGCGGGAAGTTGGTCAGGGCCACCGTCGCGGCGCCGCGGGTGCGGGCCTGCTCCAGCACCTCGATCACGTCGGAGGTGGTGCCGGTGTGCGAGATGCCGATCGCCACGTCGCCCCGGCCCAGGAGGGCGGCCGAGGTCAGCGCGGTGTGCACGTCCGGGAAGTAGAAGGCGATCCGCCCGATGCGGTGCAGCTTCTGCTGGAAGTCCGAGGCGACGAAGCCGCTGGCGCCGGCGCCGTAGATGTCGATCCGACCGGCGCCGCTGATCGCCTCGACCACCTGCTCGCAGACGGCCGGGTCGAGTTGCTCGGCGGTCTCCTCGACGGCCCGGGCGTCGTTGAACGCGATGGTGGCGATGATCTGGGCCAGGTCGGCGCCGGGCGGGATGTCACCGCCGACGACTCGGGCGTCCGGTGGCTCGATCCGCCGGGCGGCCTCGGCGGCGAGGCGGATGCGCAGCTGGGGGTAACCGTCCATGCCCACCGAACGGCAGAACCGGATGACGGTCGCCTCCGACGTCTCGGCTGCGGTGGCGAGGTCGGTGATTGTCCGCCGGGCGGCGGCCGCCGGGTCGGAGACGACCAGCCGGGCGACCCGCTGCTCGGCGGGCGACAGCGATGGCAGCAACCCACTGATGTGGACGATCAGTCCACCGGGCTCGTTTCTCGCAGAAATCTTCGGACTCTTCGCCACGGGTGAAACTTACTTTCACCAGGCGTGAGCGTCAACTATGACTGTCCGGTAGGGAAAAGTGTCGGCAGCCGGGATCACCGGTCCCGCACAGCCTGCCACTCCCCCAGGACCACCGCCTCATCCGCCGGGTCGAGACCACCCTGCCGTACGGCGGCCGGATGCGCTGCCATCCAGGACGCGGTCGCCCGAACGGTGTCCGGCAGCGGACGGATCGCCAACCCGGCGTGCAGAGAAGGTCGGGCGTCGCGGTCCATCAGGCCGCCGTACTCCGGCAGTCGCACCCACAGCGGCAGCGCCCGCTCCCCCGACCACTCGCGGACGTCGTGGGAGCTCAGGAACTCCTGATCGACCCAGGTCAGGACGGGTTCTGCCAGGTCCAGCCCGGCCGCGACCCCGGCCAGCAGGTCCGCCCGGGTCATCGCCGGCCCGATGCCGTCGTACGTGCCGCCGAGGCGGGTGCCGGCGGCGTGCAGCAACCAACCCGCCAGGTCGGCGACGTCCACGAACTGCACCCGGTCGGTCGGCGCTCCGGGGGCCAGCACCTCGCCACCGGCCGACAGCCGCCGCACCCAGTACGGGAAACGGTCGCTCGGATCCTCGGGGCCGACGATCAACCCCGCCCGGCAGACGAACGAACGGTCCACCCCCATCCGCTCCCGCACCAGCTCCTCGATGCTCACCTTGCACTCGCCGTACCAGCGGTGATCCGGGCCGACCGGACCGTCCACGTCCGCCGGGGCGGCCGGCAGCACGGGCGCGTCCGCGGCGCTCTGGCCCGGGGTGGTGTTGTCCGCGTACACCGACATCGTGGACACGAACGACCAGTGGCCGACGTGATCGGCGAGCGCGGCGAGCGCGTGCCGGGCGTGACTGATCTGGCGGGTCACGTCGATCACGGCGTCGAAGCCCGCGTCGGCCAGCGGGACGAGCGCCTGCGGATCATCGCGGTCGACCGGGACGAACCGCGCCCCGGCCGGCACGACACCGGACACTCCCCTTGCCGCGCAGGTCACCTCGTGGCCCTGCTCGACGGCGAGCCGGGCCGTCGCCCGGCCGAGGAACTGGGTGCCACCCAGGATGAGGATCCGCATGCAGCGATCCTGCGCCCCCGACACCCGACCAGCCCAACCACTCTGCCCACGGCAGACGGTGATCATGAAGTTGTTGCCACTCGGACCGGCGTGTCACGGCAACAACTTCATGATCAC